>JAGWTE010000109.1 GCA_028869095.1 Burkholderiales bacterium
CCCATCCTGAACGCCCGTTACGCCTTGAACGCCGCCAACGCGCGTTGGGGCAGCCTGTATGACGCCCTGTATGGCACCGACGCCATCAGCGAAGAAGGCGGCGCCGAAAAGGGCACCGGCTACAACCCCGTGCGCGGCAACAAGGTCATCGAATTTGCGCGCAACTTCCTGGACCAATCGGCCCCGCTGGCTGGCGCTTCGCACAAGGATGCGACCGCCTACCGCGTCGAAGGCGGCAAGCTGGTTGTGGCCCTGAAGAACGGCTCGACCACGGGTCTGCAAGACGCCGCCAAGTTCGTCGGCTTCCAAGGTGACGCCGCTGCGCCCAAGAGCGTGCTGCTGGTCAACAACGGCCTGCACATCGACATCCAGATCAACCCCGCCACCCCGATCGGCAAGACCGACGCCGCCGGCGTGTCCGACCTGGTGCTGGAAGCTGCCTTGTCCACCATCTTGGACTTGGAAGACTCCGTGGCCGCTGTGGATGCCGAAGACAAGGTGCTGGGCTACAGCAACTGGCTGGGCATCCAATTGGGCACCCTGTCTGAAGAAGTGCAAAAGGGTGGCAAGACCTTCACCCGCACCCTGAACGCTGACCGCATCTACACGGGCGCCAACGGTGGCGAAGTCAAGCTGCATGGCCGCTCGCTGATGTTCGTGCGGAACGTGGGCCACCTGATGACCAACCCCGCCATCTTGTGGGGCGCTGACAGCAAAGAGATCCCAGAAGGCATCATGGACGCCGTGGTGACCACCACCATCGCCCTGCACGATCTGCAACGCCATGGCCAAAACGGCATCGTGAACTCGCGCGCTGGCTCGGTCTACATCGTCAAGCCCAAGATGCACGGCCCTGCCGAAGTGGCTTTCGCTGCTGAGTTGTTCACCCGCGTCGAACAACTGCTGGGCTTGGCTGACAGCACCGTCAAGCTGGGCATCATGGACGAAGAGCGCCGCACTTCTGCCAACCTGAAGGCTTGTATCGCTGCTGCTTCCAGCCGCGTCGCTTTCATCAACACCGGCTTCCTGGACCGCACCGGCGACGAAATGCACACCGCCATGCTGGCCGGCGCCATGATGCGCAAGGGTGACATCAAGGGCAGCGACTGGATCGCCGCTTACGAGCGCCGCAACGTGCTGATCGGTCTGCAATGTGGCCTGCGTGGCCGCGCTCAGATCGGCAAGGGCATGTGGGCCATGCCTGACCTGATGGCTGAAATGCTCAAGCAAAAGATCGGTCACCCCAAGGCGGGCGCCAACACCGCCTGGACGCCATCGCCCACCGCCGCGACGCTGCACGCCACCCACTATCACCAAGTGAGCGTGGCCGCTGTGCAGTTGGAGATCGAGCAGTCTGGCGAAGACGCACAAAGCCTGATGGACAAGCTCTTGACCATCCCCGTGGCCGCTGACACCAACTGGTCTGCCGCTGACAAGCAGCAAGAGCTGGACAACAACATCCAGGGCATCCTGGGTTATGTGGTGCGCTGGATTGACCAAGGCGTGGGCTGCTCCAAGGTGCCTGACATCCACAACATCGGCTTGATGGAAGACCGCGCCACGCTGCGCATCTCCAGCCAACACGTGGCCAACTGGCTGCACCATGGCGTGGTGACCGAAGCCCAAGTGCGTGAAACCTTCACCCGCATGGCAGCGGTGGTCGATGGCCAAAACGCCGGCGACAAGCTGTACAAGTCCTTGGTGGCCAACCCCAATGGCGCAGCCTTCCAGGCTGCGTTGGACCTGGTCTTCAAGGGCAAGGAACAGCCTTCTGGCTACACCGAGCCTTTGCTGCACGCCTGGCGCTTGAAGTTCAAGGCCCAAGCCTGAACATCTGACATCCCGGTCTTGTAAAGACAAGCCCCGCCAAAAGCGGGGCTTTTTGCTTTCAAGCGGCTTGGAAAGCGCTGAGACGCCGCTTAGAACCCGTACTGCACGCCCACGTGGAGCATGTAGAGCGAGCCACTGTCACCCAGGTAGTCAAAGCTGGTCAGATCCAGGCCGCCTTGCACTTTCCAGTTCTTGTTCAAGGGCGATTCCAGACCGATGCCGGCCAGGAACTGGGTGTGGTTTTCGCTGCGGTGTGCGAGCCAGCCCGAGCCTTCGGTGGTCATCGCGGCCACGCCCAAACGTCCAACCACATTGATGTGGTGGTTGATGGGTGCGCGCAGCGCCACGCCCACGGTCAAGGCCGACACGCTGACCGCACCATGGTCGATTTCGAACTGGCCAAAATCGGTGTAGCCCACTTCCAGCGCCACGTTCTGGTTGATGGGCAAGCCACCGTAGAGTTTGAGGCCGACGTCCGAGTCCGAGCACTGAAACGTGCCGGCACAATCCACATTGAAATGGCTGCTGCCAATGGACGCGCCGATGTAGCCATCAGCAGCGAACGCCGCGTTCAGGCCCAGGCCTGCCAACAAAGAAACGACCAGCTTTTTCACGATACATCCTTCCAGTCAAAGCGCGCCGTGGTGGCACGCGCGGCCCAAAATGTAGCAGTGGCCAGACTGGGGATGTATCCAAACCTTGCTCAGAACAGGAACTCGACGCCCAAGCCGAAGGAGTGGATCGCGGCGCTGTCGCCGTAGATCTTGCCTTTGGTCGAATCGACGAAGGCAGTGAGCTTGACGTTCTCGACGAAGCCGTATTCGGCGCCCAAGCTCAGGTAGGGCTTGGTCGTGGATTCGCTGTAGTCAGGCTGGATGGCCGCCGCTGTACGCGCCTTGGCGGTCGTGGTGACCCGCGCCAGACCCAGCTTGGCGTTGACAAAGAAGGAGCGCGAAACGGTGCCGCGCATGACCAAAGCCGCCGCCACACCAGAGGCCTCGTAATCGGTATTGGTGGTCGCGGTGGTGGTTTTGGCGGTGCCCAGTTGCAGGTAGACCAACTCGCCGCCGATGCCGGATTTGCCCATATAGCCGCCATAGATCTTGGCGCCTGCCCCGTCGTGGGTGCAGGTCAGCTTGCCCGCGCAATTGACATTGACCGTGCTCATGGTCAGGCCAGCACCGAGGTAGGGCTCCGCACAAGCACCACCGACCGACAGGGCCGCAACCACGGCCAACATGATTTTTTTCATGGCTATCCCCAAGGTTAAACGCGCTGAAACTCGCACGCGCGCACTGGACAGCAATGTAATGCCAAACAAAACACAGGGATCAGTGGCAGGGCCTGTCTGGTCCTACACCTGATCCAAATCAATTACCGCAAGGGCCGGATCACCGCCTGTCGGATCCACTGTGCAATGTCTTGCAAGCCCACGACCTCTTCAGCGGCCCCCAGCTTCAGGGCCATGGCCGGCATGCCGAACACCACGCAACTGGCTTCGTCTTGCGCGGCCGTATAGGCGCCGGCTTCGAGCATGTCTTTGAGACCGCGTGCCCCATCGTCGCCCATGCCGGTCATGATCAGGCCGACCGCATTGCGCCCGGCACACGCGGCCACGGAGCGAAACAAGACGTCCACCGAGGGGCGGTGGTGGTTGATCAGGGGACCGTCCTTGATCTCGACCACGTACTGCGCGCCACTGCGCTTGAGTTGCATGTGACGGCCACCCGGCGCGATCAGGACGCGGCCGTTGATGAGACGGTCGCCATCTTTGGCCTCCAGCACCTCCATGTCGCAGACCCCGTTGAGGCGCTCGGCAAACGAGGCGGTGAACGCCGCCGGCATGTGCTGCACGATGAGGATGCCGGGGCAGGTGCGATCCAACTGACGCAAGACCACCTCGATGGATTGCACGCCCCCTGTCGAGATGCCAATGGCCACCACGCGGTCGGTGGTCTCGGACAAGGCGCCTTGCATGAGCGGCGCTTTGCCGGCTGCCACCGCCGAGCTGGCAACTGGGCGCGGCGGGATGGCACGGGCCACGGGCAAGCTCGCCGTTTTAGAGGGCGCGGCAAAGGCCCGCAAATTGGCCTTGGCCGCCGCTTTGACGGCTTCGACCAGGCCGTTGCTGCGGTCCTCCAAGAAGCCCTTCAAGCCCATCTTGGGTTTGGTCACGAAGCTGACGGCCCCAGCCGCCAGCGCCTGCATGGTGGTCTCGCAGCCTTTTTCGGTCAGGGTCGAGCACATCACCACAGGGGTCGGGTGCTCGGCCATCAGCTTCTTCAAAAACGAGATGCCATCCATGCGAGGCATCTCCACGTCCAGCACGATGACATTGGGCCAGTTCGCCTGCAGCTTGGGCAGGGCAAACAAGGGGTCCGACGCGCTGCCCAGCACCTGGATGCCACCGGCCGTCAAGGTTTCGGTCAGGTGCTTGCGCACCACCGCAGAGTCGTCAATCACAAAGGCGGTGATCGCCATGCCTACCTCGCCATCTTCATGGACTTGCCTCTGCGCATCTGGACCACCCCGTCCGAGAAGGTCATGGACACGTTGCGGGGCACGTGGTCACCCACATCGACGTTTTGCAGGACAAAGCCGTATTGATCGATCAGGTTCCAGCCCTGTTCGATGTTGCGCTCGCCCACATTGAACTTGTGCCCGGTGGAATCGGGCAGGGTATCGGCGCCGCCATACAAATGCACCTGGTAGTCCTGCGGCTTGCTGCCTACACGGGTCAGGGCCTCCACCAGCATTTCCAGGGATTCATTGCCAAAGCGGCCATCGCGCGGTGCCCCGACCGGTTTTTGCCGGCTGGGCAACAAGAAGTGGCACATGCCACCCACGCGCAGCCCGGGGTGCCACAGCGTCACGGCCACGCAAGACCCCAAGAGCGTGTGCACACGCCGGGCGGTGCTGCCAAAGTAGAGTTGCCCCGCCAGCAAATGCAGGTCCTGACCCGGCTGGGCCACGACGATGCCGACGTCCGCCGCTTTAGGCGTGCGTGTAGACGGCGGGAGCAATGGTTTTGAGTGGGACATGAAGATTGGCCAAGGATTCAGCGTGTCCGGTCAACAAAAAGCCACCCGGCTTCAGGCGCGTGATCACACGGTTGACGATGTCTTCTTTACCGGGGTTATCGAAATAGATCAGCACATTGCGCAAGAAGATGACGTCGAACTGGCCGATCTCGGGCAGCTCTTGCGTCAGGTTCGCCCCTTGGAAGCGAACCTTCGTGCGCAACATTTTGTCAATCAGCAAGTAGCCGTCGTACTGGCCCTCGCCTTTGAGGCACCATTGTTTGAGATAGGCCTGCGGCACATTGCGGGCGCGCTCCATGGTGTAGAGCGCGCGCCGGGCGTTGTCGACCATCTGGGTGGACAGGTCCGTCCCGACAATCTCCCAGCCGCGCTGGCCCATTTTGTCGGCCAACAACATGGCGATGCTGTAGGCCTCTTCTCCGGACGAGCTGGCCGCGCTCCAGACCCGAAAGTCGCCCGGGCTGGATCGAGGGCGGCTCATCAATTGGGCCAAAAAGTCAAAGTGCTGGGGCTCGCGAAAGAAGTAGGTCTCGTTGGTGGTCAGTTTGTCCACCACCTTGACCACCTCCAGCGGATCGGCTTGGTTCAGCAAGCGATCGACGTACTCGTCCAGCGAATGGCAACCCCGCTCTTGCGCCAGCTTTTGCAGCCGACTGACCACCAGCGGGCGCTTGTGCTCACCCAGGCGGATGCCGGAGACGTCAAAGAACAACTGGGTGACGGCTTCAAACCGCTTCGGCGAGAGCATGCATCGATCCCTTTTGGCTGTGGGCGGCGATCAGATCCGACAACATTTGCTGCGCCAGCATGCGCTCGAAGTCCAGCGCTGGCGTGACCTCTCCGCGCACGCGGACCATGCCCGCGATGAAAGACGGGTCGATCTTGGTGCCCATGCGTGGCACGCCTTCGATCGCGCCCTCTTCCACATCAAAGACTTCATGCACGGCTTCAACCAGCACGCCCAGGCTTTGAGGGCCGTGGCCTTCGTCGCCCGCCAGATCGACCATGATGACGCAGGTGCGGCGCCCAATCTCGGTGGCATCCATGCCCAGGCGGGCCGACAGGTCCACCACCGGCACCACGGCGCCCCGCAGGTTCATCACCCCGCGCACAAAGGTGGGCATCAAAGGCAGCGGCGTCATTTGCGCCACCTCCAGGATCTCGCGTACCAACTCAATGCGCACGGCATAAGCGTCCGACCCCACCGAGAAGCGCAAGAACTGCAGCAGCGGCCGGTCTGCCGCCTGCTCGTCGTTCACCTCCCAACCGATGGGCTTGTCAGGTGCGGCAACGTGGTGCATGGCGGCCCCCGTCAAAAGCGTGAGAAGCTGGTCTCATCGACCGCAGCGAAGGACTCCGCTGCCGCGCTCGCACGAGGATGGGCTGCGGCTGCGGCGGCACGCATGGCGACACGAGAGGCCGAACGGTCCGGACTGGCAGCCTGTCTCGGGCCACTGCGGGGCATGTGCGCGGCAGCGCGTGCCCCATTGGCCAGCTGGAAGAAGGCCATCATCTCGCGCAACTGGCTCGCCTGGGCCGACAACTCTTCCGCTGTGGCCGACAACTCTTCTGAAGCCGAGGCATTTTGCTGCGTCGTCGTGTTGAGGTGGTCCATGGCCTGATTGATCTGCAAGACGCTGTGCGATTGTTCGCCTGACGCGGCCGCGATCTCTTGCACCAGATCAGAGGTCTTGTTGATAGAGGGCACCATCTGATTGAGCAAGGTGCCAGCCTGCTCAGCCAGGCTCACGCTGGAGCCGGCCAGCTGGCCGATTTCTTGCGCCGCCACCTGGCTGCGTTCGGCCAGCTTGCGCACCTCAGCGGCCACCACCGCAAAGCCCTTGCCATGCTCACCGGCTCGTGCCGCTTCGATGGCGGCGTTCAAGGCCAGCAGATTGGTTTGGTAGGCAATGTCATCGATGATCGAGATCTTGGTCGCGATGGACTTCATGGCCTGGACCGTGCGGGTCACAGCCTCACCGCCTTCCAGCGCTTCCTTGGAGGCCTTGGTCGCCATGCCATCGGTGACGGTGGCGTTCTCGCTGTTTTGTTTGACGGACGAGCCCATCTCTTGCAGCGAGGCCGTGGTCTCTTCCACGCTGGCCGCTTGCTCAGAGGCCGATTGCGACAGCGATTGCGAGGTGGTCGACACCTGGCCAGCCGCCGAGTTCAAGGCCTCCGCAGCGGTGATCACATCAGAGATGGTGCCCACCAGCTGCGCCATCATCTGGTTCACATCCGACTGCAGTTGCGCAAAGATGCCGTCGAATTCGCCATCCAGCGTTTGCGACAAATTGCCTTGGGCCACGCGGTTGATGCACGCGCTGACCTCTTGCAGGTTGCGCTCGGTGGCCGACAGCAATTCGTTCATGCCATCGCCCAGCATGCGGAAGAAGCCCTCTTGCGCGGTGACTTGCAGGCGGCGCGAGAACTCGCCCTTGGCTGCGGCCTGCACCACCGCGGTGACGTCCGACTCTACCCGCACTTCCTGCGTGCGATCCACCCACTCCAGCACCGAGCCAATGCGTTGGCCTGCGGCGTCGAACATCGGCGTGGCGATCAGGCGAACCGAGGAGCCGCCGAACTTGATGTCGGCGCGATAAGGCTTGGTCAGCTTGTCCACGATGCCACGCTGGTGCGCGGGGTTGCGGTGGAAGTTGTCAAAGTTGGACCCCAGAATCTTGCGGTGATCAAAGGTGGGCACCACGGTCCGCAAGTCGTTTTCAAGGCGACCCAACAGGTCGGTGACGGCGGTGTTGGTGTAGCGGATGACGCCTTGGGCATCGGCCACCATCACCGCGCTGGGCACCACATCCAGCGCTTGACGGATGCGCAGGTTTTCTGCGGCAGCCACGGCGGCTTGCTTGAGCAAGGCCCGCACACGCTCAATGGTCTCGTTGATGAAGGCCATCTTGCCCGGCAGCGGGTCAATGTGCGCGTCAAGGTTGCCGGAGCCAAACTCGGCCACCACATGCATGGCCATCTTGTTGACCGCAATGTGCGCGCCGACCATGTCATTGACGCCCTGCGCCACCGTGCGGAACTCGCCCTGGAAGCGCTGCGAATCGATGACGACGTCGATCTCTCCGCGCTCATGCTCGGAGGCCATGCTGTTCATTTGCTGGATCAGGTCTCGAATGGTCTCCTGCACCGACGCCACGGCCCGAGCCATCATCGCCATTTCATCCTTGCCTGCCACCTTGGCCGGCACATCCAGCTTCCCATGTGCCAGGCCATTGGCCGCATCCAGTACCTGGGCCGCGTTTCTCTGAATGGCCGACATCACAGCCAAGTACAGGTAGGCCGCCGACAGCAAGCCCAAAGCGGCCAGCCCCCCCAAGACATTGCGGTCACGGGTGTCATGCACAATGCGCGCGTTGAGAAAGGACTGCAGGCTGTCATACGCTGCGCTGTTGAATTGGCTCACCACGGCAATAGCGCTCTGCCCCTCTTTGAACAACGCCATGGCATCGATGGCGTCTTTGCCTTTGCCCCCGGCCGCCAAAGCGGCGCCGACCGTGTCCAGACGGGCGACATAGGCTTTGACTGCGGCCTGAGTTTCCTTCCAACCCTTGGGCTCGGGCTCACCCGCACGCATCAAGGCCGCCACGCGCGTTTGCAACGCACTCTCCGCATCACCCAAGGCTTGCGCTTGCACCTTCAGCAAAGCGCCATCTATCTCCGTCCAGGTGCCCTTTTGAACGGCCCGCACCGTCAGTCCGCGCATGCGGGCAAAGGCATCCAGATAGGGCGCCGTGCGACCAAACACCACGTCCATGTACATGTAGCCCGCCGCATCGGGGTCCAGCAACAAGCCACTTTGCTCGGCCACCCGGTCAACCAGCCCCACCACTTCACGCGCCACCTTGGTGTGCATCGCGAAAGCCTCATTGCCAGACTCCCAGTGGGCGGTTTGCAAACCCGCCACCTCGGTTTTCAAGGCCTGCAGCTCCTTGTCCAGATCCAAGTTGCCCGCCGCTTTCAAGGCCGCCTGGGTGTCGTCCAGGATGTGATTGATCCGCTCGTCCAACTGCTTGAGTTCGGTGTCCGCAGACCGCCCGTTGAGGGCCATGGCGACCAAGCCACGCCGATCGGCCAAGGCCACCCCCAGATCGGGCAGCACGCGCCCCGCAGGCGCGCCCTTCAATTCCCCCTGGGTGTAGGTCACACTGGCTTGCGTGCGCTGCACCATGAGCACCAACAAGGTGATCAAGGGCGCAGCCAGAACGATGCCGATGAGGCCCAGCTTGCCGCGCAACTTGAGCACATTGAGCAAGGGCATGATCGGGGCAAACAGCCCGTATCCGGATGAGTGTTGAGGGTGCGCCATGATGGGCTCCTGATTAATAGGGGTGATGAGCGGGATGTTCTAAAACGACAGGGAACTCACGATGAAGCCGTGCGAGCACTGAGGCGGTTGGTGGCCAGGTCCAGCAGGGCTGGCACATCCAGGATCAGCGCCACTTCTCCGCTGCCCAAAATGGTGGAGCCGGCCAGGCCCCGAATTTGTTGAAAGACTTGTCCCAAGGGCTTGATGACGGTCTGGTGTTCACCCACCAAGCGGTCCACGATCAGGCCGACACGGTTCATGCCGTCGCGCACCAGGATCAGGCTGCGGCGCCCGCTCTTAGGGGGCTGGTGCCGATAGAACAAACCCAGGTCCAGATAAGGCACCACTTCGCCTCGCAGGTCAAAGTGGCCCGAGACCTGGGTGGGGTCGGCCGTGTACTCAGGAGGCACCTCCAGGCACTCGGCCACCAGCTCCAGCGGCAAGACATAGCTGACGCC
>JAGWTE010000287.1 GCA_028869095.1 Burkholderiales bacterium
TGCCTCCAGTGCGTCTTCGAGCTCACCGAGCTCACGGTTGACGTGAATCCGAAGAGCTTGAAAGGTGCGGGTTGCGGGATCTTGACCAGCTTCGCGTGTCTTGACTGTACGAGCCACGATCGCTGACAACTCGCCAGTGGTGCGAACTGGTTGTCCGGCTTCGCGGCTAGCGACAAGCGCCTTTGCAATGGGGCGAGCAAACCGCTCCTCGCCATAGGTTTGGATGACGTAGGCCAATTCATCTTGTGTCGCTCGGGCCAGGAAGTCGGCCGCACTCTCGCCCTGCGTCGTGTCCATCCGCATGTCCAGGGGCGCATCGAAACGGAAACTGAAGCCCCGCGCAGGGTTGTCGATTTGCGGCGACGAGACCCCGATGTCCATCAACAAACCCTGAACCGGCCCCAGACCCAGATCGGACACAACCTGCGCCCAGGACGAAAACGCCGCATGCTCGATCCGAAAACGAGGATCGAGGATCGCCTGCGGCCCTTGGGTGGCATGCGCAATGGCTTCCGGATCGCGATCCAGCGCCAGCAGACGGGCCTGCGGTGAGAGTTTGGACAAAATCAGACGGGAATGCCCGCCGCGACCAAAGGTGGCGTCCACATAGACACCCGTCGGGGCCGGGCCGGCAGTCTGGTCCCACAGGGCATCGACTGCCTCGTTCAGCAGAACCGTCTGATGCTGCCAAGGTGTGCATGCGGACTCCATGGCGTCAGAAGGTGAAATCCTGGAGGGCATCAGGCATCGCCTGCGCCATCACCTCGGCCTCATGTGCGGCGTAGCGCTCGGCATCCCACAATTCAAAGTGGCTGCCCATTCCCAACAGCATCACATCCTTGGTGATGCCGGCGGCTGCACGCAACTCAGGCGACACGAGCACCCGGGCTGATCCATCGATTTCGACGTCCATGGCATTACCCAGAAAGATTCGCTTCCAGCCCGATGCCGACATGGGCAGGGCCGCCACCTTGTCACGGAAGGTTTCCCACGACGGGCGCGGAAAGACCATCAGACAACCATCGGGATGCTTGGTGATGGTGAGCTGCCCTTCGCAAAGCGCTTGCAAAGCGTCGCGATGGCGCGAGGGAACGGCCATCCGTCCCTTTGCGTCCAGCGCCAGCGCCGAAGCCCCTTGAAAGACCAAATTCACCACAAAACTCCACCAAAGTGCACTAAATCCCACTTTAACCGATCCAAACACCCAAAACAAGCTTGAAAGAGAAAAAATCTTCAATGAAATCAAGGACTTAGACGCGTTTTTGCAGGCAATCCGCACACAAAAAGTCGTTCAAAAATAAGCACTTGCAAAGGGGTGTAAAAGTGAATGTTGAGAAGTCACCCCACTTTGGAGGAGGGTTCACCCCAGTGGGGCGCTGCCCAAATCCGCCAAAGACACTGACGGCTTTGGCTATCGCCAGACGGGCGCCAGGTTTCTAGACTGGAAGCGGTCAAAAGGACACCCAAATGACCGACCTGTCTGCCCAAATCCAAGCGCTGGCGCACTTCCGCCCCGCGCACAAGATCCGCTTTGTCACAGCCGCTTCGCTGTTTGACGGGCACGATGCCGCCATCAACATCATGCGGCGCATCCTGATGAGCATGGGCGCCGAGGTGATCCACCTGGGCCACAACCGTTCGGTCGACGACATCGTGACCGCCGCCCTGCAAGAAGATGTGCACGGCATTGCGGTCAGCAGCTACCAGGGCGGCCACACCGAGTACTTCAAGTACATGATCGACCTGCTGCGCCAACGCGGCGGCGAACACATTCAGGTGTTTGGCGGCGGCGGCGGCGTGATCGTGGCCGACGAGATCCGAGACCTGCAAGCCTATGGCGTGACCCGCATCTACAGCCCCGAAGATGG
>JAGWTE010000110.1 GCA_028869095.1 Burkholderiales bacterium
CCATCGTTGATCGTCAGTGGGTACACTTATCCACAGTTGCCCATCACAAAAGCAACTGTCCGTCCTGGGTCAATATTCGATCGGCAGGGTGGGTCAGAATTCGATCGGCGCGAACACCCTCTGGCAAAAATCTCATAAAGTTCGTGCCAGAATAGCGCCCCTAGACAAGTGGGCCGGTAGCTCAGTCGGTTAGAGCAGACGACTCATAATCGTTTGGTCGTGGGTTCAAGTCCCTCCCGGCCTACCACTTTGTCCAGCAAAATTTGAGATTGTTGCCCTAGCAGACTGCTGAGAAGGTCACACCGTGCACTAAGTCATTAGTGCTTGCGTTCATAGGCCTCAATCAATGTGATCAGGGCCTCAAAGTAAGCCCCCTCATCGCTATTAGGGTCAACCTCCGCCTCTGCATCAAAGAATGCTTCAGCTTGCTTGAGTGCTGCCCTGTATTCATCCTCGGAGCGAATGGGGAAGAGGGTTTTCACGGCTTCAGTCATGATTTCAACTCCACAGTGTTCGAGTCGATCTCGGTGAACCTTGTACTGTTGTGAGCAGTGATGACTGAGCTTATACGTTTTGCCATCGGCCCACACAGTTGGTCGAAGTTAGATAGCTGTTGTCGCCACCTTCAACAGGTCTCCACCCACACGATTGGTCGAGGAGCCAAAAAAATCCAGTTGGAAGATTGTTGGAAGACAATGAAAAAAGCACTCACAAGAAAAACCGCAAGTGCTTGATTTATATAGACAATATCGTCAAAAAATCCAACCAAAAGAGCTCATCACAGGATTATGAGTCCTCTGCTCTAACCAGCATGAACTAGCGGCCCCCGGCCTTGCGCAGCAAGGAATTCGCGATTGTAGGGCCTGCTACTTCTGACTCAGCGCATTGCTGACCAAGCGTGACGTGATGTCGACAATTTCGATCATCCGGTCGTAGGCCATGCGAGTGGGGCCGATCACCCCCAGGGTGCCCACCACCTGCCCGTTGATCTCATATGGGGCGGACACGACGGACAGTTCTTCAAACGGCACCACCTGGCTTTCGCCGCCGATGTAGATGCGCACACCCTCGGCCCGGCTGGAGCCATCCAGCAGGCGCATCAATTGGGTCTTTTGCTCGAACAGGTCGAACATGCGGCGCAGTGAGCCCAGGTCGTTGGAAAAGTCTTCCACCGTCAGCAAATTGCGCTCGCCGGACACGACCAATTGGTCGGAGGTCTCGGCCATGGCATCGCTGCCCGCCTGCACGGCCTGCCCCATCAGCACAGCCATCTCGCTACGCAGCTGGTCCACTTCACTCTTGAGGCGTCCACGCATTTCCTCAATCGACAAGCCCGAATAGTGGCTGTTGAGGATGTTGCTGGCCTCCACCAGTTGCGACTGGCTAAAGTCCTGCGCCGTGAAGATCACCCGGTTCTGAACGTCGCCATCCGGCGCCACCAAAATGACCAGCACACGCTTGTCACCCAGACGCAAAAACTCAATGTGCCGGAACACCGAGGCTTTGCGCGGCGAGGTCACCACGCCCACGAACTGCGACAGGCTGGACAGCATCTGCGCGGCATTGGCGATCACGCGTTGGGGCTGGTCGGGCAGCAGTTGCTCACGGGTCTGGGTGTCCAGGTCGTCCAAGGACAACTGGCGAGCCGTGAGCATGGTGTCCACAAACATGCGATAGCCCCGCGCGGTGGGCACGCGTCCGGCCGAGGTGTGGGGGCTGACGATCAGGCCCAAGTCTTCCAGATCGGCCATCACATTGCGGATGGTGGCGGCAGACAACTCCAGGCCCGACGCGCGCGAAAGCGTGCGCGAACCCACAGGTTGCCCATCGGCGATGTAGCGCTCGACAAGCGCCTTCAGAAGAATCTTGGCTCGGTCATCCAACATGTGGCGTTTATTCTAGGCCCCAAGCGCGCAAATCGGGGGGAAAGGACTACCCGATGCGTGGTGTCGATTCACACCTCGCTGTGGTGTAATTCGCCGCATGCCCAGCCCTTCTTCCTGCCGTTTTCGTCACGCTGCCCTGATTGGTAAATACCAGGCCCGCGGCATTCGCCCGGTATTGGAAGACGTGGCCCATTTGCTGTCGCGCGCTGGGGTGGATGTGTCGCTTGAAATCGAGACGGCACTGAACACGGGCATGGGCGACTACCCCTCGCTGACCATCAATGAAATCGGCCGCGAATGCGATGTGGCCGTGGTGGTGGGCGGCGACGGCACCATGCTGGCCACCGCGCGTGAGCTGTCCCGCTATGACGTGCCGCTGATCGGGATCAACCAAGGTCGCTTGGGCTTCATCACCGACGTCCAGCACCGCGACATGCACAACGCCCTGCCCCTGATCTTGTCTGGGCAGTACGAAGAAGAAACCCGCTCGGTGCTTGAAGGCGCCGTGCTGCGCCCCCGTCGTGACGGCGGCATGGAAACCATTTACGAGGGCTACGCCATCAATGAAGTGGTGGTCAGCCGTGGCGCCACCGCCAGCATGGTGGAACTGCGCGCCGAGGTCGATGGCCTGCTGGTGGCCAACTACCGGGCGGACGGCTTGATCGTGTCCTCGCCCACCGGGTCCACCGCCTATGCCTTGTCCGCCGGCGGCCCCATCATGCATCCGGGCTTGGGTGGTTGGGTGATCGTGCCCATCGCCTCGCACACCATGTCCAACCGGCCCATCGTGGTGCCCGACACCGGCACCATCACCATCGAGATCGTGGCCGGCAAAGACGCCAGCATGAACTTCGACATGCAAAGTCTGGCCAGCCTGCTGCACGGTGACCGCGTGACGGTGCGCCGCTCGGCCCACCGGGTGCGCTTCTTGCACCCACAGGGTTGGAACTACTACGCCACGCTGCGGCGCAAACTGCGCTGGAACGAAGGAGTGAGTTGAGATGCTGCGTCGCCTGATCCTGCGCGACTTCGTGATCGTCACGTCGCTGGACGTGGACCTGAGCATGGGCTTCACCGCCCTGACCGGCGAAACCGGCGCCGGCAAATCGATTTTGATCGACGCCCTGCAACTGGCGCTGGGCAGCCGAGGTGACGCAGGCGTGGTGCGCGAAGGCGCCGCTCGGGCCGACATCACGGCCGAGTTTGAACCGTCTGCTGCCTTGCTGGCCACCTTGGCCCCCTGGCTGGAAGACGCGGGCTTTGACCTGGCCGAGTCGGGCGACCCTTTGCTGCTGCGCCGCGTGGTAGATAACCAGGGCAAAAGCCGCGCCTGGATCAATGGCCGCACCGCGACCGTGTCGCAACTGCGCGAGTTGGGCGAACACCTGGTCGACATCCACGGCCAGCACGCCTGGCAAAGCCTGACGCGGGCGGACTCGGTTCGTGCCTTGGTGGATGCCCAAGCCGGGGTCGACACCGCCAGCCTGCAAACGGTCTGGACTGCTCGCCGCCAGGCCCAACAAAAGCTGGATGACGCCCGCAGCCGCCAAGCCGATCTGGACCGCGAACGCGAACGCCTGCAATGGCAGATCAGCGAGCTGGACAAACTCAAGCCGCAAGCGGACGAGTGGAACGAGTTGAACACCGAGCACCAGCGTTTGAGCCACGGCCAGGCCATTTTGGACGCCGCCCGATTGGCGCTGGATGCCGTCTCGGAAGCCGATGACAGTGCCGACTCGCTGACCTCGCGCGCCATTGACGCGCTGGACGAGGTCGCCGGTGTCGAGCCCCAATTGGCCAACGCCCTGGACGTGTTGCGCAGTGCCCAGGCGCAATTGCAGGATGCCGCCCACAGCATCAACGCCGCCCTGCGCCATACCGAGCTGGACCCAGACCGGCTGCAAGAGCTGGACAGCCGCATGTCCCAATGGATGAGCCTGGCGCGTCGCTACCGCCGCCCGCCTGCGGACCTGCCGGAACTGCTCCAAAGCTGGAAAGATGAATTGGCCGTGCTGGATGCCGCCGCTGACCTGGACGCCTTGGAGCAGCAAGCCCAAGCCGCGCACCAAGCCTGGCTGACCACGGCCAAGGCGGTGTCCAAACAGCGCGCCGCCATCGCCCCCGTGTTGAGCCAGACCGTGACCGAGGCCATGCAAAAACTGGGCATGGCGGGGGGGCGCTTTGAAGTCGCCCTGATCCAGCAAGACGAACCTCAGGCCTTTGGCCTGGAGTCGATTGACCTGCTGGTGGCCGGCCATGCGGGCAGCACCCCTCGCCCCTTGGGCAAGGTGGCATCGGGTGGCGAGCTGTCTCGCCTGGCTTTGGCCATTGCGGTGACCACCACGCAGCGCGCCGATGAGACCGCCGCCGTGGGCACCCTGATCTTTGACGAAATCGATTCGGGCGTGGGCGGCGCCGTGGCCGACACGGTGGGCCAATTGATGCAACAGCTGGGCCGCGACCGTCAGGTTTTGGCGGTGACCCACCTGGCTCAAGTGGCCGCGTGCGCGCACCAGCACTTGGTCGTGTCTAAAGCCTTGAGCAACGGCCAGACCAGCAGCGACATCCGGGGCGTGGATCAAGACGACCGCGTCAAGGAAATCGCCCGCATGCTGGGCGGCGCCATCACCGACACCAGCCGGGCGCATGCTGCCGCCATGCTGCAGACCGCGCGGGAACATGATCAAGCCGTGGCCGCACAACAGGCCCCATCCAGCCCAGCCAGCAACACCAAAGGCCGAGCCAAAAAGGTGGCCGCATGAGCGTGCTTGACATCGTCGTGCTGACCGGCATTTCTGGCTCAGGCAAGTCCGTGGCGCTCAACGCACTGGAAGACACCGGCTACTTCTGCGTCGACAACCTGCCCCCTGAATTGTTGCAAGGCCTGGTCGACCTGGAACAAAAACGCGCGCCTGCCTTGCAGCGCCGCTTGGCCGTGTCCATTGACGTGCGCAGCGCGCAATCGCTGCCCGACCTGCTGCCCGTGCTGACGCAATTGCGCCAGGAAGGCATCTCGGTGCGATCGGTGTTTCTGGACGCCAGCACAGACGCCCTGGTGCGCCGTTTTTCTGAGACACGCCGCCCTCACCCCCTGTCGCAGATCGCGCAGGTCGAGGGCTCGTCGGGCGAAAAGATTCTGGTCGACACGATCAACCTGGAGCGCGAGCTGTTGAGCCCGCTCAGAGACGTGTCCACCGTGATCGACACGTCCTTGCTGCGCCCAGCCCAATTGCGCACCTGGATTCACAACGTGGTGCAAGCTGCCTCTTCGCGCTTGACCCTGGTGTTCGAGTCATTTGCGTTCAAACACGGCGTACCCATTGATGCGGACTTCGTGTTTGACGTGCGCATGCTGCCCAACCCCTACTACATCAAGGAGCTCAAGCCCTTGACGGGGCGAGATCAGCCTGTGATCGACTACCTGGCGCAGCAGCCTGAAGCGGCTGAAATGGTGGCTCAGATCGAAGCCTTCTTGCTGCGCTGGCTGCCCACCATGGAAGACGATCAGCGCAGCTACGTGACGGTCGCCATTGGCTGCACCGGCGGCCAGCACCGCTCGGTATATTGCGTCGAGCAATTGGTGCAGCGCTTTGCCGCGCGAGGGGTGGTGTTGGCGCGCCACCGCGAACAAGACGCCCGCTGAAACGGGCGCCAAGTTCGCTCACACCGCTTACTTCTGTGGGGCAGCCTTCAAACCACCCTTGAGGGCTTCGCGCAATTGCTGGCCCAGTTCAGGCTTGGCGGCAAACGGATCGCTGGGGTTACGACCGGCCACAATGTCCTCCAGGCGCGTCTTGACGCTGGCCAATGCCTCTGGGTGGCTGTAGATGTAGAACTGGCCCTTCTCAATGGCGTCGTAGACCATCTGAGCCACATCCGACGCGGTGACCTTGCCCGACGTCACGGCCTTGGTGCTGGTTGCATGCGCCACCATCTGGCTCACCGTCGGTTTGCTATCGCTGCGCAACTCGGTCGGGCGATTCAAATGCGAGTTGTGGATGCTGGTGGGCACAAAAAACGGGCACAGCACCGAGCAATGAATCTGCTCGGACACCAAGGCCAAGTCCTGGTACATCGTCTCGCTCAGGCTGACCACGGCGTGCTTGCTGACGTTGTATGCGCCCATATTGGGCGTGTTGACCAGGCCGGCCATTGAGGCCACGTTGACCATGTGGCCATGCCAGTTCGGGTCTTGCTTGGCGGCATCCAGCATCAAAGGCATGAAGTGGCGCATGCCATTGATCACGCCCCACAGGTTCACGCCCAGCACCCATTCCCAGTCGCGCTGCGAGTGTTCCCAAATCAAACCGCCATGGGCCACGCCGGCGTTGTTGATGACGATGTTGGGGGCGCCAAAGCGCTCCATGCACATCTCAGCCAGCGCATGCACGTCTTCATTGCGCGAGACATCACCCCGCAAGGCGGCCACTTGCACGCCCATGCTTTGAAGCTCGGTGGTGGCCGCGTCCAGCGCTTCCAGCTGCACGTCGGTGATGACCAGGTTCAAGCCCTTGCGCGCGCCAAGACGGGCCAACTCCAGACCAAAGCCACTGGCGGCACCCGTGATGACAGCGGTCTGACCCGCTTGCAACTTCAAGAACGACATGTTTTTCTCCTGACGACGTATTAAGACAGTTTGACCAATTGCTTGCCAAAGTTCTTGCCTTTGAGCAAACCCAGGAAGGCTTCAGGCGCGCTGGCCAGCCCCTCCGCCACCGATTCCTTGAACTTCATCTGGCCCTTGGCCACCATGGCGCCCAACTCTTGCGTGGCCTCAGGCCAGACTTCGGGGTGCTCGCTAACGATGAAGCCTTCGATCTTCAAGCGCGACACCAGAATCAGCGCCGGGTTTTGCATGGGCAAAGCCTGGCCTTCATAGCCCGCAATCATTCCGCACATGGCGATGCGGCCAAAGGCGTTCATGCGCAGCAGAACGGCATCCAAAATCGCACCACCGACGTTTTCAAAATAGCCGTCGATGCCATTGGGTGTGGCCTCTTTCAAGGCGGCGTACAGGCTCTTGGGGTCGGTGTGCGCCTTGTAGTCCACACAGGCATCAAAACCCAATTCATTGACCACATACTGGCACTTGTCAGCCCCACCGGCAATGCCCACCACGCGGCAACCACGGGCTTTGGCCAACTGGCCGACCACGCCGCCCACGGCACCGCTGGCCGCACTGACCACCACGGTTTCGCCCGCCTTGGGCGCGATGATTTTGACCAGGCCATACCAGGCCGTCACGCCCGGCATCCCGACCGCCCCCAGGTAGGCCGACAGGGGGATGTGACGCGTGTCAACCTTGTGGATGGCGCCGCGCACATGGGCGTCCACCAATGAATATTCTTGCCAGCCGCCCATACCCAAAACCGGGTCACCCACAGCAAATTTGGGGTGCTTGCTCAGCACCACTTCGCCCACCGTGCCGCCCAGCATCACGGCATTCAAGGGCTGCGGGTCGGCATAGCTGCGGCTGTCATTCATGCGGCCACGCATGTACGGGTCCAACGACAAGTAATTGTGCTTGACCAGCACCTGCCCATCGGCCAGTTCATTGACTGTTGGCAGAGGCTGCTCGACCAGCTTGAAGTTATCGACCGAGGCCTCGCCTTGAGGGCGCGACACCAACAGGATCTGATGATTGACGGTGCTCACAGTGTCTCCTTGATGATCAATCCACTTGCCCCAGATAGGGCTTGACGGACGTGGCCGTGACCGGCAATGCCCGCATGTACTTGAAGGTGCCCGTGGCTTGGGCGCAAACCTGTCCGCGCTCGTTGAGCACACGGCCTTCGCAAAAAGCCAGGCGGTCGGCACGCCGCACCACCTCACCCACCGCTTGCAGATGGCCCTCGCCCGGACGCAAGAACTGGGTGCTCAGGTCAACCGTCACCACGCCGATGGATTCGCCCTCACCCACATCCTCCACCTCATTGCTGAGGCTGCGTGCGGCATAGGCCATGGCCACATCCAGCAAGGTCATCAGCACCCCGCCATGGGCCACACCAAACAAGTTGGTGTGCACGCCGTCTTGCACCGTCAGACTCAACTCAGCCCGGCCCTTTTCCAGGCGATCAAGCTGGCAGCCCATTTGCGCCACAAAGGGGCTGCGGGACAGGGGCGGCACAGCTGGCAAAGTGGTCGTGGGCCCTGTTGCCTCAGGCATGGGCGCCTCAGGCAATGGCGTGTTTGGCTCGCTCATGGCCGCAGCCAACTCAGCAGAAATAGTCGACCACGTGGCGAGTGGCCGCCATCTCACGGATCTGCGCCACCACGCCTTGGTGATGCGGATGCGGCTGATACGCAGCCAGCGTGGCCGCATCTTCAAACGTGGACACCAGCACCACATCGCAATTGGCTTCCAGGCCATCGGTCTTGATGCCGACGGCAAACTCGTGGATGCCGGGCACCAGGGTCTTGCAGCTGTCCAGCAAGGCTTTGACTTTGGGGGCGTCTTCCGGACGCTTGAGCGTCCACATCACAATGTGTCGAATCATGTTCTTCTCTGTACGGCAAAAAACCACTCAGAACCAGTCCGCCTGAGCCTGGGCGCAGGTCATGTCGCGGCGCGACACCACACCCAGCCATGCGTCAATGCGCGGCAGTTCAAAGTGGAAGAAGTAATCACAAGCAGCCAGTTTGCCCTGAAGGAAGGCCTCATCAGCCGCGCGCTTACCCCCAGCTTTGGCCGCCTGAGCAGCGATGGCCAACTCCAGCCAGATCCAGGCCAGCACCGTGTGGCCAAAGGCTTGCAGGTAAGGCGTGGCATTGGCCAAAGCTTCTTGTGGCTTGCCGGTCGACCAGGCCGCTTGCGTGCTTTGCGCCACCTTGTTCAAGGCCTTGCCCAGGGCTTGCGCATGGGCTGACAAGGTGTCAACCTGGGCCGCCTTGTCAATCGTTTGCGTGATGCGCGCACCCAGCACCGCCAGGGCTTGCCCGCCATTCATGACCACCTTGCGGCCCAACAAGTCCAGGCCTTGGATGCCATGGGTGCCTTCGTGGATCATGTTCAGTCGGTTGTCGCGCCAGTACTGCTCCACCGGGAAGTCACGCGTGTAGCCATAGCCACCCAGCACCTGGATGGCCAGGCTGTTGGCTTCGAGCGCCCATTCGCTGGGCCAGCTCTTGGCAATGGGGGTCAACAACTCCAGCAACAAGGTGGCGTTGGCCTTGGACTCGGGCGAGCCCGTCAACTCTTCGTCCACCAAAGTGGCACAGATCAGCGCCAGGCCCAAGCCGCCTTCGGTGATGGCCTTTTGCGCCATCAACATGCGCTTGACGTCGGCGTGCTCAATGATCGGAATCTGCGGGCTGGCCGCATCCTTGCCGGCCGCCGTCATGGGGCGACCTTGCGGGCGCTGCTTGGCATAGTCCAGCGAGGCTTCATAACCCGCATAGCCCAGCATGCTTGCCCCCAGGCCCACCCCAATGCGCGCCTCGTTCATCAAGGTGAACATGGCTTTGAGGCCCTGCCCTTGCTGGCCAATCAGATAGCCCACCGCACCGGCTTGCCCACGAACCTTGAAACGGCCTTCGCCAAAGTTGAGCAGCGTGTTGACTGTGCCACGGAAGCCGCACTTGTGGTTCAAACCCGCCAGGGACACGTCATTGCGCACCTCGGTGATGCGGCCATCGGCCTCCACCAGCTTGCGCGGCACGATGAACAGCGA
>JAGWTE010000111.1 GCA_028869095.1 Burkholderiales bacterium
TGGGGGGGGACGGGCATACCGCGTCGTTGTTCCCGCATGATGCCAGTTGGGTCGAGTCGGGGCTGGACGCAGGCCGCTGCTTGACGGTGCCGACACCGATGCCGCCCAACGTGCCCGTGCCTCGGGTCAGTTTGTCTCCCCGCTGTCTGACCGATGCGGAGCAGGTGGTGATCCATCTGACGGGCGAGGCCAAGTGGGCTGTCTTGCAGCACGCCCAGCAAGACGGGTCGATGCACGACTATCCGATCCGGCTGGCATGGCAGCAGCGCCATGCCCCTTGCCATTTGTTCTACGCCGATTGAACCCGCTGGCTTGACACGATTGACAAGTGACGGATGGGCACCCATATTGTTTGAAAGTCAGCGCAGTAGGACGTATTTTTGACTTTGACCGTGCCCAACCATCACAACTGGAGCATGTTTGTCGCCGTGGCTGCCCCTTACCGTCTCCTGCTGCCTTCATCGCGCCGCACGGCCTTCTGGCTTAGTGCTGTGGCGCTTGGCATGGCCAGCTCTGGCATCCACGCCAACGAAACGGATGAACTTTTCAACATTGAGCTGGAAGAGTTGCTGAAGGTTCGCGTCAACTCGGCGACCAAGATCGCGCAAAACGTCAATGAGGCTCCGGGTATCGTCAACGTCGTCACCCGGCAGCAGATCGATCAGTTCGGTTGGAACAGCCTGAATGACATTCTGGCCGCCCAGCCCGGCTTCTCGCTCAGCATGGACTACGACCGGCACACCGTGGCCGCTCGTGGTGTCGCCGAGGGCTGGGGTAACAATCACCTGTTGTTGTTGATCGACGGCATCCCGATGAACGACAACATTTTTGCCTCGGCCTACACGTGGGACATCACGCCTTTGTTCCTGGCGCAGAACGTCGAAGTGCTACGCGGTCCGGGGTCGGCGCTGTACGGTTCGAGTGCGATGAATGGTGTGGTCACGATCAACACGCCGTCGGCGGCCGACCTTGACTATGGTGGCGAAGCGCACTTGCGGCTGGGCGACGACGGCTCGCGCCACCTCGATTGGGTCCATGGTTTCAAGGGCGGTGCCTTGTTCTCGGCCGTGGCTGGATACGCAACCCAGGCCACACCCGGGAACGAGTACTTGGCCTCTGACGGATCTGGCCGTGGTGGAGCCAGCTCGCTGCAGCAATTTGAGACGCAGGATCGCCACGACAACTGGTATGCGTGGGTCAAGCTCGATGGCAAGGAGGCCTTGCGAGGCCTGACCGTGCAGTATCACGATCAAGCATGGCATTACCAGACGCTACAAGGCTGGGCGCTGTGGACGCCGGACCGGCCTGACGTCATGAGCGAAGAGCGGAAGATTCTCACCGTCAGCTACAAACCGACACCGGGTGAAATGATCGCGCAGGAGTACACCGTGCGCTGGCAAGACCATGG
Organism: Burkholderiales bacterium; assembly: GCA_028869095.1. GTDB lineage: Bacteria > Pseudomonadota > Gammaproteobacteria > Burkholderiales > Burkholderiaceae_C > Aquabacterium. The sequence continues at coordinate 1,409 of JAGWTE010000111.1, forward strand.
CCTGCGATGGAACATGAATTTCTATCCAAACGGTGCGTTCGGCGGTTTCTACCCGAATGGGGCACGCGAATTCGTGCAAACATCGATGCAGGACCTGTTCGCCCGCGCGCAGTTCTCGTTCGCCCTGCCGCAGTCGGCCAAACTGCTGACGGGGATCGAGATGGATCGTTACAGCTACACCGGCGACGATGCGCATGAGGCCAATTTCAACCCTGACACCGGCTCGCCCAACGCCGGTGGCGCGATACAGCCGCTAGGGCCATGGCTGGACTGGATCAAAGACCATCCCATGGTCAATTACGCGCCCTATCTGCAATTCACCAGCGGCGACTTGCTCAGCCACCAATGGCAGTTGACGGCCGGCCTTCGTTACGATCATGACGAAGTGACCTTCGAACGCATCACCGACCCGGCGCGGCCGGTCGAGCGGCGTACATTCTCGCGCTTCAGCCCACGCCTTGGCTTGGTCTATCTGCCGATGGAGACGGTGTCGGTGAAGTTGCTGCACGGCAGCGCCTTCCGGGCGCCAGGTCCGGCCGGTCTGGCGAGTGCGCACACGTATTCGATTGCATCGAACATTGACGCCATCCAACCGGAAAGAATCACCACCTCAGAGCTGGCGGTGAATTGGCAAATCGGCAAGGCCGTATCCTGGCGCAGCAACCTGTTTGAGACTGAATTTTCCGACATCATCTATGCCAGCGGAACCAACCTCAGCAAGGCCGTGAACGTCCTGACGCAACGCAGTCGCGGCTTGGAAACCGAGTTGCTGTTTGGCAATGCAGCTCTGACCGGATTCGTCAACGCTTCCTACGCTCGCCGCGTCGGTGAGCGCGTGATCGATACATCGGTGGCCGCCAGCCCTCACAACATGACCTGGTACCCCAGCTTTCAGGCCAACCTCGGTGTCAACTGCCACCAGGCCGACAGCAATCTTGCCCTTAGCTTGCACTACCAAGGGCGAGTCAATCGCCGCGACAGTGAAGTCGGGGTGCAACCCTTACCCTTTGGCGTTGGCACGCTTGTTGACTTGAGTGCCTATCGCGGCAATGACATCGCGCCGTGGTGGACACTGGACGCCAAATACAGCCAGTCACTCGGTCACGGCGTGGACCTGTTCGTGGGCGGGACCAATCTGCTGGACACGCACAAGAACATCCTCATCAAGACCGGCGCCTTCCCCTTCGACTATCCGCAAACGGGCCGTCGTCTGTACGCAGGGTTGAGCCTGCGCTACTGAGGCCGCCATATCAGGTCAGTGCTCGTGCTGCTGAGTCGGTGGCAGCGTGGGTGCCATGGCCTTGGATGGGGGGCGGTTCATCCATTTGGTCAGCACGGCGAACAACTCCATGGGGTTGATCGGTTTGGTCACATAGTCGTTCATGCCTGCGATCTGACAGCGTTCGCGGTCTCCCGCCATCGCGTGAGCGGTCATCGCGATGATGGGTAAGTTGGCATAAGCCTTGTTTTGACGGAGTTTCGTGGTCGCCTGCAAGCCGTCCATGACGGGCATCTGGATGTCCATCAACACGGCGTCAAAGGTTTGGTCTTGCAGCAGCACCAGGGCTTGCTCGCCGTTTTCTGCCAGGGTGACGTGCATGCCAGCCATGTTTGTGAGCAACTCTGATGCGACGACTTGATTGATGTTGTTGTCCTCTACCAGCAAGATGCGTTTGCCTCTGAGCGCTCGTGTGGCTTGTGGATCCAACGCCGATGAGATGGCTTGGGCGTTGTTCTGCCTTGTGTTGCTCAAGCAGGTCTTGGTCAGGGTCGCGAGCAAAGCCTGAGGGGTGACGGGTTGGTTCAAAAGACCATCCAGGTCTTGATGACGGGTCTGTTGTGCCGATGCCTCGTCCCCAAAGGGCGCCAGCATCACGATCCGGGGTGGGGAGGGCAACTCAGTCTTGATTCGGCGGGCCAGCGCCCAACTGTCGCACCCCGGTATGTGGGTGTCCAGTAGAACCAAGTTGTAGGGCTGCGCTGGCGTGGCCTGTTTGAGCAGGGCCATGCCTTCGACATCGGAGCCGGCCAGGGCGGGCTGGGATCCATGGCGTTCAAGCAGCTTGCCGATGATGGTGCGTGAAGACAGGCTGTCGTCGATGACCAGGATGCGCAGGGCGCCCAATAGGTTCGATGGCGGGGGCAGCAGCGAGCTCGTCTCGAATGGCAGGAACTTGGCCGTGAATTGGAAGTTGCTGCCGCGACCGACCTGGCTGGTGGCACTGATCTCGCCCTGCATCAGGGTCACAATCTGTTTGCTGATGACCAAACCCAGGCCCGTGCCGCCGTACAGCCGCGTGGTGGATGCATCGACTTGGCTGAAAGGTTTGAACAGCTTGGTCATCTGCGCTTCACTCATGCCCATGCCGGTATCGTGGACGTTGAAGCGCAGCGTCACATGGGCTTCGTCCGCATGGGATTGCCGAGCAATGCGCAAGACAACCTCGCCTTCATGTGTGAACTTGAAGGCATTGGTACACAGATTGGTCAACACCTGGCCTAGTCGAAGTGGGTCGCCAATCAGCGTGGCGGGTACATCAGGGGCCACGTCAATCAAAAAATCGAGACCCTTGTCCGACGCTTTGAGCGCGATCACCGAGATCAGTTCGTCCAGCACGGTTTGCAGAGCGAACTCCTTGGACTCCATGGTCAGTTTGCCCGCCTCGATTTTGGAGAAATCCAGAATGTCCTCAATGATGCCCAGCAAGGCCTTGGCGGCGGTTTCCACATGGCTGAGATGCTCCCGCTGCGTGTGGGTCAAATCGGATCGCAGGACCAGATAAGTCAGGCCGATGATGGCGTTCATGGGGGTGCGAATTTCATGGCTCATATTGGCCAGGAATTCGCTCTTGACCCGCGTGGCTGTTTCGGCGGTTTCCAGCGCACGAGCCAGTTCGCTGGTGCGTTTGTCGACTTCTTGTTCAAGCGAGCTGCGGTGTCTGGCCAAGTCCTGGTCGCGCTCTTCGATTTGCGCCAGCATGTCATTGAAGCGGGCGCTCAACTCTCCGGCTTCGTCAAGGGTGTCCTGGATGGGAACGCGCAAGCCATAGTTGTCGGTCTCGCGCACTTGCTGGGCGACGTCGGTGAGGCGGCGCAGGGGCTTGAGCAATCGGTTCGCCGACAGTACCGCCAGCCATCCCACCACCACAATCACCAGCAGGCCCAAGACGCTGGCAAACCAGATGCCCTGCCGCAAAGCGTCGTTGACTGATGCCAGGCTGAAGGTCAGGCGCAAATGGCCAATGATTTCGCCTGCCTCGTCGATCGGCACATCAATGGACTGGGTGTCCGATGTGTCTGACTCCGGGATGAGCTTGGCTCTGTAATGGGCGAACGGCTGACCGTTTCTGTCCACCATTTCCGCAGAGACAACGTCCGAAGATGATTGCAGTGACTGCAAGGTCTTGGTGGCCGCGTCACGATCACCAAAGGTCAGCGCGGAGGCGCTGTTGTAGGCCACGCTGTTGGTCAAGGCCAGCATGGCGTGGGTCGATTGGGCGATCAGCAGGCCGTGCTGAACGTACAGGAACAGCGACACGAACCCCAGTAAGGCCATGCAGCACATGGCCGTCACCGTCAGGGTGATCTTGCGTGCCAGTGAGAATCTGCGCCAGATTGTCATGTCGCTGCTTAGCGGTTGTTGCGAGCCAGTTTCAACATTTGGGAACTGAATCGCAGATTGCCTCTGACGGCAGGGTCTGGGTTGACGTCAAATTGCATTCGCCCTTCCGTTTCAACCAGGCCAATGATGCCGCCGGCATCCAGGAAGTCGGCGCCATCACCCACGGTGAGCACATTGCTCATCTTGGCTTGCACCAGTTTTTCAAGGACTTTCTTGGCTGCGCCATCATGGATGTACACCGCATTGCAGCCGCTTGCATCCAATGACCCTGGCAAGTTGCGCACGCTGACTGCTCGGCCATTGGCCACACGCCCCTCCAGCGGGGCAAACGCGCTGTTCACATCGGCATTGGCATTGCCCAGGCACAACACGATCTGTTTGGTGGTGGCGTCCACCGGCCATTCCGTGTATTTGAAAAAATTAAAAACAAAGGCTGCCTTGACTTTGGCCTCGGAGTAGTCTGATTGGGCTTGAGCCCAAGCGCAGGAAAGCGAGCACAACAGACCACATACACAGCCGCGAACAACAGATTGGCTTGTAGATGGCCATCTGTTGTTGGACAGGTCAGAGGGGCCGTTGGGCATGAGGAGTTCGTGTCACGCGTTGGGTTCGATGGGGCTGAACATCAAAGGGGCCAAAGCGTAGACGGCAACATTCAGCCTGTACCCACTTTATGGCTGATCTTCTGAAAAATCATGCGTGACAACCCTTCGCGCATTCGGGGATTGCAAAAACATTGTGCACAATTTAATTTTGTGATCCAATTTGCGTATTGGTATTGATCTGATTGGAAGGTTCGCTCATGTCCACCCAACCCCAGCCCAGCACCCAGTGGCGCGAGCGCATGGATGCCGATGAGGCCCAGCGCCACACCCTCCAAGCCCAGCAATTTGCGCAACTGCAGGCCGAACGCAACGCGCGTTTCGGGCCGGGGCGGGCACTGCATCGCAAGCAGGTGTTGGGCGTGGCGGCCACCTTGGAGGTGCCTGGCGGCTTGCCCGATCACGCGCGCCATGGCCTGTTTGCTTACCCTGCGCGTTTGGATGCCTGGGTGCGCCTGTCCAATGGCGGCGCCGACAAGGCCTCTGATCGCAAGCCCGATGTGCGCGGGTTCGCGATTCAGGCGCGGGGTGTGCAAGGCCCCTCGGCTTTGGGGCAAGGCGCCACCACCGTTCAAAGCTTTTTGCTGATCAATCAGCCTGCCTTTGCCTTTCCTCGCAGTGACGAATTTGTGGACCTGGTGATGCAGTCTGTGCGGGGCCCTGGGGCCTTGATCCGCTACCTGTTCAAGCGTTATGGCTGGTGGGGCGGCTTGAAAAAGATCCGCCGTTTTGCCAAGACCTTTGGCAAGCCGTTCACGGGCTTTGCGACCGAGACGTTTTACTCAGCCGCACCGATTGCCTGCGGGCCCTATGCCGCGCGGGTTCGCTTGGTGCCAACGGGGCAGCAGGCATTCACCAAGGGCAAGCCAGGCAAGAAAGACAAGGTGGACTGGGCCGCAGACTTCAAACGGCATGTGAGCCAAGGCGTTTTGCGCTTTGACCTGCAGCTGCAGTTTTTTGTGGACGAGGCCCGCACCCCCATTGAAGACGCTTCGGTGGATTGGCCTGAAACGGTCGCGCCTTATGTGACGGTGGCGCACTTGACGGTGCCCATGCAGAGCCCGGACAGCACATCAGGCCAGGTCTTGTCTGATGAAATCGAGGCCGCGGCGATTGACCCTTGGGCGGCGTTGATGGCGCATCGCCCTCTGGGCGAGGTGATGCGCGCGCGCAAGGTGGTGTACTACCAAAGCCAGTTGGGGCGCCGCGCCCCCGGGGGCACGCAGGCGCCGCAAGCGGTCAGCCGTGCTGGATGACCTCGGTCTTGATCAGATGCTCGGGGCCATGTCCCCGGCCACCGCTGGCAAACAGGGTGATGTTTTCTTTTTCAAAGAAACGCAAGGTCACCGAGCGGGCGTGGGCCTCATCCAGGGCCTGGCGCGCGGCTTGCTCGATCAAGGTGATGTCTTGATCTGAGGTCACCTCATACAGGTCCACCTGAGGGCGCGCAAAGGCGCCGGGGTGGCTGTAGTAGATCTGGCCATGGCCCTGTTTTTCAACCAGGGCACGGTCCTGGAAGTGGCCGTAGTGCTGAGACAGCGCCTTGCCCAGGCGGTCGGCGGTCTGGGCGTCGTCGGTCGACGGAATGTGGGCGACCAGCCAGAGCAGGTAGCTGATCAAACAGGCGCCCACCACAAAAACCACACGGATGAGCCGTTTGACCAGCAAGGGGCTCATGATCAGGATTCCTTCGTCTCGGGAGAGGCGGGTTGGTCCTTGCCGGCTGCGTCACCCTGACGAGGACCTTGAGCCCGAGGGCCGCCAGGACGGCGATCTTGCGGACGGCGGTCGTTGGGGCGGCGGTTATCGGGTCGACCTTGAGGGCGATCACCACCACGGCCTTGAGGACGGCGGTCTTGCCCACGGCGTGGGTCGGCCACTGGGGGGCGCTCCAGGGCGTCTTGACGGGCCAGGGCCAGCAGGCCGTCCAGGGCCTCGACCGGGATGCCCTTGAGGGCGCAGAAATTGGCCGGGGTCAGCGTGGTGCGCTCGAAGTCGCGCAGCAAGGTGGCGCGGTTGTGGCGCTGCTGCTCTTCCAACTCGCGCTGGGCGTTCTTGTTCTCGCGGCGGCGGGTCAACTCGTCAGAGGCCGCTTTGCGGTGCTCGTCGGTGATCTCGCCAGCGGCCTGGCCATCCAGGTCAAAGCGTTGCGTCGCCTTGGTCAAGCCCATCAAATAGGCGTGGCTGCCGGTGTGGCGACGCAGAAAAGCCGACAAAACGGCCTTGGTGAACACGCCAGGAGCACGTTCCTGGATATCCGCCTGGATGCGCAACTTCAGCGGCAGGGGCTTGTCCACGCCAAACAGGGCGGGGAACAGTTCTTTGAGTTTGTTGCCGCAATCAGCGGGTGACATGGCGGGGGCCGTGTCACCAGTGGTCGGGGTTTGCTGTGGGGTGTCAGACATGCGTCGAGCCAGAATCCGGGAAAGACGAGAGTGTGCCTGATTCCTGGGCTGGTCTTGACACCTCAGCCACTGGCCCGTAACTTGCTGCACATCTGCAGGCCTGTAGCCGTTTGGTTCGACTGGAGATTTGTGTGTCCATTCACGTTGCGCTCAATCACGTCACGCACTACACCTATGACCGGCTGGTCAGCCTGTCACCCCAGGTGATTCGGCTGCGCCCTGCGCCCCATTGCCGCACCCGCATCCTGTCGTATTCGCTGCGGGTGGACCCGGTGGTGCACTTCATCAACTGGCAGCAAGACCCGTTTTCCAACCACTTGGCGCGCTTGGTCTTTCCTGAGCAAACCAAGGCATTCAAAGTCACGGTGGACCTGGTGGCCGAAATGGCCGTCTACAACCCCTTTGACTTCTTCCTGGAGCCAGAGGCCGAGCACTATCCCTTTGCCTACGACGAGGCAAGCGCGCGTGATCTGGCGCCTTATCTGGTCAAAAGCCCCTTGACGCCGCGACTCCAGGCCTTTGTCGACAGCATTGACCGCAGCGAAGTGCGCACCATCGATTTCTTGGTGGGCTTGAATCAGCGTCTGCAAAACGACATCAGTTACACGATCCGCATGGAGCCGGGTGTGCAAACGCCCGAAGAGACCTTGACCTTGCGTTCAGGGTCATGCCGGGACACGGGCTGGCTGATGGTCCAGGCCTTGCGGCACTTGGGGCTGGCCGCACGCTTCGTGTCGGGCTATTTGATCCAGCTGAAGGCCGATGTGGCCGCGCTGGATGGCCCTTCGGGCACGGAGGTGGACTTCACCGATCTGCACGCCTGGTGCGAGGTGTTTTTGCCCGGTGCAGGCTGGATCGGCCTGGACCCAACCTCGGGACTGCTGGCCGGTGAGGGCCACATCCCCGTGGCTTGCACGCCCGAGCCCACGGGCGCGGCCCCGGTGACCGGCGCGGTGGACGAGTGCGAGGTCAGCATGGCGCACCACATGGCCATCACCCGCATTGTCGAGTCGCCCCGGGTGACCAAACCCTACCGGGATGAACAGTGGCAGGCCATTGATGCCTTGGGGCATGCCGTGGACCGGCAACTCAAGCAGCAGGATGTGCGCCTGACCATGGGCGGCGAGCCGACCTTTGTGTCGGTGGACGACCGCGATGGCGCCGAGTGGAACACCGATGCCTTGGGCCCGACCAAACGGGGCCTGGCGACATCGCTGGTGCACAAGTTGCGCGAGCGCTATGGGCGGGGCGGCTTTTTGCACTTTGGGCAAGGCAAGTGGTATCCCGGTGAGCAGTTGCCGCGCTGGGCCCTGTCCATCTTCTGGCGCACCGACGGGCAGCCGTGCTGGCACGACCCCAGCTTGTTTGCCGACGAGCGGAGCGCCATTCGCTACACCAGCGCCGATGCGCGCCTGTTCATGGACGCCTTGGCGACCAAGCTGGGGGTGGGGTCGGCTTATGTCCAGACCGGGTA
>JAGWTE010000112.1 GCA_028869095.1 Burkholderiales bacterium
GCAAAGCTCCTGCAAGGACGCCAGCACCGGGGCCACGGTGAACATGCGCAACACCTTCTTGCCCTACATGGCCAAGATGAACTACTGGATGTGCGAATACGCGCGCCAGAAGGGCTTCCAATGCACGGACAACTTTGCGCAGTTCATGGGCGCCGATTACGACAGCAACGGTGACGGTGTCATTGACTCCGACGGCCTGCGCTATGTGTCGGGCGAAAGCGAATCCAGCTACGTGACCCGCATCACCTCCACGCTGAAATCGACCATCCGTGATGCGAACACACACTTCGTGTCGGCCAGCAGCAGCTACGACTACATCCAGTCCGACGACACTCACCCGACCTACACGGGTGACACCGTCACGGCTGGTTTGTTCGGTGGCACCACGGGTTCGGGCGCGCCCCGCTATACCTCGTTCACGAACGGCAAGAACCCGATCTGGAACCAGTATGGCCATGAGCGCATGGGCTGGGCAGTGTCCACCTCCAACCCATCGGCACCCTGACTTTCTATGCAGGCCAGTCCATGGGCAAATCATGCCCGTGGGCTGACTGGCCGTCGCGCGCCAAAGCAAAAACACCGTAGTCGATTAACGTTTCACGCCAAACAAATGGATTACCCGGAAGGGAATATCTGGGATGTGGACTTGAGGGCTTTTGGGACAAACTGCCCCGACACACAGGTACCCCTACGGATTCGAACGCTCCGATCTCGCCCCCCGTTCAACCACAGAGGAGAAGACCGATGAAGACTTCCGTTGTAGGCGCCATGCGCGCGCTCTTGCCAACCTTGGCCCTGTTGGCTGCCGGCTCGCAAGCCATGGCAAGCACCCTGAACCAGAACGTGTCCTGGACCATTGACCGAGCGGGCACCAGCACCAAATACCGCGTGGTGGCCTATGGTGACTCGATCTACGCCGGCTACAACGGCTCCGTCCTCAATGCGGCGAAGTATGCCGCGCCAACCGTGGACGCAGAATATTTGTCCGCCCTGTGGAACGCCGACATCGAGAGCGTACGCCGCACCAAGTCCGGCGCCGTGGCCTCTGATGTCTACAACAACAAGATCGTGGCCGAGAAGTCTTACATGCAGGCCACCTCGACCCGCGTCGTGACGTTTGAGATGTGCGGCAACGACGGCCTGCAAGCACGCTCAGCCTTCAAGAGCCAGACCGGCACTTGCGATTACAGCGGCATGAACACCGCCATCAGCAACTGCAAGACCTATGTGGCAGCAGCCATGGACTACATCAACGCCAACGCCTACTCTGGCGTGAAGGTGAAGATCATCTCCAACCTGCACTATCCCGGCTACGACGCCGACAACACGCAAAGCTCCTGCAAGGACGCCAGCACCGGGGCCACGGTGAACATGCGCAACACCTTCTTGCCCTACATGGCCAAGATGAACTACTGGATGTGCGAATACGCGCGCCAGAAGGGCTTCCAATGCACGGACAACTTCGCGCAATTCATGGGTGCCGACTACGACAGCAACGGTGACGGCATCATTGACTCCGATGGCCTGCGCTACGTCTCGGGCGAGAGCGAATCCAGCTACGTGACCCGCATCACCACCACGCTGAAATCAACGATCCGCGATGCGAACACGCACTTCGTGTCGGCCAGCAGCAGCTACGACTACATCCAGTCGGACGACACCCACCCCACCTATAACGGCAGCACCGTCACGGCTGGTCTGTTTGGTGGCACCACCGGTTCGGGCGCACCTCGCTATACCTCGTTCACGAACGGCAAGAACCCGATCTGGAACCAGTACGGCCACGAGCGCATGGGCTGGGCGGTGTCCACCTCCAACCCATCGGCTCCCTGACGATTCTCAGCAGGCTAGCCCATGGACAAGCCCCGCCACACCAACCCCCAACCGAACCCATCGGTTGAGGACGGTCATGCGTGGCGCCCGTCCCTGGGCTATCTGTTGATCGCCCTGCTGCTGGTCGCCGGTGGCGTGGCCTACCTCTTGATCTCATCGTCTTCGACGGACGTTGCGCCCCCAACCGCAACGTCCGCGCCTGCTTCTGGCGTGGCGTCAGCGTGGCCCATACAGGCGACGGTTCCGACGTCCAGCGATGTCTCGCCTGGCGCGTCAACAAACGCGGCCAAAACATCGGAGACCCAACAGGCCGTCAACGGGGTCGACCCCACCCCCGATCTGTCCAACTACGTGGCACGCGGCGAAAAACCCACCATGAATGAAGTGATTGATCGACTGCATCAAGCCGGTATCCACACTGGCCTGGGCGCCTTCAATCCACCCGGCACGCGTCCCCCACTGATTGGGCTGGCCGTGCCCGAGGGTTTTGTGCTGCCGCCCGGCTACGTTCGGCACTACCAAGCCACCGACGATGGTCAGCGCATTGAGCCCATCCTGATGTTCGCGCCAGACCATCCGCTCCTTGACGCCAACAACCGCCCCATTGACATCCCCAAGGACCGCATCGTGCCGCCTGAACTGGCGCCGGCCGGGATGCCGATCCGGCGCATCGTGGTCCCGGCACCGATCGACTCAGGGAGATCTGCCCCCTGAACGCCGCCGCACTCTTTTCGCAGTCCAGCGTACGCATCCTGGCTGGCATCCTAGCCAGCGCGCTCCTGTCGGGCCTGTACGCCCATGGCGGCGCCGGATGGCTGCTGGGTTTTGTCGCCCTCGTGCCTTGGCTGCGCACCCTGGACGCCAGCCGGACCCTCGCGGCCTCGCTGTTGAGCGCCTATGGCATGTCGCTGGCTTTCACGGTGGCCGTCTTCAGTTGGTTCGGCATGGCAATCGGCAGCTACACGCAAGTCGGTGCAGCCACTGGCATGGCGGTGCTGCTCATCGGCGCGCCGCTGTTTCAGCCGCAGTTCTTCGCTTTTGCACTGGTCCGCCACCTGAGCGGCCGTCGGTACAGTCGCGTCTTGCAGGCCCTAGCAGGCGCCTCAGCCTGGGTCGCCGCAGAATGGATCATCCCCCGCCTGCTGGGCGACACGCTGGGCCACGGGCTCTATCCGTCTCGCCTTCTGCGGCAAGCGGCCGATGTGGGAGGGGCTGCCGGCCTCACCTTCATGCTGTTGCTGGCCAACGAAGGCATCGCGGCAACCTGGTCACGCCGTGCGGATGGCCTGCGCGCCATGGGCAAGCCTCTGGCGCTGAGCGCCCTGGTGCCTTTGCTGCTGGCGGGCTACGGCCTCATCGCCCTGTCGTCCCCACCCGCCCCCGCCAGCAAGCCGCTGCGCATGGGGCTGATCCAATCCAATATGGTGGACTACGAACACCAGCGCCAGAAAAAAGGCGCCTATGCCGTGGTCCACGACGTGCTGGACATGCACTTCGCCATGTCCTATGACGCCGTGGTGCGACAGCATGCCGATGCGGTGCTGTGGTCTGAAACAGCCTACCCCACCACCTTTGGACAACCCAAAAGCAAAGCCGGCGCCGAATTCGACCAGGCGATCCTGGGCATCGTCCACTCCGCTGGTGTGCCCTTCGTATTCGGCACCTACGACCGCGATGCCGCCGGCGAGTACAACGCCACGGCCTTCGTCGAACCGCACAAGGGGCTGCTGGGCTTTTACCGCAAGACCCGCCTCTTCCCGCTGACCGAGTACGTCCCCACCTGGCTCGACAGCCCGACATTCCGACGCCTGTTACCCTGGACTGGCACCTGGCTACCCGGCTCAGGCGCACGGGTGTTCCCACTGCGCCTGGCCGATGGGCGCGAAATCCCCGTTGTGCCCTTGATTTGCCTGGACGACGTGGACACCCGCCTCGCCATCAATGGCGCCCGACTTGGTGCCCAAGCCATTTTGACTATGTCGAATGACTCCTGGTTCACCGACCACCAGCAGGGGGCCGAACTGCATCAGGCGGTGGCTGCGTTCCGCAGCATTGAAACGCGCCTCCCCCAATTCCGTGTCACGACCAATGGCTACAGCGCGGCGATCGATGCCACCGGCACGGTGCTGGCCGGAGCACGCATGGGTGAGCGCACACTGGTCATGGGCGCCCTACCCGTGCAAACACCGGCCCGGACGCTCATGGTGATCTGGGGCGACTGGGTTGGACTGGCAGGCTTGGCGTTCTTGGTGCTGTTGACGGTGATGTCCGCCTTTCCCTCCCTGCATGCACATGATGACGAGGAAGCCTTGGTATCAGCTGCGACCGCCTTCCCCATCAAGGTGGCGGTGCTGCCGCCCTTCGCACGCCTTGCTGCCGGTCTACTGCGCGCATTTGCCCGCGGCGCGCTGCTCTGGATGGCTGTCGCCATGCTGATGGACGATGCCCTGCAAGGACACACGCTGGCTCAAATCCGCACCTTCTCGGCCTTCTTTCTGGTCCCTGAGGCGGCGGCGTGGTGCGTGCTCCTGGCCTTTGGCGCACGCGCCTCGATTGACAACGGCGCGCTCGTGCTGGCACGGGGTACCAGGCGTCTTTCGCTCTCGTTGCATGACATCGCCGCCATAGAGCCATGGCGCTTGCCCATTCCGGACACCGGCGCCTCACTGCGACTGACAAGTGGCGAGCGTTGGCCATATGGGCTCGCAACGGCCAATCCAATGGCCCTGGCAAAGGCACTGGCATCAGCCGGAGCCCCCGTGCCGGCAGGCGCACCCTCACGCACAACTGCGTATTCGCAAGCCCGCGCGACGATCGGACACGGGCGCCTGGACAAACCGATTGCGAAGTTCATCGTGTTGCCCTTCGCGCTCGCCGTTCCGGCATTCCGCTTGCACCAACACATTGCCTACGGCAGTGGTTTGGGCGAGTACTACACGTTTGGATTGAAGGCCTATCTCACCACCTTTTCGTTGTGGTGGGCAGCTTGGATCATTGGTGTGGTGTTGAGTGCCGCGGCGCTGCGTGCAGCGATCGAGGCTGGCACGCTCATGACCGTGCTGCTGCGCCCCGGACAAACTGCGACGATCCGACTTTTACTTGAACGCATCAGCCTCGTGGCGCTTTACCTTGGTCTGCCCACATGGTTGCTCACGCGGGCCCTGTGGGGGTGATGACATTCAATGCAAACTGTAGGCCATCGGGTGGACTCTGACCATGTGCGAGTTTGCGTGACTGGCTACATCTCACTGAGGTAACACGGTGCACCATGCACACCAGTGTGTACAGCAAGGCCCGGCGAATCCACCGAAATTGCGGCGCTGGAAACAATGCCAACAGGCCATGAAAATAAGAAAAGCCTCGTAAATCAAAGACTTACGAGGCTTATTCTGGTGGGCGGTGCAGGGTTCGAACCTGCGACCCCTGCCGTGTGAAGGCAGTGCTCTACCACTGAGCTAACCGCCCGAAACTGGTTCGGGTCGCTGATTAGTCAAATTGACTGCCGCAATCAGCGAAGACCATGACTATAACACAACTTCCACGGATTTCCACAAAGTTTTTCCACCACTGGCTTTATCGAGGGCTTCCAGCGATTTTTCGAAGGCCGCAGCCTCTTCTTCCGTGGGGCCCACCACGGGCAGATTGAACTGGCTGTAATCGATCGCTTCGATCACCTGGCCACCTGTTTCATCGCCCTCGTTGCCGCCACTGGCATCGATCAACAGCGCGTCCTGACCACGCGTCATGTTGATGTAGACCTCGGCCAGTAACTCGGCGTCCATCAAGGCGCCGTGCAGGGTCCGATGGGTGTTGTCCACTTCCAGACGCTTACACAGCGAATCCAGCGAGTTGGACTTGCCCGGGAACATCTCGCGGGCCATGACCAGTGTGTCGAGCACCCCGGCCACATGGTCCGTGAAGACGCCCTTGCTCAAGCGCTTGAGTTCGGCATTCAAAAAGCCCACGTCGAAGCTGGCGTTGTGAATGATGATCTCGGCGTCGCGGCAGTATTCCAGGATCTCGTCAGCCAAAGCCGCAAACACGGGCTTGTCTGCCAAGAATTCGTCGGTCAGGCCGTGGATCTTGACCGCGTCTTCATGGTTAGGACGTTCGGGGTTGATGTAGAAATGCAAATGCCGCCCGGTCAGGCGACGGTTGATCATTTCCACGCAACCGATTTCAATGACGCGGTCGCCCGACTCGGGGCTCAGGCCGGTGGTTTCGGTGTCAAGGAAGATCTGTCTAGACATCAATGATTTTCGCGCGCGTGGTTGATCGTGTACTTGGGGATCTCGATGGTCAGATCCTTGCCTGCCACGATGGCTTGGCAGCTCAGGCGCGAATTGGCTTCCAGACCCCAGGCGCGGTCCAGCAAGTCTTCTTCGGTCTCGTCCATCTCATTGAGGCTGTTGAAGCCCTCGCGCACGATGACGTGGCAGGTGGTGCACGCGGCGCTCATGTCGCAGGCGTGCTCAATCTCCACGTGGTTCTCCAACAGGGCTTCGCAGATGCTGGTGCCCGATGCAACGGTGATTTGCTTGCCTTCGGGGCACAGGCTGGCATGGGGCAGGATCTTGATGATGGGCATGGTGCGTCTCAGGAATTCAGACTTGATCAACTTTGCGGCCAGCCAGGGCCTGACGGATGCTGCGGTTCATGCGCTCAGCGGCAAAGGCTTCGGTGCCGTGGGCCAGGGCTTTGGTCGCGGCTTCCAGCGCTTCCAGGTCGCCACGGTCGCAACGCTGGCCAATCTGCGCCATCAGGTTATCGACCTCGGCACGCTGTTCGGGGCTCAACAGATCACCATCCGCAGCCAAAGCCGTGCGGGTGGCTTCAAGCATGCGCTCGGCTTCCACACGGGCTTCACGCAAGGCACGGTCTTTCATGTCGGCGGCCGCCGTGGTGAAGCCTTCGCGCAGCATGTTGGCCACTTGCTCGTCGCTCAAGCCATAGCTGGGTTTGACGACCACCGAGGCTTCCACGCCTGACAACTGTTCTTTGGCCGACACGCTCAACAAACCATCGGCATCGACCTGGAAGCTGACCCGGATGCGAGCCGCACCGGCCGCCATCGGCGGGATGCCACGCAGCTCAAAACGGGCCAATGAGCGGCAATGCTCGACCTGTTCACGCTCGCCCTGCACCACATGCACGGCCAAAGCGGTCTGACCATCTTTGAAGGTGGTGAAGTCTTGCGCGCGGGCGCATGGGATGGGCGTGTTGCGCGGGATGATGCGCTCGACCAGGCTACCCATGGTCTCCAGCCCCAGCGACAAGGGCAACACGTCCAGCAACAGCAACTCGCCTTGTGCGTTGTTGCCGGCCAGTTGGTTGGCTTGAATCGCGGCACCCAGGGCCACCACCTCATCGGGGTTCAGATCGGTCAAGGGGGTTTGGCCAAAGAAGGCACCCACAGCATCGCGCACGGCAGGCATGCGGGTGGAGCCGCCCACCATGACCACGCCTTTGACTTCGTCGGGCTTGACCTTGGCGTCGCGCAGCACGCGCTTGACCGACGCGAGGGACTTGTCGATCAAAGGTTTGGCCAATTCAGCCAGACGCTCACGGGTGATGCTGACCGACAGCATGCCCCCCGACAAGGCGCACGACAAATGGGCGCTGCCATCGGTGGACAGCTTCTCTTTCGTACGACGAGCGGCCACCAACACGGTGCGCTTGTCTTGCGGGGTGACGGCCTCCATCTTGGCATCGGCCAAGGCGGCGTCAGCCAACAGGTGATCAAAGTCGTCACCACCCAAGGCAGAGTCCCCACCTGTGGCCACCACCTCGAACACGCCTCGGCTCAGTTGCAGCAGCGAGATGTCAAAGGTGCCGCCACCGAGGTCATAGATGGCATACAAGCCTTCTGCGCCGTTGTCCAAGCCATAAGCAATGGCTGCGGCCGTGGGCTCGTTGAGCAAGCGCAGCACGTTCAAACCGGCCATCTGGGCCGCATCTTTGGTGGCCTGGCGCTGGGCGTCGTCAAAGTACGCGGGCACCGTGATGACCGCGCCAAACAAGTCATCGTTGAAGGTGTCTTCCGCACGCTGACGCAAGCTGGCCAAGATCTCGGCCGACACTTCAACAGGCGATTTCACCCCCGCGACGGTCTTGACCGCGACCATGCCGGGCTGGTCTTCAAACTGATAGGGCAAACGGCCTGCATCAGGCAAATCCGCCAGACGACGGCCCATGAAACGCTTGACCGACACCACGGTGTTTTGCGAGTCCTCAGCCTGTGCGGCCAAGGCTTCAAAACCGATCTGGCGGCGTGTTTGGCCACGGTCGTCCACCATGTAGCGCACCGCCGACGGCAGGATCACGCGGCCTTGCTCATCGGGCAAACATTCAGACACGCCATTGCGCACCGAAGCGACCAAAGAGTGAGTGGTCCCCAGGTCAATGCCCACCGCAATGCGGCGCTGGTGAGGGTCGGGCGACTGCCCCGGTTCAGAAATTTGCAGCAGAGCCATGGATCAGGTCGTTCTCAACGGGCGTCTTCGTAACGTTCAAGTCGTGCATCGATCTCTTCCAACAAGCGATCGATGAACATGAGGGCGCGCACTTCTTGCGCGGCCTGGGCGGGATTGGCGTCCACATCGAGCAGGCGCGTCACTCGCCCGATGCGCGCCTTGCGATCAAGCTGCACCTCGTCGGACAAGGCCTCAACCGCCTCGGCTGAATCAGCCTCTTCCAGGGTTTCGCGCCAATGCATTTGCTGCATCAGGAAGTCACCCGGCATCGCCGTGTTGCTGTGCGCTTGCACCGGCGCACCACCCAACTCGCACAGATAGGCCGCGCGCTTGAGCGGATCTTTGAGGCGCTGATGGGCCTCGTTGACGCGCACGGCCCACTGCATGGCCAGACGCTGCGCGGTGCCGCCTTCCGCCGCAAAACGGTCTGGGTGCACCTGAGCCTGCAAGGCCTTCCAGGCTGCATCCAATTGGCTGCGATCCAGGGCAAAAGCCCGTCTCAAGCCCAGCAAAGTGAAGTCGTCAGCGTCAATGTTCATGGCGTTTGAAAAGGCGAAACCCCACCACAAGGTGGGGCTTCATCCGACGCAAGGCGCGTGCCGCCTCAGATACGGAAGGATTCCCCACAACCGCAACGGTCGCGTTCGTTGGGATTGTTGAATTTGAAGCCTTCGTTCAGGCCTTCGCGCACAAAGTCGAGCTCTGTGCCGTCGATGTAGGGCAGGCTCTTGGGGTCGACCAGGATCTTGACGCCCAGACGCTCGAAGACGATGTCTTCAGGGGCGATCTCATCGGCAAACTCGATCTTGTAGGCCAGACCGGAACAACCCGTGGTCTTGACACCCAGGCGCACACCGACGCCCTTGCCGCGACGGCTCAGGTAGCGCGTGATGTGGCGTGCAGCCGCCTCCGTCAAGCCCACGCTCATGTCGGCGTTGACTTGCCCGATCTCGGACAGCGGACCGTTACCCGGCCCACTGGTGCACGAACCTGATGTGGCTTGATCAGTTTGCATGTTTGGTCTTGTAGTC
>JAGWTE010000113.1 GCA_028869095.1 Burkholderiales bacterium
CAGCGTTTAGGCTGCTAGCCGCCTGTTTGTCTTTGCCGTTTTGAGGTCTGCCATGCCATTAGTCTGGTCCGAAGAGATGTCCCTCGCGATGCCCGCCATGGATCGTCCCCATGAAGACATCGTCGATCAACTAGCCCTGGTCGAAAATGCCACCGACGAAAATTTGCTGGACGCTTGGAATGCCCTGATCGAGCACACAGCCGATCACTTCGGCCAGGAAGACAAATGGATGCAGGCCACCGGCTTTGCGCCCGACAACTGCCACAGCTCGCAGCACGCCATCGTGCTCAAGATCATGCGCGAAGGCGCCGAGAAATGCGCCAAGGGTGACTTGGCCATCGTGCGCCAGATGGCTTATGAATTGACCGTGTGGCTGCCCCATCACGTGGCAGCCATGGACTCCGGCCTGGCCCTGCACCTCAAGAGCCTGGGCTATGACCCGGAAACTGGCACGCTGGCCCATCCGGAAGCCCTGCCCGCCACGGCCCTGACCAGTTGCCGGTCAGAGCCCTGCGAGGACGAAGAACTCACTTGAACTGAGCCAGGCGCTCGCGGACCGAGCGCTCAATGCCTGCGGCATCGAGACCGCACATGGACAGCAGCTTGGCGGGGTCGCCATGCTCCACGAACTCATCGGGCAAGCCCAGCATCACCAAAGGATGGCTGATGCCTGCTGCTGACAGGGCTTCGGCCACAGCGGCCCCTGCGCCACCGGGAATGCAGCCCTCTTCCACCGTCACCAGCAGGTCGTGGGTGCGCGCCAGCTCCAGCACCAAGGCCGTGTCCAACGGCTTGACAAAGCGCATATTGGCCACGGTCGCATCCAACTGATCGCCCGCCGCCAGGGCCGGATACAGCATCGTGCCAAAAGCCAGGATGGCCACCTTCGGGCCTTGCGCCTGTCGGCTGTGACGACGGATCTCGCCCTGCCCCCAAGGCATCGGGGTCAACTCAGGCTGCACCGGCACACCGGCGCCCGTGCCACGCGGGTAACGCACGGCCACGGGGTGGTTTTGATGATGCGCCGCCGTCAAGGCTTGACGCAATTCGTTCTCGTCCGCCGGTGTGAGCATGCTCATATTGGGAATGCAACGCACAAAGGCGATGTCATAGGCGCCCGCGTGCGTGGCACCATCGGCCCCCACGAGCCCAGCCCGGTCCAACGCAAAAACCATGGGCAGGTTCTGCAGGGCCACGTCGTGAATCAGCTGGTCATAGCCACGCTGCAAGAAGGTCGAATAAATCGCCACAACCGGCTTGAGCCCTTCGCAAGCCAGACCGGCGGCGAACGTCACCGCGTGCTGCTCGGCAATGCCCACGTCGAAGTAACGCCCAGGGAAGCGCTGTTCAAACTCCACCATGCCAGAGCCCTCGCGCATGGCCGGCGTGATGCCCACCAAGCGCGAGTCTTGCGCCGCCATGTCGCACAACCACTGGCCAAACACCTGGGTGAAGGTGGGCTTGACGGGCTCGGTCACCGCCACTTTCTTCAAGCCCACGGCGGGATCGAATTTGCCGGGGCCGTGATACGCAATCGGGTCGGCCTCGGCCAGCTTGTAGCCATAGCCCTTCTTGGTCACCACGTGCAAGAACTGCGGGCCATGGCGATCACGCAGGTTCTCCAGCGTGGGGATGAGCGAGTCCAGATCATGACCATCGATGGGGCCGACGTAGTTGAAGCCAAACTCTTCAAAAATGGTGGCAGGCACCACCATGCCCTTGGCATGTTCTTCCAGCTTCTTGGCCAACTCGAACAGCGGCGGCGCATTGCGCAGCATCTGCTTGGCGCTTTCACGCGCGGCGGCGTAGAAACGGCCCGACATCAAGCGGGCCAGGTAACGGTTCAAGGCGCCCACGGGCGGTGAGATCGACATGTCGTTGTCGTTGAGCACCACCAACACGTCGGCCATGCGCCCATGGTGCGGCACGCCCGCATTGTTCAAGGCCTCAAAGGCCATGCCCGCCGTCATGGCGCCATCACCAATGATGGCCACGGCCTTGCGCGACTCGCCACGAATCTGCGCGCCAATGGCCATGCCCAAAGCGGCCGAGATCGAGGTCGACGAGTGGGCTGTGCCAAAGGTGTCGTACTCGCTCTCATCGCGACGCGGGAAGCCGCTCATGCCGCCCAACTGCCGCAGCGTGGGCATGCGATCACGACGACCGGTCAAGATCTTGTGCGGATAAGTCTGGTGCCCCACGTCCCACACCAAGCGGTCGTCCGGCGTGTTGAACACATAGTGCAAGGCCACGGTCAATTCAACCGTTCCCAGGTTGGACGACAAGTGTCCGCCCGTGCGCGACACGCTTTGCAGCAGGTACTCGCGCAACTCGGTGGCCAGCTGCTTCAACTCGCCACGCGACAGGCGGCGAATGTCGGCAGGCGACTCGATGCGGGACAACAAGGGATACGTCATGTCTGATCCATCCAGGAAGGACTTGTTCTGTTCAATGGTCACGGTGCACGATCCTTTCGGCCAGGGCCGCCAGCATGGCTGTGGCGCCTTCGCCCAACTCGCTGCGCACCAGGGCCTGGCGTGCACGGGACAACAGTTGTGCGGATTCTGCCTGGGCGCGCTCCAGCCCCAGCAGGCTCACATAAGTAGGCTTGTTGGCATCGGCGTCTTTGCCGGCCGTCTTGCCCAGTTTGTCGGAGGCCTGCGTGGCGTCCAGCACATCGTCAACGATCTGGAATGCCAGCCCAATCGCATCACCAAAGTCGCTCAAAGCCTGCCAGGCCACGCTGCCTGGCTCCAAGCCCCCGCAGGCGGCCCCCATTTGCACACTGCCCAGCAGCAAAGCGCCGGTCTTGCGGTGGTGCATGTCTCGCAAAGTGGCCTCATCCAGGGCCTTGCCCACGCTGGCCAAATCAATGGCCTGGCCACCGGCCATGCCGAACGGCCCCGCCGCGCGCGCCAACAAGCCGCACAAACGGGCTTGTACACGGGTTTGCAAACAGCCATCAACGCCAGCGCCGCTGCCTGCGCCATCAGCAGGCGCATCAGGGGTCAGCACTTCAAAGGCCAGGGTTTGCAGGGCATCACCCGCCAGCAAAGCCTGCGCTTGGCCAAACTGCACATGCACTGTCGGCTTGCCCCGGCGCAGCACGTCGTTGTCCATGCAAGGCATGTCGTCGTGCACCAGCGAATACGCGTGGATCATCTCCATCGCGCAAGCGGCGCGCATGGCGGCTTCTGTCCCACCGGCCACACGATCTGCACCCGCAGCTTCGGCCGCAGCCAAGATAAGCAGCGCACGCAAACGCTTGCCGCCGTCCAACACGCCATAGCGCATGGCTTGGCCCAGACCGGCAGGCGCATCGGCAGGCACCCACTGATCCAAGGCGGCCTCAACACGGGCCAAAGCCTGCGCCGACCAAGTGGAAAAAACAGCTGAACTCATTGCGCATCCAAAGGCTTGAGCTGCCCCGCCTCAAGCAACTTGACCTGGGCCTCGACCGCATCCAAGCGGCCGCGGCAAAACTGCAGCAGCTGGGCGCCGCGCTGGTAGCTGGTCAACAGTTGATCCAAGGGCAGCTGCCCGGCCTCCATCTTGGCGACCAGGGTTTCCAGTTCAGACAAGGCTTGCTCGTAACTGAGGTCAGCAGGCAACCCGGTTTCAGCGGCAGCAGTTTTTCCAGCAGAGGCAGACGATTTGGCCATGGTGTCGCCCGATCCTCGGGTGTCGAAGGCAAACGCGTATTCTATTTCGGCGCAGGTGCCAAAACACAGAAACATCCTCTTTGAGCGGGACCAGCGCGCCCCCGGTCTGGGTGGTCGATTTAAGGGAAATCAAACCCAAAGCCGCAGCACCGGGTACAATCGTGGGTTTCCCCGCAGATAGGTCTGCGGGGGGTTGACATTGGTTTTTGGAGATCCTGGGGATCATGTCTGACCTGAGTAATGCACTCACAGCTCTTTCGCGCAGCCACACACAGCTGCCCGTGTCCGTCTACTTTGACGAGATCCTTTATCAGAAGGAGCTTGCCCGCATCTTCCAGTCCGGTCCACGCTACCTGGGTCACGCTTTGGCGGTCCCCGAGGTAGGCGATTACTACGCGCTGCCCCAAGAAGGGGAAGGCCGCGCTTTGGTGCGCACGCCTGATGGTGTGGAGTTGATCTCCAACGTCTGCCGTCACCGCCAAGCGATCATGCTCAAAGGCCGTGGCAACAGCCGACACAATATCGTCTGCCCCTTGCATCGCTGGACCTACAGCCACAAGGGCGAGTTGATTGGCGCGCCGCACTTCGACCACGACCCCTGCCTAAATCTGAACAACTACAAGATTCAGAACTGGAACGGCCTGCTGTTTGAAGACAACGGGCGCGACATCGCTGCCGACCTGGCTGGCATTGACGCGCGCTTCAAACCCGGTGGCGATCTGGATTTCAGTGGCTTTGTGCTCGACAAGGTCGAACTGCACGAGTGCAACTACAACTGGAAGACCTTCATTGAGGTCTATCTGGAGGACTACCACGTCGGTCCTTTCCACCCTGGTCTGGGCAACTTTGTCACCTGTGACGATCTGCGCTGGGACATGGCCAAGGAATACTCGGTGCAAACCGTGGGCGTGGCGCGCACCTTCGACAAGCCAGGGTCAGACGTCTACAAAAAGTGGCACGACGTGGTCCTGAAGTACCGCAACGGCGAGCGCCCCACGCAAGGCGCCGTGTGGCTGACCTACTACCCCACGATGATGGTGGAGTGGTATCCGCACGTGCTGGTCGTGTCCAATATGTACCCGCAAGGCCCGAACAAGACGCTCAACGTGGTGGAGTTCTACTACCCTGAAGAGATCGTTGCGTTTGAGCGCGAATTCGTCGAAGCCCAGCAGGCCGCCTACATGGAGACCTGCATCGAGGACGACGAAATCGGCGAGCGCATGGACGCCGGTCGCAAGGCCTTGTTCGATCGCGGTGACAACGAAGTCGGCCCCTATCAAAGCCCGATGGAAGACGGCATGCAGCACTTCCACGAGTGGTACCGCCGCGCCATGGACTTCAAGGACTGAAAGTCCCACCCGTGAACGCAGTCAGTCGGCATGTCAGCAAACTGTCAGCCGCCTGGTTGATGGTGCTGGCCACCTTGCTGTTCGCGGGCATGGGCGTCTGCGTCAAAAAAGCCTCTGCCGAAGTGACCACGGCAGAGGTTGTTTTTTTTCGGGGATTCGTCGGCGCCGTCATGATGGGCGCCCTGGCATGGTGGCAAGGTTTGAACCTGCAGACCCAAGTGCCCAGCCTGCACTTCTTGCGCGGCTTGGCCGGTGTCACGGCCTTGAGCTTGTGGTTCTACACGATTGGCAAGCTGCCCCTGTCGACCGCCGTGACCTTGAACTACATGTCATCCGTCTGGATGGCGGTGTTCTTGGTGCTGCGCCAGTTATGGCGCCGCTGGCGCGCCCAACCCAGCAAGCACATCCCCTTGCCTTTGCTGGTGGCCGTGTTGATTGGCTTTGTGGGCGTGGCCTTGGTGCTGCGCCCCACCCTGCAACGCGATCAATGGCTGGAAGGCTTGATTGGGATCCTGTCGGGCATGTTGTCGGCCTGGGCTTACCTGCAGGTAGCCAGTCTGGGTCGCGCGGGTGAGCCCGAACACCGTGTGGTGTTCTACTTCTCGCTGTTTGGCACCGTGGCCGGCTTGTTGATCAGCGTCGGCACGCACCTGAGCGGGCACGCCGCCTGGGTCAACCCCAGCCCCATGGGATGGGTCTGGCTACTGGGCATCGGCGGCTTTGCGACCGTCGCGCAACTGGCCATGACACGGGCCTATGCGCAAGGCCAAGCCCTGGTGATGGCCAGCTTGCAGTACCTGGGCATTGCACACGCCTTCATCCTGGGTGTGCTGCTGTTCCATGATCCGATCAACCCTCTGTCCATCTTGGGCATGGCCTTGATCGTGCTGGCTGGCATCGGCGCTACACGCACCAGCAGCGCCGTCAAAGACTGAGCCTCAAGCCCCCATCAGTGGTCGTGCAAGCCATGCACGATGGAGCCGATCATGATCAGCCCCGTAGCCAGCCACACCAGCTGAAACACCGTGTCGCGCCAACTCAAACGCTTTTGCAACTGCGGGATCAAATCGGCCACCGCCACGTACACAAAGCTGCTGGCCGCCACCACCATCATGTAGGGCAGGTATTCCTTCCAGGGCCCGATCAGGAAGTAGCCCAACACGCCCCCCACCACGGCAGACATGCCTGAGATCATGTTGTAGACCAGGGCCCGCACACGCGAAAAGCCCGCATTGATCAGCACGATGTAGTCGCCCACCTCTTGCGGAATCTCGTGGGCAATGATGGCCGTGGCGGTCACAAAACCCAATTGGGGATCAGCCAGGAAGGCTGCCGCGATCAAAACCCCATCGCAAAAATTGTGGATGCTGTCGCCCACCAGCACGCTCCAGCCGCCACGCCCCGCCTGCTCGGCGTCAAAGCCGTGGTGGTGGTGGTGGCTGTCATGTTCGTGGTGATGGCCATGTCGATACAGCTCGGCCTTTTCCAGCAAGAAAAAGAACATCAAACCGCCCAACAAAGTCAGAAACAAAGACTGCGGGGGGCGGCCGGATTCAAATGCTTCGGGCAACACGTGCAACAAGGCCGTCCCCAGTAACACACCCGTGGACAGGCTCACCAAATGGCGAACAATCAGGGTCAACAGGGGCTGGGACAAGGCCGCAGCCAAAGCCACGGATACCACGCCGCCCAAAAAGGTCGTGGCCACGATGTAAGTCAGAGTCATGCTGCGATCTTAGCAACGCTGTCAACCACGAAGCGTGCGCGAACTTTCACCAACAGGTAGGACAATCGGGCCATGGACAACGTCACGACCGCCAAAACCACGCCCAATGGCCCCGGCCATCTGGAGACCACTCGCTTTCCTCATCTGCTGGCATCCATTGACATGGGCTCCAACAGCTTCCGGCTGGAAATCGCCGAGTTGAACAAGGGGCGCTACAAGCGCATCGACTACCTCAAAGAAACCGTGCGCCTGGGCGCCGGCCTGGATGCCCATGGCCTGCTGACCGAAGAGGCCACCCAACGCGGCCTGGCCTGCCTGGCGCGCTTTGCGCAACGCCTGAAAGGTTTTGCCTCCTGGCAAGTCCGTGCGGTCGCCACCCAGACTTTGCGTGAAGCCCGCAACCGCGATGCCTTCCTGGCTCGCGCAGACCGCGTGCTGGGCCACCCCATCGAAGTGATCGCCGGACGCGAAGAAGCGCGCTTGATTTACCAAGGCGTGGCCCGCCTGCAACCCAGCGAATTGCCTCGCCTGGTGATTGACATCGGTGGCCGATCGACCGAGATGATTCTGGGGCGTGGACGTTTGCCGCAACGGGCCGAGTCCTTTGGCGTGGGCAGCGTGAGCTTGTCGATGACCCACTTCCCAGACGGGCGCTTCACCGCCGAAGGTTTCCGCGCCGCACAAGTGGCTGCGGGCGCCGAACTGGAAGAGGCCTTGACGCTGTTTTCACGCGCGCAATGGCAAGAGGCGCTGGGCTCGTCCGGCACCGTGGGCGCGGTCTCGCAACTGCTGGAGGCCAGTGGCATCACCGATGGCAGCATCACCCCAGAGGGGCTGCGCTGGTGCATCGAACGCTGCCTGCAAGCCGGCTCCATCGACGAGTTGAACCTGCCCGGCCTCAAGCAAGACCGCAAGGCCGTGTTGGGCGGGGGACTGTCCATCCTGTACACCCTGGCCATGCAGTTCGACATCGAGATCATGCGCCCAGCCCGTGGCGCCCTGCGCCAAGGCGTGATCTTTGATCTCGAAGAGCGCATTGAAGCCGCCCGCAACCACCGCTTGCCCGATCCGCGTGACGCGGCCGTGCGCGAGTTGCAGCAGCGCTTTCGCGTCGACACGGGCCACGCAGACCGCATCCGCGAACGGGCTTTGCACTTGTGGTCCGCCATGCAAAGCAACAACCGCCTGGATGGCGAGGCCGCACGCGAGTTGGGCTGGGCCAGCTCGCTGCACGAGATCGGCATGATGGTGTCGCATCACGATCACCACCGCCACTCGTCCTACCTGTTGGGGCACGTTGACGCGGCAGGGTTTTCTCAATCGCAATTGAGACGTCTGGCGACCATGGTCTTGGGCCAACGGGGCGAGTTGATCAAGCTGGCCGAGCACATGCATGACAAGGCCTTGATGAGCCAGGTGCTGTGCTTGCGCCTGGCCATCATCTTGCATCACGCCCGCATGGACTTGCCCACCAAGCTCGTTCAGATCCAAAAGGGGCGTACGCGCACCCGTGTCAGCCTGCCCAAGCGCTGGGCTGATCAACACCCGCGCACCCTGCATTTGCTGCAGGAAGAGGCACGCCGCTGGGAGACCCATGGCCCCAGCGGACTGGACATTCAACTGAGCAGTTGAGGTCTTACTTCTTCTTGCTCAGGCTGCGCTTGTAGACCGGGCCCCACATCGGGTGTCCGGCTTCAGCCTTGGTCAACGCAAACTTGGGATCGGCCGCGCGTGCCGCCTTGAAAGCGGCCAAACACTGGGCCTCGCGTTTGCTGGTGCAGAAGATGAAGGCCAGATGCTTGTTGGCCGACGCCACATCCGCAGGTTGGGCCAGGCCCATCTGCAGCGCAGACTTCAAATCCAGCTCCGCTTGTTGATACTGGGCCGCCTGGTATTCCTTGACGCCTTGGGCCAACAAGTTCTCCGGTGTCACCACCACGGCAGGAGCAGCCTGCTCAACGGGCGCCGGCGCCGAAGCCACGGTGGGCGGTGGCGGCACCGTGTCTGCCGGTGCAGGCTTGGGCCCGTAGGCGCAGCCCCCCAAAGCAGACAACACAAGCGCAGCAGCCAAGCTGCCGTGCAACGAACGACGATTCAAAGTCATAAACCTACCTGTTGATGTTGATCAGAATTGGTGCTCCAGGGCATAACTGCGCCCTGATTTGATGACGATCACCTTCTTGTACGCCGGCGAGTCGCCATTGTTGATGGTGATCGTGTGCTTACCCGGGGGCAGCTTCAACTGAGTCAAGGGTGGCGCCACACCCATGGCGCGGCCATCCACCGTGACCTCACCCCATGGGCTCACAGCCAGTGTCACTCGCCCCGGTGGGGCTTCGGCAACTTCAGCCTTGGCGACGGCATCGGGCGCGGCTTCTGTGGCTGGGGCCGCGAGAGCAGACGCTGGTGCCATTGTTGCCATTGGTGCCACCGGAGCCGCCACCGCTGAGGCGGGAGCCTCCGCCACCGGAACCGGCGAAACCACCGCCGATGCGGCAGGTGCAACAACAGGTGTCACCGCAGGCGCCACCACCGGCGCCGGCATCGCCGCAACGGGAGCGGGCACCGCAGACACGGACGCAGCTTGAACCACTA
>JAGWTE010000114.1 GCA_028869095.1 Burkholderiales bacterium
GCCTTCTACGCCTGCTCCATGCTGCCCTACCCCTCGGGCAAGCTGCACATGGGCCACGTGCGCAACTACACGATCAACGACATGCTCACGCGCTACCTGCGCATGAACGGTCACAACGTGCTGATGCCCATGGGCTGGGACGCTTTCGGTCTGCCGGCTGAAAACGCCGCCTTGAAGAACAAGGTGCCGCCCGCCGCCTGGACCTACGACAACATCGCTTACATGAAGAAGCAGATGAAGGCGATGGGCCTGGCGATCGACTGGTCGCGCGAGATCGCCACCTGCCAGCCCGAGTACTACAAATGGAACCAGTGGCTGTTCATCAAGATGCTGGAAGCGGGCGTGTGCGAGCGCCGCACCCAGACCGTGAACTGGGACCCGGTTGACCAGACCGTGCTGGCCAACGAGCAGGTGATTGACGGGCGAGGCTGGCGCTCAGGCGCGCTGGTGGAAAAGCGCGAGATCCCTGGCTACTACCTGAACATCACCAAGTACGCGGATGAACTGCTAGGTGCCGTGGCCAACCCGGAAGACCCCAACTACCTGTCCGGCTGGCCCGAGCGCGTGCGCCTGATGCAGGAAAACTGGATCGGCAAGTCCGAAGGCGTGCGCTTTGCGTTTGCGCATGACATCGCTGACGCCGATGGCCAGTTGATCAACAAGGGCCAGCTGTGGGTGTTCACCACCCGCGCCGACACCATCATGGGCGTGACCTTCTGCGCTGTAGCGCCAGAGCACCCCTTGGCTGTCCATGCCGCGACGGTTCACAACGGCGGCAACGCCAAACTGCAAGCCTTCATTGAAGAATGCAAGACCGGTGGCACCACCGAAGCTGAATTGGCCACGCAAGAGAAGAAGGGCCAGCCCACTGGCTTGTTCGTGACCCACCCCATCACCGGCGAGAAGGTCGAGGTCTGGGTCGGCAACTACGTGCTGATGTCCTACGGCGACGGCGCCGTGATGGGCGTGCCTGCACATGATGAGCGCGACTTCGCCTTTGCCAAGAAGTACGGCATCGCCATCAAGCAAGTCATTGGTGTGGAAGGCGAAACCTTCTCGACCGACGCTTGGCAAGAGTGGTACGGCGACAAGCAAAAGGGCGCCTGCGTCAACAGTGATGCCTTGAATGGCCTGAGCCACAAGGACGCCGTCAACAAGGTGGCCGAGATCCTGATCGGCAAGGGTGTGGGCGAGAAGAAAACCACCTGGCGCCTGCGCGACTGGGGCATCAGCCGCCAGCGTTACTGGGGCACCCCCATCCCCATCATCCATTGCGACAGCTGCGGCCCCGTACCTGTGCCTGAAAAGGACCTGCCCGTGCGCCTGCCCGAAGACGTGGTGCCGGACGGCAGCGGCAACCCGCTCAAGTCGCGCCCAGACTTCCTGAATGTGGACTGCCCGAAGTGCGGCAAGCCCGCCCAGCGCGAAACCGACACGATGGACACCTTCGTGGATTCGAGCTGGTACTTCCTGCGCTACACCTGTGCCGACAACGCCAATGCGATGGTCGACGAGCGCACCAACTACTGGATGGGCGCGGGCAACGGAGCCAGCAACCGCGGCATGGACCAGTACATCGGTGGCATCGAACACGCCATCCTGCACTTGCTGTACGCGCGCTTTTGGACCAAGGTCATGCGCGACCTGGGCCTGGTCAAGGTGGACGAGCCCTTCAAGAAGCTGCTGACACAGGGCATGGTGCTCAACCACATTTACTCGCGCCGCACGGCACAAGGTGGCATCGAGTACTTCTGGCCGCACGAGGTTGAAAACACCTTCGATGCGAATGGCAAGATCACCGGCGCCAAGCTAAAGTCCGACGGTTCGGCCATCGAATACGGCGGCGTGGGCACCATGTCCAAGTCCAAGAACAACGGCGTCGACCCGCAAGAGTTGATCGACACCATGGGCGCCGACACGGCCCGCCTGTTCACCATGTTCGCCTCGCCACCCGAGCAAACGCTGGAGTGGAACGACGCGGGGGTGGAAGGCGCGCACCGCTTCGTCAAGCGTGTGTGGAACTTTGGCGCTCGCAACATCGAAGCGCTCAAGGCCGCAGGCCAGGTTGTGCAATCAGAGCTGAGCGCCGAAGCCAAGGCCTTGCGCCGTGAGGTCTTCGTGGTCCTCAAGCAAATCAGCTATGACTACGAGCGCATGCAGTACAACACCGTGGCCTCGGGCGCGATGAAGCTGCTCAACGCCCTGGAAGCCCACAAGGGCAACACGCCCGCCGACCAGGCTGTGCTGCGCGAAGGCTACGGCATCTTGCTGCGTGGCCTGTACCCCGCCTGTCCGCACTTGACCCACGTGCTGTGGAAAGACCTGGGCTATGCCGCGCAAGACAACATGGGCGACCTGTTGGATGCGCCTTGGCCCGTGGTGGTCGAAGAAGCCTTGGTGCAAGACGAAATCGAGCTGATGCTGCAGGTCAACGGCAAGCTGCGTGGCTCCATCAAGGTCAGCCCGAATGCCGACAAGGCCGCCATCGAGGCCGCAGCGCTGGCCAGCGAAGACTTCGCCAAGTTCAGCGAAGGCAAGGCGCCCAAGAAGGTCATCGTGGTGCCTGGCCGTCTGGTCAACCTGGTGGTCTGATGCGTACACCCGTACGTCGCTTGACAGTCAAAGCCCTGGCAACGGGGCTGGCGGTGGGTGTGAGCCTGAGCTTGAGCGCGTGCGGGTTTCAATTGCGCACCGCCCCCACCATGAGCTTCAAGACCATCCAGCTCACGGGCTTTGCGAGCAACTCGCCCCTGGCCGCAGAGTTGGCTCGGGCCATTGAAGCCAGTGGCACAAGGGTGGTGGACACGACCCTGGAGGCCGCTCAAGCGGCGTCCAGCGCCACCGTCCCCATCAGCCACATCATCTTGGAGTCGCTGCGGGACACACGTGATGAAGCCGTCGCGTCAACCACCGCCTACGGCCAGGTGCGCGACATGCTGGCCCGCACCCACCTGCGCTATCGCATCCTGCGGGGCGATGGCTCCGTCATCATCCCCCCCACCAGCTTGGAGCTGGCCAACACCCTGACCTTCAATGAGAAGGATGCCTTGGCCAAGGCCGATGAATACGATGCCTTGCACCGCGCCATGCAGACCGACATCGTCAACCAGGTGATTCGTCGGCTGGCGGCCATCAAGCCAGCGCAACTGGTGCCCCCGCCTGCCGGTGCGGCATCCGGCCCCGTGAGCGCCGTGAATGCGGCCAGCGCAGCGTCGCCAGCGCCTCGCTGAGCTCGCCCAGACACCATGCAACTGCGCCTGGACCAGCTCTCCGCCCACCTGCAAAAAGCGGGCGGCACGCTCAAGCCCATCTACACCCTGTATGGCGATGAGGCCTTGCTGGCGCAAGAAGCCGCCGATGTCATCCGCGTGGCGGCGCGTGCAGCGGGCTACACCGAGCGGCAGGTCCACACCGTCAGCGGTGCGCATTTTGATTGGAGCGGCCTGTTGGGCGCCGCCAGCGAGATGTCGCTGTTTGGCGACCGCCAGTTGATCGAGATCCGCATCCCCTCCGGCAAACCGGGCAAGGACGGCTCGCAAGCCTTGCAACAGTATTGCGAAACGGCCGCCAACAACGATGGCGTCGTCACCCTGGTGACCCTGCCCCGCCTGGACAAGACCCAGCAAGGCAGCGCCTGGTTCACGGCGCTGGATGGCGGTGGCTTGACCTTGCGCTGCGACCCGATTGAGCGCCAGGCCCTGCCCCTGTGGATTGCCCAACGCCTCGCCTTGCAAGGCCAGCAGGTCGAACCCGGCGAGGCCGGTCAGCGCACCCTGGCTTTCTTTGCCGACCGGGTCGAAGGCAATTTGTTGGCCGCCCACCAGGAAATCATCAAGCTGGGCTTGCTGCACCCACCCGGCACCTTGACCATTGAGCAAATCGAAGACGCCGTGGTCGACGTGGCCCGCTTCAATGTGTTCAAACTCAGCGAAGCGGTGCTGTCCGGTCAGATCGACCGCACCCTGCGCATGATCGACGGCCTGCAAGCCGAAGGCGAGGCCGCCGTACTGGTGCATTGGGCCCTGGCCGATGACGTCATGGGCCTGCACAAAGCCCGCCAGGCCCTGGACGCCGGCAAGCCCTTGCCCATGGTTTTGCGCGAACAGCGTGTCTGGGGGCCGCGTGAGCGCCTTTACGAACGCATCTTGCCGCGCACGAAAACGGCCGGCCTGATCCGTCTGGTGGCTGCCGCCAGCATCGTCGACGGCATCGTCAAAGGCCTTCGTCACCCCCAGTGGCCGCAGGATCCGTGGGAGGCCCTGCGCCGCCTCGCGCTGCAGTTGGCCAAGGTCGCCCAGGGCCAAAACAGCCAGTAATGGCGATGTGCGTGAACAAGCGCACGAAATAAGGTCGATTCCCGGGCCTCATGCCCCAAGTGCTTCCATCAAGGGTTCGGTACCTTTGCCGATATCCCAAAGACCCAGTTAAGCGCTTGGCTTTCAAAGGCATGTGTATGGACGCCCCCGACGCAGCAGTATCACCGTCATCCGTCATCCCCGAATGGTGCAACCCCGGTCTGCTGGCCGAGGAGGCCCAGCCTTTGCCTGCCGGCGCCCGAATCGATTGGCTGAAACCGGCCATGAGCATCTGGTGTGATCCCGACAGCGACACGCCCAGAAAGGCCCTGGCTTACGCCTTGCCGATCTCCCTCAACAGCTGAGACCCAGCCCCCATTCGTCGACGGCCGGCATGCGCTTTCCCCAGTTCAACCCTCGCCGGCTGCAGGCCCGCATTGTGGTGGTGTACCTGGGCATGTTGCTGGTCGTGCAGGCCATCAGTTACTGGTTCATCCAGGACAGCCTCAGCCGCAACGCGCGCGCCACCATCCACACTGAGTTGATCAGCGGCGAGAAGGTGTTCAAACGCCTGCTCAGCCAAAAGACTGACAACCTCGAACAAGCCACCCGAGTGCTGGCCTTGGACTACGGCTTTCGTGCTGCGGTTGCCAGTGGCGACCAGGCCACCATCGAATCAGCCTTGATCAACCATGGCGAGCGCATCCACGCACACGTGGCCATCTTCACGGACGCTCAGTTCCACCTCAAGGCCAGCGCCACCCCGATCAACACGGCCTCCATGGTCAAAGCCGTGCAGGCTTATGCCCAGCAAGACAACCACACCAGCCACAGCGCCCATCAGATCGAAGTGATCGATGGTCAGCCCTTCCAGATCGTGGCCGTGCCCATCAAGGCGCCCCAGATCATTGGCTGGGTGGGCATGGGCTTCAAGGTCACCGATCAGTTACTCAAGGATCTGAAGGATCTGTCGCAACTGGATGTGGCCCTGATGATGCAGCAGCCGCAGGGCAACTGGGTGGTCTCGGCCTCGACCATGAGCCCCAAGCAGTCCGACAACCTGACGCGAGCCTGGCCGCCTGCCGAAGCCACTGCGGGGCAAGACCTTGCCATTCATGTCAGCCAGGAGGAGTACAGCGTGGTCCCCATGGCGCTTCCCAGCAGCCATGGCCCTTCACCCGTTGTCGCGCTATTGATGGAATCGGTCGCGCGTGCCACCGAGCCCTACAAGCAACTCAAGCTCAATTTGCTGATCCTCAGCGGCGTGGGGGTCATCGTCTTTGCGATCGGCAGTGTGGTCACGGCCAAACGCATCACCACGCCCTTGCGCGTGCTGTCGACCTCGGCCCGGCGCCTGGAGCACGGAGACTACGGCGCCCGCGTGCACGTGGCATCCAAAGATGAGATTGGCGAGTTGGCCCAGTCCTTTGAGACCATGCGCCAGGCCATTCAAGCCCGCGAAGGCGAGATCCGCCGGCTTGCCTATCAAGACGCCCTGACCGACCTGCCCAATCGCGAGCAGTTCCGCACCGACCTGCGCCACGCCATTCTGCGTGCGCGCGAAGAAGGCGTGCCCTGCACCATCTTGCTGATGGATCTGGACCGCTTCAAGCATGTCAACGATGTGCTGGGACACCGCTTTGGCGACCGCTTGCTGCGCGCCGTGGCCGAGCGCCTGCGCCTGGAGGCCTTGGACCCCGAAGACGTACTGGCCCGCTTGAGCGGTGACGAGTTCGCCATTCTCTTGCCCGGCACCAGCCCGCATGCCGCATCCCTGCTGGCCAAGCGCATCTTGCAAACCTTTGAGCGACCCTTCGTGCTGGACGACCACACGGTGGACCTGAGCTCGGGCATCGGTGTGGCCTGCAGCCCAGAGCACGGCCTGGATGTCGACGTGGTGATGAGCCGCGCCGAGATGGCCATGTACGCCGCCAAGCAAACCCAATCGGGCTGCGTGACCTACCATCCCGGCCTGGACTCCGCCAGCGAGGACTCGCTCACGCTGATCAGCGAGCTGCGCACCGCCATCGACCGCGAAGAGCTGCGCCTGTATCTGCAGCCCAAGATCAACCTCAAGACCGGCAAGGTCGTGGGTGCCGAAGCCCTGGTGCGCTGGCAGCACCCCGTGCGCGGCATGGTGCCGCCCATGCGCTTCATCCCCTTCGCCGAACAGACCGGCTTCATCCGCCTGATCACCCTGTGGATGGTCGAGCAAGTGGCCATCCACTGCGCCTTGCTGCACTCACAAGGCCTGGATCTGAAGATCTCGGTCAACCTGTCCACCCGTGACCTGATGGACCAGGACCTGCCCGCCAAGATCGACCGCATCCTGTCCCAACACAGCACGGTGTCTGACAAGCTGGTGATGGAGATCACCGAAAGCGCGATCATGGACGACCCCCAACGTGCGCTGCAAACCCTCAACAAGCTGCACGAGATGGGGCTGAAACTGTCCATCGACGACTTCGGCACCGGCTACTCCTCCCTGGCCTACCTCAAGCGTTTGCCGGTGGATGAGTTGAAGATCGACCGCTCGTTCGTGATGAACATGGAAAGCGACATCCAGGACGCCAAAATCGTGCACTCCACGATTGACCTGGCCCACAACCTGGGCCTGAGCGTGGTGGCCGAAGGCATCGAAAACGCCGAGGCCCTGCACATGCTGGCCAGCCTGAACTGCGACGAGGCCCAGGGCTACTTCATCGCCAAACCCATGCCGTGCGAACACTTCCCGGCCTGGGTCGAGCAGTGGAGCCTGCCTGACGCCCAACACGAAGGCCAGGGATCTGAGTTCGCCGCCCTGACCTGACTTGCCGTCAACGCACGTTCACAGCGCCTGCGCCAGCATCGTGTAGGCCAGAAACTGGTCGTCCGGCAGCCCACTGATCGGACGGTGGTTGCCCCCATCCCAACGCTCCAACTGAGCCTCCAGCAAGCGAGTGGCGTCGCCCAGGCGAGGCAACACTGGCCCGGCAAACAGCACCACGCCTTGGTGGGCCACCATTAGCGTCGGAAAGGTCTCGACGTCAATGTCGCCAATCGCATCAGCCTCGTCTTCGATGTCGATCCAGCGGTAACGGTGCCCCGGCTGGGCCGTTTGCAACTGTGAGAAGGTCTCCTGGTAGTCGCGGCAGGTTCCGCACCACTGTGCGCACAAGCAAACGACATCCAACTCGGTAGAAGACATGGCGCCATTGTCGCTCAGACCTGCGCCAGCACCCCAGAACGGGAAAACACGCTTTTTCAGACACCACGACGCCACCATGTCCGGCAACCTCTACGCTGAGACGAGAAGCGCACCAGGGTCTACCCGGACTCTCACGAAACTTACAAAAAGTGTCAGGTTGCTTGAGCCAAAATAATGTCCTTCATTACGCCAGCCAACGACGAGGACACAGTCATGCCGGTGATCGTGGTCGCCAACCCCAAGGGCGGCGTGGGCAAATCCACGCTGTCCAGCAACATTGCAGGTTACCTGGCCCGCAAGGGGCGCACCGTCATGCTGGGCGACATCGACCGTCAACAGTCCTCCCGCAACTGGCTCAAGCAACGTCCGGCAGAGATGCCCGCCATCCACTGCTGGGATGTGGACGAAAACGAAGTGGCCCGCCCCCCCAAAGGCGCCACCCACGTGGTGCTGGACACCCCCGCAGGCCTGCACGGCCGCCGCCTGCGCAACGTGCTGCGCAACGCCAACAAGGTGCTCGTACCCTTGCAAGCCAGCATGTTCGACATCAACCCCACGATGGACTTCATCAACGAGGTGGCCGACATGCACCACGAAGGTCGCCTGGAGCTGGCCGTGGTGGGCAACCGCGTGCGCGACAACACCCAGGCCGCCGACCGGCTCAAAGAGTTCTTGGACACGCTGCACGTGCCCGCGCTGACCATCTTGCGCGACACACAGAACTACGTGCACCTGTCGGCCCACGGCTTGACGCTGTGGGACGTCATGCCCCATCAGGTTGAGAAAGACCTCGAAGAGTGGGCGCCGATCGTGAACTGGCTCAAGTAAACGCCAAACCCGCACCACCGGCCAACACCGCGCGCTCGTGGTGATACCCCCGGCACGCATCCCCAAAGGCCTGGAAGATCCGGCACGACACCGGGTTGCTGGCGGCCAGCCATTCCGGATGCCATTGCAGGCACAGGCTGAAGCCGGATCCATTGAAGGTGAACGCTTCGATCACCCCGTCAGGAGCGCGGGCCTCGACCTTCAAGCCCTCGGCCAGCCGGTTCACGCCCTGGCCATGCAGGCTGTTGACCATGAAGCTGCGGTTGTGCACCACCGACTCATCCAGCCCGACCAGGATGCCTTCCAGCAAACCGCCCGGCATCATGTGCACCAGATGGGCCAAGCCATATTCTTCGTCCACCGGCTTGCTGTCGTCACCTCGGTGATCCATCAACCCTGACTGCTCATGCACCGCTTGATGCAGCGTGCCACCCAAAGCCACATTCACCTCTTGAAAGCCCCGGCAGATGCCCAGCAAAGGCATGCCCTTTTCCAAGGCCTGTCGAATCATGGGCAAGGTGAAGCCGTCGCGATCAAGGTCCAGCGGCAAACTCGGGTCCCGTACCTCTTCACCAAAGTGGCTGGGGTGCACATTAGAGGGCGAGCCCGTCAGCAACACCCCATCGGCCATGGCCAACAAGGTGTCCAACTCTTCGGGCTGCGCACTGGGAATCACCAGCGGCACCGCGCCCGCCAGCCGAATCGCATCGACATATTTTTTACCCGCCACATGGAAGGGGTGCCGCCCCAACATCCGCTGACAAGCGGGCAACAACACGATGGGCGGTCGAGGAGCAGGTTCGGACTTCATGATGGTCATGCTCGGGCTACGCAAACAGTGTGCCAAGGCCATCCGCCGTGTCAATCCCACCGGATGCGCCAGCACTAACATTTCCTTGCACATTGGTGC
>JAGWTE010000288.1 GCA_028869095.1 Burkholderiales bacterium
CCAGCGTCTGGTTGCTCTTCCAATCTTGTCCAGCTGACAAGCGGACGTTGATCAGACGCTGAGGGAACAATTCCACGCCACGAAGCCAATCGGCCAAGGAGCGCTTGGAGCGAACCACGGCTTGCAATACCTGCAGCGCGCTGACGATGCCATCGCCCGTCGTATGCTGATCCAGCGCCAGCAAGTGACCAGAGCCTTCGCCGCCCAACTGCCAGCCACGGCGGGCCAGCTCTTCCAGCACGTAGCGGTCACCCACCTTGGCCCGCACGAACTCAACGCCTCGCTTTTGCAGCGCCAACTCGACGGCCATATTGGTCATCAAGGTGCCCACAGCCCCAGGGATGCTCTGACCTTGTTCCAGGCGGTCCGCCACCATCACATACAGCAACTCGTCGCCATTGAGCAAACGGCCATCGCCGCAGACGATTTGCAGGCGGTCGGCATCACCATCCAAGGCGATGCCGTAGTCGGCGCGATGCTCTGCCACGGCCTTGACCAAGGCTTCAGGATGCGTTGCACCCACTCCGGCATTGATGTTGGTGCCATTGGGCGAGCAGCCAATCGAGATGACCTCGGCCCCCAACTCATGGAACACCTCCGGCGCCACTTGGTACGCCGCACCGTGGGCAGCATCCAGTACCAGTTTCAAGCCCTTGAGTGACAAATCTGAGGGGAAGGTGCCTTTGCAGAACTCGATGTAGCGCCCACGGGCATCTTCAATGCGGCGAGCACGGCCCAGTTGAGCCGAATCCACCCACTGAGGGGCGTCATTGAGCGCGGCTTCAACGGCCAATTCCCATTCATCAGGCAGCTTCTCGCCATTGGCCGAAAAGAACTTGATGCCGTTATCTTCGAATGGATTGTGCGACGCACTGATGACCACGCCCAGGCTCAAACGCAAAGCACGGGTCAGATAAGCCACGCCAGGTGTTGGCAACGGGCCGGTCAACAAAACATCCACGCCAGCAGATGCGAAGCCGGCCTCTAGCGCCGACTCCAACATGTAACCCGAAATGCGCGTGTCCTTGCCAATCAGCACGGTGGGGCGCTGTTCTTTGCGCTTGAGCACCTGCCCAACCGCATGCCCCAAACGCAAGACAAAGTCTGGCGTGATGGGCGTTTGCCCCACGGTGCCACGAATACCATCCGTCCCAAAATACTGTCGTGCGGCCATGTGTTTGATCTATTGAGGAATTGTTGAGTGAGCGCCGATATTGTCGCGCCGAATCATGTCGATTCCACTAAACCGGCAGCGGCCCAGACCTTGATGGCATCCACCGTTTCCGCCACGTCGTGAACGCGGATGACCCGTGCGCCCAACTGGATAGACGCCAGCGCTGCCGCCAGACTGGCCGCCAAGCGCTGCTCCACGGGGCGCCCCGTGATGACACCCAGGGTGGACTTGCGAGACCAGCCGATCAAAAGCGGAAAACCCAGGTCCAGCAACTCGCGCTGGCGTTGCAGTAAGGCCAGGTTGTGTTCAGGCGTTTTGCCAAACCCGAATCCCGGATCCAGGGTGATCCGCCGGGCGGCCACCCCCTTGATGATCAAAGTCTTCGCACGGTCGCCCAAGAACTGTTTGACTTCTTGAACCGGATCTTGGTAGCTCGGCGCAGCCTGCATGTTGTCTGGACGCCCTTGCATGTGCATGAGGCACACGCCGCAGGAGCCATGCGCGGCAACCAGCTGCTCGGCCCCGGGCGCCGTCAAGGCACGGATGTCGTTGATGATGTCGGCGCCCAGATCCAGGGCCTTGGCC
>JAGWTE010000115.1 GCA_028869095.1 Burkholderiales bacterium
GCACGCCCGAGCCCAGGCCCTTGGCCAGCGGCATCACATCGGGCTGAATACCGGCCCATTGGTGGGCAAACCACTTGCCAGTGCGGCCCATGCCGCATTGCACTTCATCGAGCATCAGCAGCCAACCCTGCTTGTCACACAAAGCGCGGACGGCTTGCAGGTACTCGGCACGAGCCGGATTGATGCCGCCTTCGCCCTGGATCACTTCCAGGAACACCGCCGTCACGTTCGGGCGGGTGCGGGCGACTTCTTCCAGTGCGGCCATGTCATTCAAAGGCACGCGCACAAAGCCTTCCACCAATGGCTCAAAGCCAGCGTGGATCTTGGGGTTGCCAGTGGCCGACAGCGTCGCAATCGAGCGACCATGGAAGGCCTTCTCGTACACAACCACTTCGGCCTTGTCGATGCCCTTGTCATGCCCATACTTGCGGGCAATCTTCAAGGCCGCTTCGTTGGCTTCCAGGCCCGAATTGCAGAAGAACACATTGGTCAGGCCCGAGCGTTCCACCAACAGGCGTGCCAGCTCTTCTTGCAGGGGCACCTGGTAGTAGTTGCAGCAGTGGATCATCTTGCTGACCTGATCCTGCAGGGCAGGGGTCAGCTTGGGGTGCTTGTGACCCAGGGTGTTCACGGCGATCCCGGCCAGGGCGTCCAGATAACGTCGGCCTTCGGTGTCCCAGACGTAGGCGCCTTCGCCGTGCGACAAGGCAATCGGCAGGCGACCGTAAGTGGGCATCACATGGGGCATCGACACGGGAGCATTCATGGCAGTGTGGGACCTCGCAAAAATAAAAAAAGGCGCAGGGCAAAAAGCTGCGCCACCTGCATTCTAAGGAAAAGGGGGCGCCTCAGCGACCCATGGCGGACACTGTTTGTCCAGATCAGCCTGGCTGAAGACCGGGAGATCGTTCACGTTTGTCCATGATTGGTGCACACTGGGCGTCAAGTTGGTGCGCCATCGGACGAGATGCATACATGAATCGCAGCAAAATGTGTGGCTGGGCCTGAAGGGCTCGGCTCGTGACCATAAAGGCACCATTCTTGCTTGCATGATTGCGGTCAGCCACTATGGAGAGCTGTCAAGTATGGATGCGGTTGTCGAGGTCGAGTCCATCACCCAAGATGGGCAGTCGGGTTACCCGCCTGGACTCCCAGTTGATTCACGCAGTGGGCAGACACAATCTGTCGCTGCACCTGTCAACGTGCCGAACCATGCGTCGGTTGTTGTGCAGTCAGTTCCAAACAGCACCGTGACATCGTTTTCGCGCATCAAACCCAGAGAAGTTTTCATCCAAGGCGTCAACAGCAAAGGACGCACCTTCCGGCCCAGCGATTGGGCTGAGCGCCTGGCCGGTGCCATGGCCAGTTTCCGTCCGGGCGGGGCCGCCATGGGCGCTGCCGCTCATCTGGGCTATTCACCCTACTGTGTGCCGACCACCATGGGGGACATCAAGTGCGTGGTGGTCAGTGAAGCGCTCAAGGACGTCGAGCCCATGGCTTGGGACTTCGTCATGAACTTTGCCCGGGACAACGACCTGCAGGTCGTGGATGGCTGTTTGTTGCCGTAAAGGCAGTGGGCGCGCCTGTTCAGCAAAACGGGCGCTACAAAACAAAAAGGCTCGCACTGCGAGCCTTTTTTGCTGAGGGCAACCGACCCAATCAGGCCGGCGTGTCCATGATCAGGCGGCGATGGCCTTGACCTTGGCAGACAGGCGGCTCTTGTAGCGAGCGGCCTTGTTCTTGTGGAAGATGCCCTTGTCGGCGATCGAATCGATCACGCTTTGAGCCGACTTGAAGGCGTCAGAAGCCTTGGCCTTGTCGCCAGTGGCCACAGCCTTGAGCACGCTCTTGACGGCGGTGCGGAACTTCGAGCGCAGAGCCGAGTTGGCTGCGTTCAGTTTGACGTCTTGACGAACGCGCTTACGGCCAGAGGCGATGCGAACGGTCTTTTTGACTTTGGATGCTGATGGCATGTTTTTTTGGCCCTGTAGATGCCTGGCTGCAAGTTGTTCACCCGCAGCCAATTCGCACCCCACAGGGCGAAGTTGGTTGGAAAGTCGAACAATATAGCACGGCCAGGCTGTTTTGCCTAGAGGTGATCGGGCTCCTTCCTATAATGCCAGGATGAGTTTGCTGAAATCCGCCTCCATCGTTTCTTTGTTGACCCTCGCGTCACGCATCACAGGTCTGATCCGGGAGTTGCTGATTGCAGCGGCCTTTGGGGCCAGCGCCACAACAGACGCGTTCAACGTGGCGTTTCGCATTCCCAACTTGCTGCGCCGCCTGTTTGCCGAGGGGGCGTTTTCCCAAGCCTTTGTCCCAATCCTGGCTGAAAGCCGTGCCCGCAATGGCGAGCAGGCCACCCATGATCTGGTCAATGCCGTGGGCACGGTCTTGTTTGGCGCGCTGTCGATTGTGTGCGTGCTGGGTGTGGTGGGGGCGCCTGTGCTGGTCTGGGCCATGGCCTCGGGCCTGAAAGACAGTGGCGGTTTCGATGCCGCCGTGGTCATGACCCGCTGGATGTTTCCCTACATCGGCTTCATGTCGCTGGTGGCCCTGAGTGCGGGCATCCTCAACACCTGGAGCCGTTTTGCGGTTCCCGCCGTCACGCCGGTGTTGTTGAACATGTCCACCATCGGGGCCGCGATTTTCATTGCGCCGCTGTTTCGTCGACATGGCATTGAGCCGGTGTATGCCTTGGCGGTGGGCGTGATGATCGGTGGCGTGCTGCAATTGGCTGTGCAGGTGCCGGCCTTGCTCAAGATTGGCATGGTGCCGCGTGTGGGTGTTACCCTGGGGGCCTGGCGTCGTGCGCGTGCGCACCCTGGGGTCGGCCGCATCTTGCGTCAGATGGCGCCGGCCGTGCTGGGTGTGTCCGTGGCGCAGTTGTCTCTGTTGGTCAACACGCAAATTGCCTCGCACCTGGGCGCGGGCGCCGTGTCCTGGTTGACCTACGCCGACCGCCTGATGGAGTTCCCGACCGCCATGCTGGGCGTGGCGCTGGGTGTGGTGTTGCTGCCGCAGCTGTCGCGCGCGCAGGCCAGTGGCGATACGGCCAAGTTCTCGGATTTGCTGGACTGGGGCTTGCGCCTGGTCTTGCTGTTGGCCCTGCCCAGCGCCGTGGCCTTGCTGGTGTTTGCCAAGCCTTTGGTGGCGGTGCTGTACCACTATGGCCGCTTCAACCCCAATGACGTGCACCAGACGGTGTTGGCCTTGTCCTGCTATGGCGTGGGCCTGATGGGCTTGATTGGGGTGAAGGTGTTGGCGCCGGGGTTCTATGCCTCGCAAGACATCCGCACGCCGGTGCGCATCGGCATCACCGTGCTGGTGATCACGCAGTGCTTCAACGCGGTGTTTGTGCCCTTCCTGGCGCATGCCGGCCTGGCTTTGTCGATCGGCCTGGGCTCCCTGGTCAATGCGGGCTGGTTGCTGACGGGCTTGCGCAAAGCCGGGCGCTATCAGCCGATGGCAGGGTGGGGTGTGTTCTCGCTGCGGGTGTTGTTGGCCACGGCGGTGCTGGGCGCGGGCTTGTGGCTGGCGGCGGAGCACATTGACTGGATCGGTCTGCGTACCCAGCCGATGCTGCGCGTGGGCATCATGGCGGCTTGCTTGATCGGCGCGGGGCTGGTTTACTTTGGCACCCTGGCCGCTTCAGGCTTGAACCTCAAGCAGGCCATTCGCCGCTGACCCAAGGGCCTCACATCAGCGACCGCACGCGTTCGATCGCTTCTTCCACCCGCTCCACGGCGTGGATGGTCAGGCCCTCAATGGGTTTCTTGGGCGCATTGGCCTTGGGGACCACGGCCATCGTGAAGCCCAGTTTGGCCGCTTCTTTCAGGCGGTCTTGACCGCGCGGGGCCGGGCGCACTTCGCCGGCCAGGCCCACTTCGCCAAACGCGATGAAGCCTTTGGGCAGAGCGCGTCCGCGCAGGCTGCTCTGAATGGCCAGCAACACGGCCAAGTCGGCGGCAGGTTCGGTGATGCGCACGCCGCCCACCGCGTTGACGAACACATCTTGATCAAAGCAAGCCATGCCCGCGTGGCGATGCAGCACGGCCAACAGCATGGCAAGACGGTCGCGCTCCAGGCC
The DNA here is from genome assembly GCA_028869095.1 of Burkholderiales bacterium. Lineage (GTDB taxonomy): Bacteria > Pseudomonadota > Gammaproteobacteria > Burkholderiales > Burkholderiaceae_C > Aquabacterium. The sequence continues at coordinate 4,091 of JAGWTE010000115.1, forward strand.
CACGCTCAGGCGGCGCGGGCTGGGGCCACCCGAGTCCACCAGGGCTTGAATCTCGACCAGCATGGGGCGCGTGCCCTCCAAGGTCACCAGCACGCATGAGCCGGGCACCGGCTCGCTGTGGGTGGACAAGAAGATGGCGCTGGGGTTGGTCACCCCTTTGAGTCCCTTGTCCGTCATGGCAAACACGCCAATCTCGTTGACAGCGCCAAAGCGGTTCTTGATGGCGCGGATCAATCGGAAGCTGCTGTGCGTGTCGCCCTCAAAGTACAGCACCGTGTCGACGATGTGTTCCAGCACGCGAGGGCCAGCCAGTGTGCCGTCCTTGGTGACGTGGCCCACGAGGATCATCGTGCAGCCGCTGGACTTGGCGACGCGGGTCAGGTGGGCAGCACATTCACGCACCTGCGCCACCGAGCCGGGCGCCGAGGTCAACTGGTCCGAGAACACCGTCTGGATCGAGTCGATCACGCAAAAGGCGGGGCGCTCGGCATCCAGCGTGGCGATGATGTTTTCCAGCTGAATCTCGGCCTGCACCCGCACGCGTGAGCCATCCAGGCCCAGGCGTCGTGCGCGCAAGGCCACCTGGGCGCCGCTTTCTTCACCGGTCACATACAGCACCGGCATCTGGGCGGACAAGGCGTCCAGCGCTTGCAGCAGCAAGGTGGATTTGCCAATGCCTGGGTCCCCGCCGATCAGGACCACGCCGCCAGCGACGATGCCGCCGCCCAGCACACGGTCCAACTCTTCCAGGCTCGTGGGGGTGCGGGCCACGTCCGCCGCTTCGATGTCAGCCAGGGTGGTGACGGGCTGCGCGGCATTCAGTCCGCGCGACAAAGCCTGCATGCGGTTCTTGACCACCGTGGGCTCGGCGCGCGTTTCTTCCAGCGTGTTCCAGGCATTGCAGTGCGGGCATTTGCCCAACCATTTGGGGCTGATGCCTCCGCACTCGCTGCAGGTGTAGACGGTTTTTTCTTTGGCCATTCGGCGAACAGAGCTTGGGGGCGACCCCGCTCAGTTCGCTGCGGCCTCGCCACCCGGGTGGGCGGAAATTTCTTTGAACCGGCGTTCCAGTTCTTGCCGCAATTGTCGACGCAGTTTGGCGGCTTCAAGGCGGCGCTTCTCGTCGGGGGTGGCTGGCTCCAAGGGCGGCACAGCCGTAGGTTTGCCTTCGTCCACGGCCACCATGGTGAAAAAGCAGCTGTTGGCGTGACGCACCACCTGGGTGCGAATGTTCTCGGCGATCACCTTGATGCCGATTTCCATCGACGAGGTGCCGGTGTAGTTGACCGAGGCCAGGAAGGTCAGCAACTCACCCACGTGCACGGGTTGGCGAAAGGTCACTTGGTCCACGGACATGGTCACCACATAGCTGCCGGCGTAGCGGCTGGCGCAGGCGTAGGCGACCTGGTCCAGCATTTTCAGGATCGTGCCACCGTGGACATTGCCAGAAAAATTGGCCATGTCCGGCGTCATCAAGACGGTCATGCGGAGTTGGTGGCGTTGTTGATCGATATCCATGTGGAGACTGCTCACGGGGTTCATTCAAAAAATGCAGATTGCATGCAAGTTTTATACCGAATCTGCTTTTCAGGTGGTGTGCCCACCCCAAACCTCGACCGCCACACGAGGTGATAGTGCACACATCAGCTCGTATCCGATGGTGCCGCAGTGTTGGGCCACCTCGTCGATGGACAGCAAGGTGGTTTGGCCGCCGATGGTGGGGCCGCGCCCCCACAGTGTCACTTCACTGCCGACCTGGGCAGCGGGGGTGGCGCTCAAGTCCACTTCCAGCATGTCCATGGACACGCGGCCGACGATGGGCACCCGCACGCCATCGACCAAGACCGGGGTGCCGTCTGGCGCATGACGCGGATAGCCATCGGCATAACCACAGGCAACCACGCCAATGCGGGTGGGGCGGGGGGCGGCGTAGCGGCTGCCGTAGCCCACGGTGTCGCCGGCTTGCAGATGCTGGATGGCGATCAATTTGGATCGCAGTGTCATCGCGGGTTGCAGGCCCCAGTGGGTGGCGTCGTGTTCGGGGTAGTCGGGCGAGGCGCCATACAGCATCACCCCAGGGCGGATCCAGTCGCCACGCACGGCGGGGTCATGCGCATGGCGCAAGGTGCCGGCGCTGTTGCACAGGCTGCGCTCACCAATCAAGTCGGCCGTGTGTTGCTGAAACACGCGGACCTGGTGCTCGATGCCTTTGGGGCTGTCGGCATCCGAGAAGTGCGTCACCATCGAGACTTCATCGACCTGGGTGAGGGCATTCAGGCGGGCCCAGGCGCTGCGAAAGGCCTCGGGCTTGAAGCCCAGGCGGTTCATGCCCGTGTTCATCTTCAAGAACACATGGTGCGGCCATTCGGTTTTGTGCTGGGCGATCCAGTCAATTTGCTCGTCGCAATGCACCACATGCCACAGCCCCATGCGCGAGCACCACTCCAGATCGCGGGCTTCAAACACCCCTTCGAGCAACAAAATGGGGCCGCGCCAGTCCATCTCGCGCAGGCGTTTGGCTTCGGCAATATCCAACAAGGCAAAGCCGTCGGTGCTGCGTAAACCTTCAAAAACTCGCTGCAAACCATGCCCATAGGCATTGGCTTTGACCACGGACCACACCCGGGCGTCGGGGGCGCAGTCTCGGGCGCGTTGCAGGTTGTGGTGAAGGGCGTCTAAGTGAATCAGGGCTTCAAGAGGGCGGGGCATGGCGTGATTTTGCCAGCGAGTCGGCCACCCCGCCGTGCTATAACCGGCGACCGCTGTGGTGATCGACCTTTTCGCGCCAGGGCATTTTGTTGAACGAACTCGATTTCACCTTCGCGCGCGCATGAAAAAAGGCTTCTTTACGATCATGGCGGCCCAGTCTTTCAGCTCGCTGGCCGACAACGCGCTCTTTGTTGCGGCGGTGGAGTTGCTCAAGACCAGTGGTGCCGCTGAGTGGCAGCGCGCGGCCCTGGTGCCCATGTTTGCGCTCTTTTACGTGGTGTTGGCGCCTTTTGTGGGTGCGTTCGCCGACGCGTGGCCCAAAGGCAAGGTCATGTTCTTGTCCAACGCCATCAAGGTGGTGGGCTGTTTGATGATGCTGTTTGGCGCGCATCCCTTGATGGCCTATGCCGTGGTGGGCTTGGGTGCGGCGGCCTACTCGCCGGCCAAATACGGCATCCTGACCGAGTTGTTGCCGCCGTCTCAATTGGTCAAGGCCAATGGGTGGATCGAAGGCTTGACCATCATGTCCATCATCTTTGGGGTCGTGCTGGGTGGGCAGTTGATGGGGCATACGATCTCGCCGCATCTCTTGGCCATCGACTTCCCCTTCATTGATACGGGCATCGATACACCGCCTGAGGCCGCCATCGCCACCTTGGTGTTCTTGTACGTGCTGGCGGCGGGCTTCAACCTGCGCATTCCTCGCACCGACACGCCTTTGCAGCATTTCCCTGCGCAACCTCTGGTGCTGGTGCAAGACTTCATAACCTGTAATCGCCGCCTGTGGCGCGACCGTCTGGGGCAAATTTCCTTGTCGACCACGACCCTGTTCTGGGGGGTGTCGGGCAACTTGCGCTACATCGTGTTGGCCTGGGCGGCCGTGGCGCTGGGCTATGACACCACCAAGGCCTCGTCTCTGGTGGGGGTGGTGGCGGTTGGCACGGCCATCGGCGCCGTGGTGGCCTCCATGAAGATGCGCCTGGACGCGGCCACCAAGGTGATCCCCTTGGGCATCAGCATGGGTGTGCTGGTGTTGGGCATGAACTGGCTGCGTGACGTGACGCTGGCTATCCCCTTCCTGATTCTGTTGGGGGGGCTCAGCGGCTTCCTCGTGGTCCCCATGAATGCCTTGCTGCAACACCGGGGGCACAACCTGATGGGGGCGGGGCGCTCGATTGCCGTGCAGAACTTCAATGAGCAGGCCTGCATCCTGGCGCTGGGCTTTTTGTACAGCGCCTCGACCAAGGCGGGCTTGTCGGCCTATGGCGCCATCACCTCATTCGGTTTGACGGTGGCAGGCTTCATGTACGTGATCAAGCTCTGGCATGAGCGCAATGTGCGCACCCACGCCACAGAGGTGGAGCAACTGCTGGCGGTGGCCCGCTCGGACAGCCACCACCATTGATGAGGCAGGTGCCCTCCGCGAGGGCTCAGCGTCAACAGGCGCCCAAAAGGCTCAGCGTCGGCGCCCTGAGTTGGTGCCGCCCAGAATCGAGCCCAGCACCCCGCGGATGATCTCTCGGCCCACGGTCGAGCCAATCGTGCGTGCGGCCGACTTGGCCAGGGTTTCCAGAACCGAGTCTTTGCGGCCACTGCCTTTGAGCAACTCGCCTGCGGCATCGGACAGCCAGCCGCCTTGCCCTTGAGGTTGTTGCGCGGTGCCCGTTCCGCTCCCAGTAGACTGCCCTTTCAAGACCCGCGCCGCTTCGTCTTTGATCGACCCGGAATCGGCGTTGCCCGCGGGTGCCGAGGCCGCGCGGCCTTTGAGCTTTTCATAGGCCGACTCGCGGTCCACCACCTTTTCGTACACCCCGCTGACCAGCGACTGCGCCATCAAGGCCTGACGCTGTGCTGGCGTGATGGGGCCGATCTGGCTGCCGGGTGGCAACACGAAAACACGCTCGGTGATGCTGGGGCGGCCTTTGTCATCCAGCAGGCTGATCAGGGCCTCGCCCACGGCTAACTCGCTGATGGCGGTGGCAATGTCCAGCCCCGGTTTGGCACGCATGGTCTCGGCCGCTGCTTTGACGGCCTTTTGGTCGCGCGGCGTGAAGGCGCGCAAGGCGTGTTGCACGCGATTGCCCAATTGGCCCAGCACGGTGTCGGGTACATCCAGCGGGTTCTGGGTCACAAAGAACACGCCCACACCCTTGGAGCGCACCAGGCGCACCACGAGCTCAATGCGTTCGACCAGGGCGGGTGGGGCGTCCTTGAACAGCAAGTGCGCCTCGTCAAAGAAGAACACCAGCTTGGGTTTGTCCAGGTCGCCCACCTCGGGCAGGGTTTCAAACAGCTCCGACAGCATCCACAGCAAGAA
>JAGWTE010000289.1 GCA_028869095.1 Burkholderiales bacterium
CAATTTGAAAATGCTTTTCATTGAAAACAAGAAAGATTATGACTGTTTCTTTGAAAATCAGACTTAGTCGTCCCTGCAAAACCCCGGCAATCCGCATAAACACAGGTGATCTGGGGTGAATCCGAATGGTCATTCCTCCCAGAAAGATATTCAATGGAGGCTGCTTTCTGGGAGTTTTGAGCACACCATGACCGACGACTTCTTCCGCAACCGCCTGGACCAGATGATTGACTTGCGCCACCCGCTGGCGGTGCTGGCCAGTCGCATGCCCTGGCAAGAGATCGAAGCCTCGTTGGCCCAGCGCTGGGCACGACAAGTCAAAGCCGGCAAGCAGATCGAAGACCTGGACCTGTTTGGCCCCGTGGCTGGTGTGCTCGGTGGTGGTATCTCCAACGCCGGTCGCCCGCGCTTACCCACCCGGTTGATGGTGGCGCTGCTGTACCTCAAGCACGCTTTTAACGAAAGCGACGAAGACGTCATCCAGCGTTGGGGCGAGACACCCACCTGGCAATACTTCTCGGGCAGCGAATACTTTGAACACCGCTGGCCCTGCGACCCGACGCAGTTGGGACGTTTCCGCAAGGCTTTGGGCGAAGAAGGCGTAGAAGAACTGTTGGCGCGCACCATGGAAGTGGCTGTGTCCCACAAGCTCATTGCAAAGAAAGAGCTGACCCGCGTAATCGTGGACAGCACCGTGCAAGAGAAGGCAATAGCCCACCCCACCGACAGCAAACTACTGGAGACGGCACGTGCCAAGGTGGTCGAAGCTGCCAAGACCCATGGCATCGAACTCAAGCAGACCTTTGCCAAGGAGGGCAGGCAGCTGAACTTCAAGGCCGCTCGCTATGCCCATGCGCGCCAGTACAAACGCATGCGCAAGGCCATCCAACGCCAGCGCACTATCGTCGGTCGACTACAGCGCGAAGTGGGCCGCAAGATGAGCACTCTGGGCCAGGCGGTACAGGAAACCCTGGCCCCCACTCTGACCAAGGCCGCACGCCTGGTGGAACAGACGGGCAGTCGCAAGACCGTGGGTAGTCAAGCCAAGCTCTACAGCTGGGATGCACCGGAGGTGGAGTGCATCTCCAAGGGCAAGAGTCGCAACCCGTATGAGTTCGGTGTCAAGGTGGGCCTGGCCATGACGCTCAAGGGCAACCTGATCGTAGGTGCCAGAAGCTTTACCGGCAATCCCTACGACGGACACACCCTGGCCGAGCAGATCGAGCAATCGACCATCCTGATGCAGAACCTCGACGTTCAGCCCGAAGTGGCGTACGTGGACCTGGGCTACCGGGGTGTGTACCAGGACAACCTGCAAGTTCAGATCAAGCACCGGGGCAAGGACAAGGGGCTCACAGACGCAGAGCGCAGACTGCTCAAGCGACGACAGGCCATCGAGCCCATCATCGGACATCTGAAGGCCGATCACCGCATGGACCGTTGCCACCTCAAAGGATCAGAGGGCGATGCCCTGCATGCAGTGTTGTGCGCGGCCGGTTACAACATCCGCTGGCTGCTGCGCATGATCGTCAAGAAGGGCCTGGGCCTTTTGTTGTGCCTGTTTCAAGCTCTGGGATTGGCGCCGATCTGTCGCAACTTAGCGGCAATCCTCGCGCTCACGCCTCCCAGACCGTCAAGTCAACGATGGGTAGCAGCTTGACATGAATTTTGCAGGGACGACTAAGTCATTTTTTGCTGGCTTTGCATCGGGCAATCTGCGGGTTTATACGGGAAAATTGGCC
>JAGWTE010000116.1 GCA_028869095.1 Burkholderiales bacterium
CCGCACTTGGCCCGCGTGATCAACCAGCGTCACACCCAACGCATTGCCGGCTTGCTGCAAGACGCGCAAGGCCGTGGCGCCCGCGTGCTGTTGGGCGGCGAGGTGGATGTGTCGTCCTGCTACATCGCACCGACCTTGCTGGAGCAGATTCCGCAAGACGCGCAGATCATGTCTGACGAGATCTTTGGCCCTGTGCTGCCGGTGATCACCTACAAGGATCTGGACAGCGTGGTGCGCGAGATCAATGCGCAACCCAAGCCCTTGGCTTTGTATGTGTTCAGCACGCACAAGCAGCGCACGCGCCGTTTGCTGGCCCAGACCAGTTCGGGCGGGGTGGCCATCAACCACTGCGTCTTGCATTATGCCCAGGGCAATCTGCCGTTTGGCGGGGTCAACAACTCGGGCATTGGCAATGCGCACGGGCACTATGGCTTCAAGGCCTTCTCGCACGAGCGTGCGGTGCTCAAGTCCGGCCCCATCCTGATGGCCAAGCTGTTCTTCCCGCCCTACACGGATTTCAAGCAAAAGCTGATTCGTGCAACCGTGGATATTCTGCGTCTGCCCTCTCTGTTCTGATGTCCGGTTTTCGCAGCGCTTTGCCGCGATAATTCGGCCCCGAACCCTGCCCGCCTGGTGCATTTTTGATGCGTGGCGGGCTTTTTGCATGTCTGGACGGTTGTGGACACCTTCATTCAACAATTGATCAATGGCCTGGTGGTGGGCAGCATGTATGCCCTGGTGGCGCTGGGCTACACCATGGTCTACGGCATCATCAACCTCATCAACTTCGCGCATGGCGAGGTGTTGATGGTGGGCGCCTTGGTGAGTTGGACGGTGGTGACCACCTTGGGTAACGCTGGCTTGCCGGGGTGGGCCTTGTTGTTGCTGTCGCTGGTGTTGGCCATGCTGGCCTGCATGGCCTTGAACTTTGTGATCGAGAAGCTGGCGTATCGCCCGCTGCGTCAGGCTCCGCGCCTGGCCCCGCTGATCACCGCCATGGGCATGTCGCTGCTTTTGCAGACGCTGGCCATGATCATTTGGAAGCCGGACTACAAACCGTATCCGATCTTGTTGCCCGATGAGCCTTACGATGTTTTCGGCGCCACCATCAACGTCGCGCAGATCCTGATCCTGGCGGTGACAGCGGTGACCCTGGCGGGCTTGATGGCCTTGATCCATGGCACGCGTCTGGGCCGGGCCATGCGGGCTACGGCCGAGAACCCCCGTGTGGCGCAGCTGATGGGTGTGCAGCCGGACAAGGTCATCTCGGCCACCTTCGTGATCGGCGCTGCCTTGGCGGCGTTGGCGGGCGTGATGTGGGCGGTCAACTATGGCTCGGTGCAGCACACCATGGGCTTCTTGCCCGGGCTCAAAGCCTTCACTGCTGCGGTGTTTGGCGGCATCGGCAACCTGGCTGGGGCCATGGTGGGCGGTTTGCTGTTGGGCCTGATTGAGTCCATGGGCGCAGGCTACATCGGCGATCTGACCGGCGGTGTGTTGGGCAGCAACTACCAGGACATCTTTGCCTTTGCCGTGCTGATCCTGATCCTGACCCTGCGGCCTCAAGGCTTGCTGGGCGAGCGCGTGGCCGATCGCGCTTGATGAGGTCTGCAGCATGAACAAACGTCTCTTGACTTTCATCCTCAGTGCGCTGGCGCTGGCCGTGTTGCCACTGCTGCTGCAAGGCTTTGGCCAAGCCTGGGTGCGCATCGTCGACGTGGCCTTGCTGTACATCCTGCTGGCCTTGGGCTTGAACATCGTGGTCGGCATGGCCGGCCTGCTGGACCTGGGCTACATCGCGTTTTACGCGGTGGGCGCCTATATGTTTGCCTTGCTGGCCTCGCCGCACCTGACCGAGGCTTTGCCGGCGGTGGCGGCCATGTTCCCCCACGGCTTGCACACGCCGATCTGGCTGGCGATCCCTTTGGGCGCGGGCGCCGCGGCGCTGGCGGGCGTCTTGCTGGGGGCGCCGACCTTGAAGTTGCGCGGTGACTACCTGGCCATCGTGACCTTGGGTTTTGGCGAAATCATCCGTGTGTTCATCGGCAACCTGGATGCCCCGATCAACATCACCAATGGCCCCAAAGGCATCGACAGCATCGATCCCTTCCGTGTCGGTGGCGTCAGCCTGGGCGAGCCCTGGCACATCGCTGGCCTGACCTTGGAGTCGGTCACGCTGCATTACTACCTGTTCCTGGCCGTGGTGGTGCTGGCCGTGGTCTTCTGTACCCGTTTGCATGACTCTCGTTTGGGCCGTGCCTGGGTGGCCATCCGTGAAGACGAGATCGCGGCCAAGGCCATGGGCCTGAACACACGCAACCTCAAGCTGCTGGCCTTTGGCTTGGGTGCCACGTTTGGAGGTGTGTCGGGCGTCTTGTTCGCCAGCTTCCAGGGCTTTGTCTCGCCTGAGTCGTTCAGCCTGCAAGAGTCGGTGATGGTCGTGGCCATGGTGGTGTTGGGCGGCCTGGGCCACATCCCCGGCGTCATCCTGGGGGCCTTCATGCTGGCGGCTTTGCCCGAGGTGCTGCGCTATGTGGCGGGCCCCTTGCAAGCCATGACCGATGGACGTCTGGATGCGGCCATCTTGCGCCAATTGCTGGTGGCCCTGGCCATGATCGGCATCATGTTGTTGCGCCCACGTGGCCTGTGGCCCTCGCCCCGGCATGAAGACCAGATGCTGGGCGATGACAGCGCCGGAGGCCGCGTATGAGCACGCCCTTGTTGATGGTGGCCAGCGTGTCCAAACGCTTTGGCGGCGTCCAGGCTTTGAGCGATGTGGGTTTGTCGATTCAGCCTGGACAAGTGCACGGCTTGATCGGGCCCAATGGCGCGGGCAAGACGACGTTCTTCAACGTCATCACGGGCTTGGTGCCATCGGACCAGGGGCGGTTTGAATTGGCAGGCCAAGCCTATCGGCCGACTGCGGTGCACAAGGTGGCGCAAGCGGGCATTGCCCGCACCTTCCAGAACATCCGCTTGTTTGCCGAGATGTCGGCTTTGGACAATGTGCGGGTAGGCCGCCACGTTCGCACGCGTGTGAGCTGGTGGCATGCCATCGTGCGTTCGCGCGCCTTTGTGCGCGAAGAAGAGCAGATCACGTGTGATGCGATGGCGCTGTTGGAGTTTGTGGGCCTGGCCCATAAAGCCAAGCAGACCGCGCGCACCTTGAGCTATGGCGACCAGCGCCGCCTGGAGATCGCCCGGGCCTTGGCCACCGAGCCCAAGTTGTTGGCCTTGGACGAACCCGCCGCCGGCATGAATGCCACCGAGAAGGTGCAATTGCGTGCCCTGATCGAGCGCATTCGAGACCAAGGCCGCGCGGTGCTCTTGATCGAACACGACGTCAAGTTGGTGATGGGCCTGTGCGACCACGTGACCGTGCTGGACCAGGGCAAGCTGATTGCCTCGGGCCAGCCCGCGCAGGTGCAGCAAGACCCGGCCGTGATTGCCGCGTATCTGGGCTCGGCCCATCAACCGGCGTGACAGTGGCCAAAACAAAGCAAGGAATGTGATGAGTGAGCCCTTGTTGTCAGTGCGGCACCTGAATGTGTCCTATGGGGGCATCCAGGCGGTCAAGAGTCTGAGCCTGGAGTTGTTCCCCGGTGAGTTGGTCAGTTTGATTGGTGCCAATGGCGCGGGCAAGACCACCACGCTCAAAGCCATTTGCGGTCTGTTGCAGCCTCAGTCAGGCGAGATGCAGTACCAAGGCCGCAGCCTCAAAGGGCAGGGCGCCTGGGACCTGGTGTCGCAAGGCTTGGTCATGGTGCCCGAAGGGCGTGGCATCTTCACCCGCATGACGATTGAAGAGAACCTGCGCATGGGCGCTTACCTGCGTCGTGATGATCAGGTCGACGCGGACATGGAGTCGGTGTACCAGCGCTTTCCGCGTTTGAAGGAGCGCCATCGCCAACTGGCAGGCACCTTGTCAGGCGGCGAGCAGCAAATGCTGGCGATGGGCCGGGCCTTGCTGGCACGTCCCAAGCTGTTGCTGCTGGATGAGCCTTCGATGGGCCTGGCGCCCATCATGGTCGACCAGATTTTTCAGGTCGTGCAGGACGTGTCCAAACAAGGCGTGACCGTGTTGCTGGTGGAGCAAAACGCCCACCGTGCGCTGGAGTTGGCCCATCGCGCCTACGTGCTCGATTCGGGCGAGATGGTGCTGTCAGGCGCCGCCAGTGATTTGCTGCGCGACCCGCAAGTGCAGGCCGCGTACTTAGGTGTTTAACGCAGCTTGATGGAGGCGTATCTCCTTGGTGGACTGACTTGTTGAGGTTCGAGACAGGAACCAGGCTTCAATGGTTCGTCTGGAGACCAAGGCGATCAACGTTGCGATGCCAAATTCGAGTGTCAGTTGTACGGCAACATGCATTTGCACTGACACCATGCCAATGGTCGCAAATTGCTGGGACGTGACATCAAAAACAAATTGATGGATCAAATAAAGTCCGTAGCTTATTTCTCCGAAAAAGCAGAAAAACCTCCCCAGTTTGCTGCGCTCCATTTTCTGAGCATCGTATGCCAGCAATATGATGCCGGTAAATAGCATGAGATAAGGGGTGGGGTAGAGTGCTTTGTCAAGAGGCGAGCCCCAGTTGCCTGTGTTGAATTGCATCCAAACTGAGATGAGTCCGGCCAGGACAGCGAGCCAGCCAATGGGTTTGACCTTGACTGAGTTGTGGATGCATAAAGCGGCCAATGCACCGGCGGCAAAAAAATCCGACACAGCCCAGGTTTTGAAATGGATGTCACGCAATGCCGTTGGCCCAAACTGAAGGATCCATCGCAGTCCAGGAGACAGAATGATGATGGATGCGGCCAGGACGAATAACTGTCGTTGATTGAGTTTTTTGGCGACAAAAGGCCAGGCTAGATAAAATTGCTCTTCAACGGAAAGAGACCAGAGCGGGCCATATTCATTTCTGACGCCAAGAATGCCTGGCATGTTGCACATGAATAATAGGCAAACCAAAGCATACTTGAGCGAGATGTAGCCGCTTATTAAAAGTGCCGCAAGCACAAGGAGATAGGCGGGGGCGATTCTGGCGATTCGACGCAAGTAGAAGTTTTTGTAGTAGTCGGGTTTGTTTTTTGAGTCCAATAGGATTCTGGTAATCAAGAATCCAGACAAGATAAAAAACAGATGCACGCCCAGGTGCAGAAAGCCCGAGTAGACACATGCCAACTGAAACCAGTCCGGCATGGCGCTTAGATTCTGGGGGCTGATGGAGTTGAAGCCGTGATAGGTGACCACCATCAAGATGGCCATGCCACGAATGACATCTAAGCCGGCAATGTGTTTTCCGGAGTGGAGTGCATCTTTGCTTGTCACCTGAAAGTCCCGCGCACGCCCTGTGTGCTTGTATTGGAAATAGGCGCAGGCGTCCGAGCGTGTCGAAGTCCGGACGACCCACGAAATGAGGGCAGGGTACCGGCTGCACACTGAGCCAGTGTGACGAGGCGTGTGAGCCGGATGGGGCGGACGACTACAGGTGCGTTGTGTGCAAATGCGCTTACAGCGCCGCGACGATCTTGTCTGCCAAGACCTTGAGGTGACCTTGATCGGCCATGTGGGCCGAGTGGGGTTTGCGCAGGTCGGCAATGGAGCCAGGGATCACATGGATGTGATAGTGCGGCACGCTTTGGCCAGCCTCGGGGCCGTTGAGTTGCATCAGCACGATGCCTTCGGCGCCCAGGCCTTTCTTTTGCGCGTGACCAATCTTGCGCACGGTGCGCATGCAGGCGGCGGCCGCGTCGTCTGACAGCTCAAACAAGGTGGTGGCCGCTTCTTTGGGGATCACCAAGGCATGCCCTTCGGTGTGGGGCATGATGTCCATGAAGGCCAGCGTGTGCTCGTCTTCGTACAGCTTGATGCAGGGGATCTCGCCCCGCAGGATCTTGGCAAAGATGTTGTTCGTGTCGTAGGACATGGGCGCTCCTGTCAGTGTTTGTCGGCTTCGCTGGTGAAGGCGTCGGCGTAGAAGTATTCGTCAGATAAGCCGGCCTGCTTTTCAAAGTCGCGTTGGGCTGATTGAACCATGACCGGCGCGCCACAGGCATAGACCTCGTGTGCGGACAGGTCTGGCAGGTCTTGCAGCACAGCCTGGTGGACGAAGCCGGTGCGGCCGGTCCAGGCGTCTTGTTCAGTGGGCTCAGACAGAACGGGCACGTAAGTCAGCCAAGGCAGCTCGCGCGCCTGTTGTTCGGCCCATTCGTGCAGATACAGGTCGGGCTTGGCGCGGCAGCCCCAGTACAAGCGGGTGGGGCGGGTGATGCCTTGGTGGCGCATGTGCTCGATGATGGCCTTGATGGGCGCAAAGCCCGTGCCCGATGCCAGCAGCACAATGGGGCGTTCAGAGTCTTCACGCAAGAAGAAGGTGCCGAAGGGGCCTTCCATGCGCAGGATCTCTTTTTCCTTCATGTTGCCGAACACGTGGTCGGTGAACTTGCCGCCGGGCATGTGCCGCAGGTGCAACTCGATGCTGCTGGGCGCGTCTTTCAAGGTGTGCGGCGCATTGGCCATCGAATAGCTGCGGCGTCCGCCCTCTTTGAGGATGAACTCGACATACTGGCCCGCACGGAAGCCAAAGCTGTTGTTGGCTGGCAGTTGCAACTTGAGGATGATGACATCGGGTGCAGCACGTTCCATGCTGATCACACGGGTGGGCATTTTTTGAACCGGGAAGTCGCCCATGCCCACCACCTGTTTGGCCTCGATGACCAGATCGGTTTGCGGGGTGGCGCAGCAGGTCAGCAGGTAGCCCGCGGCTTCTTCCTCGTCCGACAAGGCTTTGGCTTGGTGGGCACCATGGATCACACGGCCTTCGACCAGTTTGCACTTGCACGATCCGCAGGCGCCGTCCTTACAGCCATAGGGCAGACCCACGCCAGCGGAGATGGCCGCGCCGAGCACGGTTTCGTCCCGCTGCATGGTGAATTCGCGACCACTGGGTTGAATGTGGACCGAAAAGCTCATGAACACGACCTCTGAACAGGGAAAATGGGCAGACCGCGATTTTCGCTCAAGACCCGGTGCCCGCATGTACTACCCGCAACCTGCCCGTTTGTCCCAGTTCAAACGACCCCGTGTTTTGATCGTGGGTTGTGGTGACGTGGGGCTGCGCGTGGCCAAATTGATGCGAGGACATGGCCGGGTGCGGGCCCTGACGTCGCAGCCTGATCGCGTGCAGGCTTTGCGGGAGCAGGGCATCACGCCCTTGGTCGGCGATCTGGATCAGCCTGCCTCCTTGGCCCGCCTGGCCGGCTTGGCGCAGTACGTGGTGCACATGGTGCCGCCGCCTTCGCAGGGCGCGCTCGACACCCGTACGGCTCATGTGTTGGCTGCCTTGGGTAGACGCGGTGGGGTGCGAGCCCTGGTCTATGGCAGCACGACCGGGGTCTATGGCGATGCGCAAGGCGCCCGCTTTGACGAGACGCGTCCTTTGGCGCCAGCCACCGACCGGGCCCGTCGCCGGGTGGATGCCGAATCACGTGTGCGCTGGTTTGGGCGTCAACAGATTCACCGCTCAGGCACCCGCGTGAGCATCCTGCGCATTCCCGGCATCTATGCGGCTGACCGCGAAGGCGGGCATCCCCGAGACCGCGTGGCCAAAGGCTCGCCCGTGTTGGTCGAGGCCGACGATGTCTACACCAACCACATCCATGCCGATGACCTGGCCCGCATCAGCGTGATGGCCTTATGGCGCGGCAAACCGGGGCGCGTGCTGCATGCCAGCGACCACACCGAGATGCGCATGGGCGATTACTTTGACTGGGTGGCCGATCACCACGGCCTGGCTCGCCCGCCCCGTGTGACGCGGCAAGAAGCGGCCCAAACGCTGAGTGCCATGCAGATGTCCTTCTGGTCCGAGTCGCGTCGCTTGATCAACCAGCGTCTGACCGCCGACTTGCGCCTGCGCCTGCGCTATCCCACGGTCAAAGAGGGCTTGAGTTAAGTGGGGGCAGCGGTCTTGGGCTTGAACTGGCAGTAGGTGGACACACTGCATTCCCAGCAACGCGGCTTGCGCGCCTGGCAGATGTAGCGGCCATGCAGGATCAGCCAGTGGTGGGCGTGCAGCTTGTACTCAGACGGGATGCGCTTGAGCAGCTTCAACTCCACCTCCAACGGTGTTTTGCCGGGTGCCAGGCCCGTGCGGTTGCCCACCCGAAAGATGTGGGTGTCGACCGCGCAGGTGGGCTCGCCAAAGGCCACGTTCAACACCACATTGGCCGTCTTGCGGCCCACGCCCGGCAGGGCCTCCAAGGCTTCGCGGGTGCGGGGTACCTCACTGCCATGCAGGTCGATCAGCATGCGGCAGGTTGCCAGCAGGTGCTTGGCCTTGCTTTTGTACAGGCCAATGGTCTTGATGTACTCGCACAAGCCGTCCATTCCCAAGTCCAGGATTTGTTGAGGCGTGTGGGCCACCGGGAAGAGCTTGCGTGTCGCTTTGTTGACGCCCACGTCCGTGGCCTGCGCCGACAGCAGCACGGCGGTCAGCAACTCAAACGGCGTGCTGTATTCCAGCTCGGTTTCCGGGTTCGGGTTGGCGGCTTGCAGCGTGGCAAAAAACGCGGGGATGTCGGCGACTTTCATGGACCGCAAGTCTAGCGGTCTCGCACGGGTTCAGCCGCGTTCAGATCAACACGATGCTGTCGGGCAATTCGTTGGGGTTGGCCTGCCCTTTGAGCAGTGGGTAGTGGCGTTGCAGCAATTGGCCGATTTGGTCGATGGCCGTTTGCAAACCTGCTTCCAAGCCACCTTGACCCAGGTTCGCAGAGAGTTGGCCAACCAGTTTTTCCCAATGATCGGCATCGTTGAGCTTGTGCATCAGGCCACGGTCGGCCAGCACTTCGATCCGGTGTTCGGCCAGCAACAGGTAGATCAGCACGCCGTTGTTGTGCTCGGTGTCCCACACCCGCAGTTCGCTGAAGATCTCGAGCGCGCGCTGGCGTGCCGTGACGCCACGCCACAGGTGCCCCAGCGGCAGGGCGGCTTCGATGCAC
>JAGWTE010000117.1 GCA_028869095.1 Burkholderiales bacterium
TCCCACAAGCCGTCGCTGCCGCCGTCAATGGCCAGGTTGTAGCGCTCGGCGTTGGCCGACAACTCGTCCTGAATCCTCCGGGTCTCGGTGATGTCGTAGGCGATGGAGATGTACTTGTCCACCTCGCCCCGGCCATTGAGCATGGGCGCAATCACGCACTGCGTCCAGTACAGCGCACCATCGCGGTTGCGATTGCACAGTTGCCCGGACCAGGGGTGCCCGTGCAGCAAGGTCTGCCAGACTTCGATCCAGAAAAACGGCTCATGCGTGCCCGACCCCAAGATGCGCGGGTTATGCCCCAACAGGTCCTCACGCGCATAGCCGCTGGTCTGGCACAGGGCCTCATTGACGTCGACGATGGTCCCGTCCGGCGAGGTCAGGCACACCATCGAAAACTGATTGAGCGTGTAGAGCAGGGCCTGGCTGTCGCGCAGCGCGATTTCTGCCGCCTGCTTGGCCTGCTGCAAATCCTGGGTCATGCGTTCGGCCAGGTTTTCAGCGCGGTGCTGACCCGAACGCAAGAGCCAGACCGTCAAGGCCAAGGCACCGCTCAGGGTCAGCCCCAACAAGCCCATCCAGACCGGGGTCGAGTTGACGGCCCCCACCTCAAAGGACTGCGTGGCCTCCACGTCCAGGATCAAAGGCTGGCGCCCCACATACAGCATGTAGCGCCGCGCCAGGTGTCCGGGCGCACCATCCGATAAAGCGCCAGGCCAACGGCCCGCCAACAAAGACTCGGGCGACAGCGTCGGTGAATCGAACAGGCCAAAATTCCCCATGCCGGACAGCTCCTGGCCAATGCCCGACAACAACTCTTCCACGACGATGGGGACATAGATCAAGCCCACCAACGCCGCCTCCCGCTCATCGGGCGTCGCAACCGGTGCACCGGGTCGATAGACGGGCATGAACAGCAAGAAGCCGGGACGCTTGAGCCCGTCTTGCACCAAGGTCACGCGACGCGACAAGGTCAGCTCGCCCGAGCGGACCGCCTCTCGCACCCCTTGCCGGCGCACGGTCTCCGACCCGATGTCATACCCCCATGCTGGAAGGTTGCTGGCCCGCGGCTCGATGCGGGTGATGACGTACAGGTCCGGCGCCTGTCCCGCTGTCCTGACCGTGAAAGCCGGCTCGCCCTGCTCACGTTCATGGGCCACAAAATCAGGCAAGTCGGCTCGCGCCACGTGACGGATGAACCCCAGCCCGCGGATGCCCGGCAAACCTTCACTGCCGTAGCGGCTTGAAAACCAGACACGGAACTCTTGCGCACTCAATTCACGGCTCATCGTCGCCATGGTGCTTTTCAAGCCGCTGAACCCATCCACCGCGCGCACAAAGCGCTCATCCACGGCATCGCGAATGTGCTCCGTCGCCTGGTCAAAGCGCAACGCGGCTTCCTGCCGCTGATTGCGGGCCAAACCCATCGCCACCCAAAAGGACAGGCAGCCCCCCAACACAAACAATCCGGCCGCCCACCTGACACTCGCCCCCGTCCCAGGACGGGCCATGGGCAGATCGGGACCGGTCGATTGCGCCGCCCAGCGTCGCGCTCGCCACACCAGCAACGGTGCGGCCACCAGCGTCAGCAAGCTGGTATCGAGCAGGGCCTCCTGCCATCCGGTGACGCCGGCTGCCACCAGCGGCAACAGCAGCATCACCCCAAACTCGGCCCCAGCCACAATGGACAACGCCTCCATCAGGAAGCGCATCCATCCCCACTGGCCCGAGCCAGGCTCGCGCATCAGAAGAACTCCACCGCGGACTCGCTGCGGTTCGCTGTCCCCGCAGATGGGAGAGCGGAAGCGGCCCCCGCACCTGGCTGAGCCGTGGGCTCAAGCCGCCCCACGGGCAAGACGGCACCGCCAACCGGCGCGGCCCCCTCAGCCAGCTTGAAGGACCGCAAGACCTCAGCCATGGCCGAGGCATGTGCCAACAGGTTTTCTGCCACCTGGCCAGCCTGCTCCGCCACCAAGATGTTGCGCTGCGTGGCCTCATCGAGCTCACGCACCGATGCACTCAGGGCCACGATGCCATCCGCATGTTCCGAGTTGTCATTGGACAACTGCTCAAACGCATCCCCCACGCCGCGAACGGCCCCCACGATGTCCACCATCGTCTCGCCCGCCGTGCTGGCCAGTTGGGTCCCGGCTCGCACCGTCTGCACCGAGGTGTCAATCAGGGTCTTGATCTCACGCGCCGCCTCCGACGAGCGTTTGGCCAGGTTGCGCACCTCGCCCGCCACCACGGCAAAACCGCGCCCCTGCTCGCCCGCACGCGCCGCTTCCACTGCGGCGTTGAGCGCCAGCAAATTGGTCTGGAAGGCAATGCCTTCGATCACCGCCGTGATCTCGCTGATTTGGCGGGACGAGCGCTGAATATCGTCCATCGTGTTCACAACCCGATCGACCACCTCACGTCCCGCCTGGGCGCGCTCGGTGGCCTTGGCCGCCATCACACGCGCCTCTTGTGAGGCTTGCGCACTGCTTTGCACGATGACCCCGATTTGCTCCAGGCACATGCTCACATCCCGCAGCCCTGAGGCGGTGCTGTTGGTGCGCCCTTTCAATTCGTCACTGCCCGTAGTCAGCACCTGCGCGGCCTGCTGCACCGTGACCGTGGTGGACTGCATCTCGCCCAAGGCCACGCCCATGCGTTGCTGCACGTCCTTAAGCCTGCGCCCCGTTGGCGAATCGGCACGCAACACATCCAGGTTCAAGCGAATCGCGCCACCATGGCCCATGGCATGAATCAGAAAGTCGATTTCGAACCATTCTGCCTCCAGTTTGCGATGTGCCCAGGCCATGCGCGCCATCCAAGCCGTGTGCAACAAGAGCAGGCCCACCGCACTGCCCACCACCGACAGGTCTTGCGAACGCCCGTGCAACCAGGCAATGTTGGCCGCGAAGGTGACACCGGCCAAGACCACCAGCGGCCAGCGGTGATACGTCACCAACAGGCCAATGACCACCATGGCATTGACATAAGGCACCGGCCCATCCGGCGCCACGTGCATCTGCAGGCTCACCGCGACCAACAGGCATGCCGCCATGACACAACGCCCCACAGCCTGGTGCACCGCAACCCGGTGCGCTACCAAGGCTGCCACGGCCGATATCGCGGCCCCAACGCCCCACGCCGCATGACCATGCCCGGCGGACACCCCCCACAGGACCAAGGCATTCGCCCAGGCCAGCGCCAACATCAGGTGATCCGTGCGACGGATGCCCCCAGTCAACACGCGATGGAAATATTGGTCCATGATGCAAAAAATCTCCGGTTCACTGGCTTTCTTCGGCGTTCACCCGGAAAACCTGAGCGCAACATATGGCCGAGAGCATGGAGCGCGACATGAAACGTGTGCTGATCGTTGAAGACCAGGCGGACATCCGCGAATTGATTCGCATGACCCTGGAATTAGAAGACTATGACATCCACGAAGCCGATAGTGGCGATGGGGGCTATGCCTCGGCCAGGCAACTGCAACCCGACCTGATGTTGCTGGATGTGATGATGCCAGGCACGATGGATGGCATTGAAGTTTGCCAAAAGCTCAAGGCCGACGCCACCTTCAAAAAGATCAAAATCATCATCCTGAGCGCCAAAGGTCAGGAGCAAGATCGCCATCAGGGCAAACAGGCAGGCGCAGACGGCTACCTGACCAAACCCTTCAGCCCCAAGCAGTTGCTGGATGTGGTCAGCAAGCACATCGGTTGAACCCCTTTCACACTGAGACACATGATGAGCAAGCAAGTGGAGCAAGCCGATGCAGCGGGCCCCTATGTGCTCCCAGAACAACTGCGCGTGGGGTTGTATGTCCACCTGGATTTGAGCTGGACCGAGCACCCCTTCACCTTCTCCAGCTTCAAGATCAAGACCCAGGACCAGATCGCCACGATCCAATCCCTGGGCTTGAAGCGCATTCGCTATGTGCCGGACAAAAGCGACGGCCCCCCGCTGGCCCCGCCACCCGCCAATGCGCCTCAGACCAAGACCTCCCTGATCCCGCCGCCGCCCAAAGAGGACGAACAGGCCCTGAGCAACAAACGCGAGCGGCTGCAAAAGCTGTCGGCCCAGCGAGCCAAAGCCAGCGCCTGCGAAAAACAACTGGTCAACGCGGCCAAATCGGTCAAGTCCATGGCGCAAGGCCTGTTCACCCATCCCGAAGAGGTCAAAGAAACCGCCCGCCTCCTGGTGGAGGGCATTGCCTCGTCCATGCTGGTCGAGGCCGATGTCTCCATCCAATTGATGGCCGACCGGGTCGGGCACGAGGACGTCTACCACCACGCCTTGAACGTGGCCTTGCTGTCCATGATGCTGGCCAAGGAACTCAAGGCGCCGGCACAAACGGTGCAGCAGGTCGGGATCGCGGCCTTGTTCCATGACATTGGCGAAGCCGAAATCCCCCCACGCATCCTCAAAAGCACCGATCCGCTGAGCAAGGCCGAACTCAGCCTGTATCACCAGCACCCGGAATACGGCGTCAAGATCGGGCAAAAAATGGGCCTGCCCCCCGACGTGCTACAAGTCATCGCCCAGCACCATGAGCGGGTCGATGGCAGCGGCTACCCCGCCAACCTGCGCGCCGCGCAAATGTCCCTGCTGTCGCGCATCGTGTCGCTGGTCAACGCCTATGACGAGCTGTGCAACCCCCACAACCTGGCCAAGGCCCTGACCCCGCACGAAGCGCTGTCCACCTTGTTCTCGCAACACCGCGCACAGTTCGACCCGCTGGCGCTGAGCACCTTTGTGCGCTGTATGGGCGTATACCCACCGGGCACCATCGTGGTGTTGAGCAATGGCGCCACCGGTCTGGTGGTCTCGCAAAACACCACCAAACCCCTGCGCCCGGTGGTGCTCATCTACGACCCGGCCGTCCCCAAAGAAGAAGCCATTTTGGTGGACCTGGAGACCGAACCCGATGTGTCGGTCACCAAAGCCATGCGTCCTCAACAACTGAGTCCGGAGGCCCTTGCCTACCTGTCACCGCGCAAGCGCACCACCTACTTCTTTGACAGCGAAAAATGAGCAAAACCATTTTGATCGTCGACGACTCGGGTAGCTTTCGCATGGTGATCAAGGTGGGGCTTGAGCGCGCGGGCTACCAGGTGATCGAAGCCGTCAACGGGCGGCTTGCCTGCGAACTGCTGGATGGCCGAGCCATTGACCTGATCGTGTCCGACCTGAACATGCCTGACATGGACGGCCTGGCCTTTGTTCACCATCTGCGCAACAGCCCCTACCAACACACGCCGGTGGTCATGCTGACCACCGTCAGCCAAATCGAGAAACAAGCCGAGGCGCAAGCCTTGGGTCTGTCCGCCTGGATCAGCAAGCCCTTTCAACCCTCACAACTGATCGACACGGTTCGTCAGTTGTGCCCGCTCTGACTTGAATCCGGGCGCCAGGCCCCTCCATGCCAGATCCGTGTCCGATCAATGCTCCGAGGGCCGCAGCACGGGCTGCCCGGTCATGCGCTCAAACAGCATCAGCGACTCGATGACTTTTTGGGGCTTGTAGGGCTTGAGGATGAAGGCCGAGGCCCCGTTTTCCCGCGAGTCTTTGACGTTGTGTGGTGTCCCCACACCTGACACCATCACGATGAAGGTGTTCGGGTCGTGCTCATGGAAGCGGCGCAGCAAATCCAGCCCGCTTTGGTCCGGCAAATCGATGTCCAGAAAAATCAGCCTTGGCGTGCGATCCCGCACCGCTTCAATGGCTTCTTGTGCATTGCGCGCCATGCGAACCGGCATGACGGTGACCTGCTTGAGCAGCCCACCCAACAGTTCACGACTGCTGCCCACGTCATCCACGATCAGGATGTCAGCCTTATGGACGTTCTGCTGGACACCCGGGTCCCCACCTTGACTCATACCGATTCCCCTGCTGCGTGGGCGCCATCATCAGCGCCCACGGCCTCGCGCACCACGGCGTCGAGTTGACCGATCCACGAAGCCACCACGGCCGCCTCGCCCTGTGCCGCCGTGTGCTCAATCTGGGCTGCCAGACGCGACACCTCGGGCAGACCAAAGCATTCTGCCGTACCCTTGAGCGCATGCGCCAGGTGTTGCAAGCTGGCACGGTCGTGTTGCCGCCAGGCCGCGCAGATGTCCGCCATCTGCCCCGGCAAGCGCTGCCGGTATCGGGCCAGCAAGCGTTCAAAGCCGGGCAGGGCCTCGAAGGTCAGGCCCTCCCAGCGTGAAGAGCCCGCAGAACCAGAAGGGGCATCCCCGTCCTCAGGCAACAGAGGCGCCAAAGCCTGACGCCACGCTTCGTCGATCTGCCCTGACCAGATCAGGCGGCCACTCAAACCGCGCTCGCCCTCAGGGTGCACAAAGGCATCCCCCCGCAGATCCGACGTCGTCAAGGTCCAGACGGGCCCCTGGTGCCCCGATGCAGTCAGCAAGGTCGACAGCGCATCGCCCTCAATCGTGGTTTGAGCCGCATCCCACAGCATCAGGTCAAACGCATCTTGCAGAACAGCCGTCCAGCCAGAGGCGGCATCGGCACAGACCGTCGTCTGCCAACCCATCTCGCTCAAAGCCAGGGCCACGCTGTCGCGCGTGCGTGCATCACCATGCACCAACAGGACCGATGGCATGCCTCACACTCCCCAACCGAGATGGATCACGGTTTGATTCTTGCGCGCAGGAGGCGGAACTGACAAGTGAGGGCAGACCATGCCCCTTCACTGAGCGGCATTAGTTCGCGCCCGGTCAACTCATCTTGGCCACAACGCTCAAAGGCGCGTTGCGCATGAACCACCCCATCAAGGTCCAAGGCCAGGCCGGCACACAGGCCTTGGCGGGCTCGCGCTCGATGGCCGCCACCAGGGCTCGGCTGCCCGACTCGCCATCGACCATCAGCGGCGTCTTGCCCGCCGACTTGCCGCTCAATTCGGTCTCGATGTAGCCCGGGAAGATGGTGCTGACCTTGATCGGCGTCTTGAGCAGATCCGCGCGGATGCCTTCGGTCAAGGCCGCCAAGCCCGCCTTGGTGGCCGCATAGGTGGTCAGGTTGCGTGGCAAGCCCCGCATCGCACTCATGGACGAAATCGTCACCAGATGCCCGGCCTTTTGCTCGCGGAAGATGGCCACCGCCGCTTCGCACTGCGCCAAGGCCGCGATGAAATTGGTCTGCGCGGTTTGCAAATTGGCATCAAAGCGGCCCTTGCCAATGGGCTGGCCCTTGCCCAGGCCGGCATTGACGATGACGCGGTCAATGGTGCCGAAGGTCTGCTTGAAATCGTTGAACACGGCGAAGACCTGATCGTGCTGATTCACATCCAGGGCACGCAGTTCGATGCGGATGCCGGGATGCTTTTTCAGCAGCTCGGCCTTCAAGGCTTCCAGCCGGTCCAGGCGACGGGCACACAAAGCCAGGTTGCGCCCCATGGCGGCAAACAGACGGGCCATGCCCTCGCCCAGGCCCGAACTGGCGCCGGTGATCAAAATGGTCTTGCGAACGGGTTTGGACATGGCTTGCCTTGCGTTGAGAAAGTCGAGAGGTCAGTGAAGGTTCAAAAAGGTCTTGACCGCCGCCACCGTCTGGGCAGGGTCTTCTTCATGGGGCACATGCCCCAGGCCGGGAAACACCACCAACTGGCTGCCGGCGATGTCTTGCTTGAAATGCTGACCTTGGTTGAGCGGGATCAGGTGATCTTGCTCACCCCACAGGATCAAGGTAGGTTGCTTGATGCGCGGAATCTGATTGGCATCCGCCCCCCACACGCTTTGCTTGAAGCGCTCGCTCAGGGCCGCGCGGTTGCCTTCGCGCAAGGTCAGGTCGTAATAGCGATCCACCAACTCGGGCGTGACCTTGGACGGATCCCCATAGACATTGCGCACGCTGGATTCGACCATGCCACGCGGCAGCAACTTGCTCATGATGGGCTTGAGCGACTCGATCTGCGCCAGCTTGAAGCCGATGGGCACCGACTGCGCCTGCATGGGGTAACCAGCCGCATCCACCAAGATCAACTTGTCGACCCGGCCCGGCATGGCCAGAGCCGTTTCCCAAGCGAGCGCCCCGCCCAAAGAGTTGCCGCCCAAGACGCTGTGCTGCAGCCCCAGATGGTCATACACCGCCGTGATGAAGCGCACATAGCGCTGCACCGTGTACTGGTGATCGGGTGAAGGGCCGGTCAAACCAAAGCCCGGCAAGTCAAACCGTATGACGCGGCGTTGCCCCTTGAGCGCCGTGACCCAACCCTCCCAGGTGTGCAGGCTGGCCGAGGTGCCATGCAGCAGCACGATGGGCTGCGAGTCGTCACGCGGCCCCTCATCGCGCAGGTGCACGGTCATGCCATCGATGGCGACCAATTGCGAAGGAGGGGGCGCATATTGGGCTTGCAGTTCAGCCACCGTGCGATCGGGCGCCCACGCCTTGCTCACCCCAATGGCCCCGCCGACCAGCACCAGGGCCAAGACCCCAGCCAGCACCTTCGATACCGAACCCGTCATCCTTCGCTTCATGCTGCGCTCCTCAACTGAAAATGGTTGAGGTCAACGGTAGGTCAGCAAAGCCGCTTGCGGACCTTCGAAGTGGGCGTGCTCATTGACCGACAACAGACGCGGGCCTTGCGAGCCCACCGCCAGCTTGGTCACGCCCCCGTTGACCAATGTCCAGTTCAGTGTAAAGGCGTGTGCGTCAGGAATGCCCAACAAGCGCTGGCACGCCATCGCGATAAAGCCCCCGGATGTGAACACCAAGGTCGTGCCATTGGGTGCCTGTTGTTGCGACCGCTGTTGAGACTGTTGCACCACGTCATCCAAAGCCGCATGGCAACGCAGCTTGAAGGCCGACCAGGTTTCGCGGTAGTCGGCATCGTGCTGACCGCTCATCCAGCGTTGCACGGCCTGTTCAAAGAACTGCTGAAACGCCCGCCGCGCATTGCCTGCGGCGGCCATGTCGCTCATCATCACCAGCTTGTCGGCATAACGGGGCTCGGCCCGCTCGATCAC
>JAGWTE010000118.1 GCA_028869095.1 Burkholderiales bacterium
TGACCTCAAATCAGGTCGAAATGGGCTTGAAATGGGGCGATTCGACGTTGGAGGCGGCTCGCGCCGTCGAAAAACGAGACTTCACGTCAGCAGTGGAGCTGTGCACGATGGGTATTTCCGCAGCCTGCTAAGTAGCTCGATAGGGCAGCCAGGCATAAACCACGAATGCGGCACACAAGCACAGCACGATGGCCATTTCAGAGCGCGTCAAATCTCGACCAGGCTGACGCGTCAGCAAGACAAACAAGGGGATGAAAGGGTCAAAGTACTTCTGGTAAAGCAGGCCGGACGCCATCGACGTCAGCATGAAACCGAACAAGGCGATCACGCCCAGGCTGCGCCAGTTGTCACGCACCAGCAAGGTCAACGCCACGCAGCCTGCTGGAATCAAGAGCCAGAACACGACGGATGAACCGAGCAATGATGGCGCACTACGCGACACACGCCAGATCAAGCCATCATCCGACGGCAAAGAACCCACTGGCAATGCCAACAGGTAGATCAGGCCAGCGACCAAGGACAGCCATGCATATTGATCGAGCCGAGCCAGCGCATTGGTGACTCGGTCAAACGCCAGCAAAGGGACATACAGCCCCAACAGGGCCAAAGAGAAACCCACAGCACGCAGGTTCAACAAAGACCGCGCCTCATGCGCCTGCTGAAAGGAAGGCGGGACCAATCCGCCCCACAGCCAGACCAGCCAGGCCAGCGGTGCCACCGCCAGGGCAAGCAAACCGATACGCATGCCACGTGGCGTTGCGGCCATGGGCTGCAACACCAGCACCAAACCCACGGCCCCCAACCAGAACATGGATTGCCTCGTCAATAAGGCCAAAGACAAGCACAGGCAAGCTCCCAACCAAGATGCCAGCCTGCCGTTCTGCCTTGCCACCACGAACTGCTGCAAGGTCAACAAACAAAACAACCAAGCCAAGTTGTCTGTCAGCAATAGAAAGGAGATACCAAAAAAATAAGGCGACAGCAGAAAGAACAGGGACAACACCCCTGCAGAAGCTGGACTCAACCCAAATTGGATGCGCCACAGCCGATACCACACCACCACGGCCATGAAGGAAATGATCACGTTGCAAGCACGCAGCTTGTACAACTCAAACCCAACCAGCTTGCCCAACCCTGCAAACAGAAGATGAAACAACGGTGTGGTCGCAGACGAATAGTCGGCCAATGAGATGGCAGGCCACTGCTTGGCCATCTGCAAAATGGTGGGCCAATGAAAGTCGACCTCATCCGTCCAATGAAAGGTCTGCATTGGGGCATGCAGGTTGTGCAAACCATGCGCCACAAACAAAAAGGGTGCGATCAACATGAACCACACCCCCATCTCAGTCCGACTATTGGACTTGAACCTCATAGACCGCCCCCTGCATTTTTATCCTGGTGAGTCTACGTGATGCGCAGACTCACACAGGTCGCGCCCCTCCATGAGGCGCCGCAACGGGATGATCCAACGACACTCAGATCCGTTTGGCCAACTCCACGGCCTTGCCGATGTAGTTGCCTGGGGTCATCTCCATCAGGCGAGCCTTCTCGGCTTCAGGCAGCTCCAGGGTCTGGATGAAGGCCTGGATCGATTCACGGGTGATGGCCTTGCCACGGGTCAGCTCTTTCAGACGCTCATAGGGGTTGGGCAAAGCGTAGCGACGCATCACGGTCTGGATGGGCTCGGCCAGCACTTCCCAAGCACTGTCCAGATCGTCTGCCAGCATTTGTGGGTTGACTTCCAGCTTGCCCAAGCCACGGGCCAGGCTGTCGTAAGCCAGGATGGCGTAACCGATGGCCACGCCCATGTTGCGCAACACGGTCGAGTCCGTCAGGTCACGCTGCCAACGGCTGATGGGCAGCTTCTGGCTCAAGTGGGTCAGCACGGCGTTGGCCAGGCCCAGGTTGCCTTCGGCGTTTTCGAAGTCGATGGGGTTGACCTTGTGCGGCATGGTGGACGAGCCAATCTCGCCGGCCTTGGTCTTTTGCTTGAAGTAGCCCACGCTGATGTAGCCCCACACGTCGCGCGACCAGTCGATCAAGATCGTGTTGGTGCGGGTGATGGCGTCAAACAGCTCGGCCATGTAGTCATGGGGCTCGATCTGGATGGTGTAGGGGTTGAAGGTCAAGCCCAGTTGGTTCTCGATCACCGCCTGGCTGAACGCTTCCCAGTCCTTTTCAGGGTAGGCCGACAAGTGCGCGTTGTAGTTACCCACGGCGCCGTTCATCTTGGCCAGCAGCTTGACGTCGGCGATGCGTGCGCGTGCGTTCTTCAAACGGGCCACGACGTTGGCCACTTCCTTGCCCACGGTGGTGGGGCTGGCGGTCTGGCCGTGGGTGCGGCTCAGCATGGGGATCTCAGCCATGGTCTTGGCCAAGGTCGTCATGGTGGCGATCAGGGCATCCACCGTCGGCAGCAAGACCTCTTCACGCGCGGCCTTGAGCATCAAGCCATGGCTGGTGTTGTTGATGTCTTCCGAGGTACACGCAAAGTGCACGAACTCGCCGGCTTTTTCCAGATCGGTGTGGCCCGCAAACTTGGACTTGATCCAGTACTCCACGGCTTTCACATCGTGGTTGGTGGTCTTTTCGATGTCCTTGATGGCTTGGGCGTCGGCTTCCGAAAAACGGGCGGCCAGGCCACGCAGGTAGCCACGGGTGGCTGCAGACAAAGGTGCAAACTCAGGCAGACCGGCGTCCGACAGGGCAATGAACCACTCGATTTCGACCTGCACGCGACGGTGCATCAGGCCAAATTCAGACAACAGGGGACGCAAAGCGGCCACCTTGGCGGCATAACGGCCGTCCAGCGGCGACAAAGCGGTGAGAGCAGACAAGGACATGGCTTAACCTGGCGTAAAGGGGGCTTGCGCCCCCGGTCTTGGGACTAACCCGCCATTTTAGTTCGCCCGGCGCGTTTGCGGGGCGACCGGGGCGCCCAGTTGGCCTTCAAAACGTCAGTTTCGACACGCGCCCAGACCACCAGGGCCTCGGTCCGCATCCGCCGAGCCGCCACCACCGCCCAGGGCCAGTACAGCCCCAAGGTCAAAACCAGCAGCACGGCGCTGCGCATTTGCAGAGCCACATAGCCTTTGACCGACAGACGGCTGCGAAAACGCAGATAACGGTTGCCGGTCTTGCTCCAGACCAGGTTTTGCAAGCGCGCCTGGGCATAGGGCAACACGGCCGACAGCACCAAGAGCCCCACCGCCACCAAACCCGACACCAGCACCAGGGTGCTGACCTTGCCTCGCACCGTGAGCACACCGGCCAACACCAAGGCGCTCAGGCCTGCGACCATCATTGCGACGGTGGTCAGCCACGCCAGCGTCTTGCAAAACAACAGGGCCACGGCCATGCGCCTCGCCTTCCACAGCAAGCGAATCGGCCCCAGCACCAGATGATGCTGGCGATACTGGAAGTAGACCCATACAAACGTCGGCATGGCCAGCCCCCACAGGGCCGCCACCATGCCCCAGGCAAACCAGCCGCCAGGGCGATTCCAGGCCAGCGCCGCCATCAGCAGCCAAGCCACCACGCAGGCGCTGGCCAGCGGCGCCCACATGGCCTGGTAGACCCCTTGGCAGCGTCCATCAAAGCGCAAGCGACGCCCGGCCCAGCTCATGTGGGCGACCCGATGCGTCAAATTCATGTAGACCAGCAAAGGCAACACCGCCAGGGCCAGCGACAAGGCCAACATGCCCGCCAAACGCGAGCCTGACCACGCCCCCACCACGCCCACCATCAGCCCCCAGGTCAGGGCATAACGAGGCAAGAGCCCGAGCGGATTGGCGTGATAGTCCAGGCATTCACCCGCCAGTTGTGTGCGCCGCAAAAAATAGCGCTGCGCATGCACGCGAGCCCACGGGGCATACAAACCCAGGGTCAACAGCGTCAGCAAGACATTGCGCAACCACAAACGCGCGTATTCCAGCGGCAGGCCAGAAAAAGTCACCGGCAAGGTCGTGACCTGCCCATGAGGCAGACGCGGCAGCGGCGCGTTCACTTTGACGCGCACCTGCACCACCGGCGTGACCAGGTCCGCCTGTGCAGCCGCCGGGCCGGAGCCAATGGGCTCGGGCCAGCGCAACGGTGCCAGACGAAGCCCTTCGATCACTGGTGCTGGCTCAGCTTCCTCCACCGCGACAACGCGCGGCTGCCCCGCCCGAACCGAGTCCAGGTCGACCAACCGAAATACGCGCGCAGATGAACGGACAGCTGAATTGTTCATGTGATGCGGACTTTAACCGCCCTACCTGGGTTTAGCCATGACGACAACCCCCTGTTGATGGCCCTCGTTACGGGAAAACACCCACGCTTTTGACACCGCGCAGTCGGCCGCTAGAATCATTGCCAAACACGCATCGTGACCAAGAATGAAACTCATAGGATCACTGACCAGCCCCTTCGTACGCAAAGTGCGTGTGGTGTTGGCCGAAAAAAAGCTGGACTACAAGTTCGAAGTGGAGGACGTCTGGGCCGCTGACACCCAAATCATGGCATCCAACCCCCTGGGGAAGGTGCCGTGCCTGGTGATGGAAGGCGGCGAGGCGATTTTTGACTCGCGCGTGATCGTCGAATACGTCGACACCCTCTCGCCCGTGGGCAAACTGATCCCCCTGAGCGGACGCGAACGCGTGGAAGTGCGCACCTGGGAAGCTCTGGCGGACGGCCTGCTGGATGCCGCCGTGCTGGCCCGCATGGAGCAAACCTGGCCAGGCCGCACCGATGCGCAGCGCTCCACCGCCTGGATCGACCGCCAATTGCAAAAGGTCAACGCCAGCTTGCAAGCCATGAGCCAAGGCCTGGGCGACCGCCCCTGGTGCAATGGCAACCACCACAGCCTGGCCGACATCGCCGTTGGCTGCGCCTTGGGTTACCTGGACTTCCGCTTCTCGCAAATCGATTGGCGAGGCGACTACCCCAATCTGGGCAAGCTGCTTGAGAAGCTGTCGCAGCGCCCCAGCTTCATCGACACGGCGCCGCCTCAGGCCTGAGCCCAGGCGTCCAACCCAAGCAGCCGATTCCCCTCACAAGGTGAAGGAATCGGCTCGCGCTTTCAGCCAATACTGTTCAAACGCCGGCTGCAGCCAGGGGCCCTCGCCCTTCTCGGCCAACAGCAACTCGCCAGGTTTGGCGTAGTTGAGCAAGTTGGACAGGCGACGCGTCTCAAACCCCGACACCCGACGCAAGATGTGGTCGGCCGTGATCTGGTTGGGGTGCGTCAAGCCAGCAGCCTGCACCAACTCCTTGAGCGCAAACATCGTGTTGTGATGGAAACGGTAGACCCGCTCGGTCTTGTCCGGCACCACCAGAGCGCGCATGCGCGCCGGGTCTTGTGTCGTCACCCCCGTAGGGCAATGCCCCGTGTGGCAAGTCTGGGCCTGGATGCAGCCCAGGGCGAACATGAAGCCCCGCGCGGAATTGCACCAATCGGCCCCCAGCGCCATCATGCGGGCGATGTCAAACGCACTGATCACCTTGCCCGCGCAGCCCAGCTTGACGCGATGGCGCTCGTTGAGGCCCACCAGGGTGTTGTGCACCATCAGCAAGCCTTCTTGCAGGGGCGCGCCCACATGGTCGGTGAACTCCAGCGGCGCGGCACCCGTGCCCCCTTCGGCCCCATCGATCACGATGAAATCGGGCCAGATGCCGGTTTCGCGCATGGCCTTGACCATGGCAAACCACTCCCACACATGGCCCATGCAAAACTTGAATCCAACCGGCTTGCCGCCCGACAACTGACGCAGCCGTTCGATGAACTGCATCATTTCAATCGGCGTTGAAAACGCACTGTGACTGGAGGGCGAGATGCAATCTTGCCCAGCTGGCACGCCCCGCGCCTCCGCGATTTCCAGCGTCACTTTCGGGCCCGGCAGCACGCCACCGTGACCGGGCTTGGCCCCTTGGCTGAGCTTGAGCTCAATCAGCTTGACCTGGGGCGAGCGGGCATTGGCTTCGAACTGAACAGGGTCAAACTGCCCTTGTTCATCGCGACACCCGAAGTAGCCCGAGCCAATCTCCCAGATCAAATCCCCACCGGGCTGACGGTGATAGCGGCTGATCGAGCCCTCGCCCGTGTCATGGGCAAAGCCGCCCTTCTTGGCGCCACCATTGAGCGCCAAAATGGCATTGGCACTCAAGGCCCCAAAACTCATGGCCGACACATTGAAGACACTGGCCGAATAAGGCTGCGTACAAGACGAACCATCAGCGCCAATGTTGATGCGAAAGTCTTGCGAATGAATGTGTGTGGGTAACAGCGAGTGGCTGATCCACTCATAGCCCGTGGCATTGACATCTTTTTGCGTCCCGAAGGGGCGCTTGTCTGGCTCACCCTTGGCACGCTGGTAGACCAGCGAACGCTGCTGGCGCGAAAACGGCGTCGCCTCGCCATCGCTTTCGATGAAGTACTGGCGCATTTCGGGGCGGATGAACTCCAGCAGGTAACGCAAATGCCCAATGACCGGGTAATTGCGCAAGACCGCCCTGGATGACTGCGAAATATCCCCAAAACCCATCAGCACCAGCGTCGCGAACACGACCACCAACCACCACTCCGTGTCAGTCGACCAAGCATGCACACCCGAGGCGACCAACCCGACCGCAGCCAAAAACC
This sequence comes from Burkholderiales bacterium, assembly GCA_028869095.1. Classification (GTDB taxonomy): domain Bacteria; phylum Pseudomonadota; class Gammaproteobacteria; order Burkholderiales; family Burkholderiaceae_C; genus Aquabacterium. Next base: position 6,620 of record JAGWTE010000118.1, read on the forward strand.
AGGCCGCATAGCGAATCGGCACGTATTCGTTCAGCCAAACCAACCACCGAGGCATGCAGCACTCCTTACTGTCTCCACCTCAATGCTAAGCCGAGTGGCCCCTTTCATTCACATCATGAAAGGCCCATTCCCTGGTCTGATTCAGCTGGAATAGCGGCTCACGCCCGTTCCACGAGCCCCGGTTTGGCGCTACACTCGCCCTACAGCGCCGATTTGTCCGACTTGCGGGCGCTTTTAAAAATACCGCTAAAGAGGGCGCTGCTCACCGGCCCCTGCTTCCATGCGCGGCCGGTTTTTTGTTGTCTTTTTATTTGTAGCGTCATGTCATCCCTCGGAGTCGTCACTCCTGCATCCATGCATTTCGGCACGCCCCTGTCGCTGCAAAGCGGCGCGGTCTTGCGTGACTACACCCTGGTCTACGAGACCTATGGGCGACTGAACGCCGACCGCAGCAACGCGGTGCTGGTGTGCCATGCCCTCAATGCCTCGCATCACGTCGCCGGCCTGCATGCCGACGAGAACGGCCTGCCCAAAGCCAAGAGCGAAGGCTGGTGGGACAACATGATCGGCCCCGGCAAGCCGCTGGACACCGACAAGTTCTTCGTCATCGGCATCAACAACCCGGGGTCTTGCTTTGGCTCCACCGGCCCGATGCACACCAACCCGGACACGGGCAAGCTTTATGGCGCCGACTTTCCGGTGGTGACCGTGGAAGACTGGGTCAATGCCCAGGCCCGCGTGCTGGACCGCCTGGGCATCGACAAACTGGCCGCCGTGCTGGGCGGCAGCCTTGGTGGCATGCAAGCCCTGAGCTGGACCTTGCAATACCCCGAGCGCGTGGGCCATTGCGTGGCTGTGGCCACCGCGCCCAACTTGTCCGCCCAAAACATCGCCTTCAACGAAGTCGCCCGCCGCGCCATCGTCACCGACCCCGACTTCCACCACGGCCATTTCTATGAGCATGGCGTGGTCCCTCGACGCGGTTTGCGCGTGGCACGCATGATTGGCCACATCACGTATCTGTCAGACGATGTGATGGAAGAGAAGTTCGGCCGCGAAATGGTCGGGCGCGAGTTGGGCCAAGAGCCCCGCTACAGCACCCAGGACATCGAGTTCCAGGTCGAAAGTTATCTGCGCTACCAAGGTGACAAGTTCAGCGATTACTTTGATGCCAACACCTATTTGCTGATCACCCGCGCCCTGGACTACTTTGACCCGGCCCGAGCCCACGGCGGCAAGCTGTCTGCAGCCATGGCCCAGGCCCTGGCCAAGTTCCTGGTCATCAGCTTCACGACCGACTGGCGCTTCTCGCCCGGCCGGTCGCGCGAAATCGTCAAGGCTCTGGTCGACAACCGACACGATGTCAGCTACGCCGAAATCGACGCCCCCCATGGTCACGACGCCTTCTTGCTGGACGATCCTCGCTACCACAACGTGGTTCGCGCTTACTTCGAGCGCATCCACCAAGAGCTGCACCCTGCAGCCCGCCAAGCTTGAGGGGGCACGCCATGAGTGATCGTCACCTGCACGAAGTCATCGCCCAAATGGTGCCGACTGGCTCACGTGTGTTGGACCTGGGTTGCGGCAACGGCGCCCTGCTGGCCCACCTGCGCGATCAGCGCCAATGCACCGGCTACGGCATCGAACTGGATGACAGCAAAGTACTGGAATGCGTGCGCCGAGGCGTCAACGTCATCCAGCGCAACCTGGAAGAAGGCCTGAGCCTGTTTGAGGACAACAGCTTTGACGTGGTGCTGCAGCTGGACACCCTCCAGCACTTGCGCAACACCGAAGCCATGCTGCGTGAAACGGCTCGCGTGGGCCGCACCGGCGTGGTGAGCTTTCCCAACTTTGCGCATTGGCCCCATCGCCTGGCCGTGTTGCGCGGTCACATGCCGGTGACCAGGACCCTGCCCTATCAGTGGTACGACACGCCCAACATCCGGGTGGCCACCTTCAAGGACTTTGAGGTGCTGGCGCGCAAAAACGGCTTGCAGATCACCGATTCGTTTGGCCTGCGTGGCAACCGCACCGTGCGCCGCCTGCCCAACTTGCTGGCCAGCTCTGCCGTGTTCTTGTTTGAACGGCAGTGAAAAATGCCCCGTTAACGGGGCGTAAGGCCAGTGGCTACGAGGGGCGCAGCCTGATTGGCAGGCGCAAGCCCCGATCATCAAAATGCGTGACGCACACCCACCATATAACTGCGACCGGCGCGGTAGCCGGGCAGGTCTTCATCGTCCAACATGAAGGCTGCGTACACATCGGTGCGTTTGCTCAACCAATGGTCATAGGCCAATGAGGCAATGTTGTGGTCAGTGTGAGGCGTGGTAC
>JAGWTE010000119.1 GCA_028869095.1 Burkholderiales bacterium
AGTCGCGCCGCCAATTGAGCGGCGTCCACACTGTCCACCATCAGATGGCGCGGCACGGCATACAAAGGATCGTGCCTGGATGCCGAGCGGTTCTCCAGCGCAAAAGCAGCCCGATATCCGCTCTCTTGCGCCCATTGCTGCAAGCCTGGATCGCTCAATCCAAACGGCCAGGCCAGCAAGGACACCGATGCATCCATCCGCTTGTTCAACACCTCCAGCGAGCGCCGCAACTGGTCCCGCGCATGGTGCTCAAACACATCTGGCGGCATCGTTTGCCGGTCCTTCACCAGATTCGGATGCCAGTAGGTGTGCGACTGAATGGACACCCTGGGATCCGTTCGCAACTGACGCAGCTGTTCCCACGTCATCGCATAGGTCGCATTGGAAATCGCCGATGGATAAATGAACAGCGTCACCGGCCAGCCTTCACGCTGGAGCAAAGGGGCCATGACTTCAAACTGGGACCGGTGCCCATCATCGGCCGTCAGCACCACGGCGCGCGGCGGCAAAGGTCCACGCTCACCCCGGCGATAGGCCACCCAATCGGCCAAGCTCACCACCGAGCATCCCAGGCGTTTGATCGTGCTCAAGTGGGACTCAAATCGTGTGGTGCGCAGCGTCATGCTGTCCAACACCGTGGGGGCAAAGCGGTGATAGACCAAGATGGGGACACGGGTAGCCCGTGCCTCCGGCCCCGACTCCAGCGCACGGGCCCCAAGCGGCCATGACAAGGCCCAACCCAGCCACGCGCGCCGCGAAGCCTGCCATCGAAACGAATCAGCCAAGGGATATCGCATCGTGATCCTGACCTTAAGACGAGCGCGTTCAGTGTGCTTGAGAAGAAACCCGGATCGTGCCAAGATCTTCACAGGTTTCGTCATCACCACACACTTTCAGAGGTTGTCATGATCACCATCCCAACACGCCGCCCCTCTCTTTTCAGTTGGACGGCCGGGATGGTTCTGGCCTGCGCCTTGAGCCTGACCGCCACCGCCTCTGCAGCAGCCGGCAAGAAGCCCTACAGCTACTTTGTCACCGGCAACGCCGATGCCTCCGTGCAAATCAACACCCCACCCAGCACCCCGTCCGTGGTCTTGATGGGCGGCGGCCCCGATGTCGACACCGCCTTTCGCTGGATGATCACCCGCGCCGGCATCCAGCCCGGCACCGGTGGCCGCTTTGTCGTGATCCGCGCCACGGGCACCGAGGCCTACGATCCCTACATCTTCTACAGCGACGCCAACAGCACCACCTCCACCACCTGGGCCGACGGCTGGGTCGGCGGGGCCTCGCTGGGGCTCACGTCCGTGGAGACGCTGGTCATCCCCAGCATCACCGCTGCCAATGATCCTTTCGTGACAGCCGTCGTCGGCCAAGCCAATGCCGTCTTCATCGCCGGGGGCGATCAAAGTGACTACATCAAGTACTGGAAAGGCACCGAACTGGACCGCACCTTGCAAGGCTTGATGGCCCGCAACATCCCCATCGGCGGCACCAGTGCGGGCCTGGCCGTGCTGGGCCAGTTCGACTACGCCGCACTCAAAGGCACGGTCACCAGCACCCAGGCCCTGGGCGACCCGTACAACCGATACATGACCCTGGACCCCACCCCCCTGAGCCTGAGCGGTGGCTTCCTGGCGCCCCCGGTTCTGGCCAACACCATTGTCGATGCCCACCTGGACGCCCGTGATCGCATGGGACGCCTGATCGCCTTCGTGGCCCGCTTGGTTGCGCCTGCCGGCACCACAGGCTGCCCCGGCGGCATCCTCAACGCAGGCACCCCCAGCAACACCGCCGCTCGCGGCATCGGCGTCGATGTCGAAACCGCCCTCCTGGTTCAAGGCAACGGCAGCCAACAGCCCGTCACGGCCCGCCGCGTCACCAACCCCTCCACCACCACGACCAGCGCCGTCTACTTTGTCCGCCCCCTCAATCCCCCGACCCAATGCGCGTCCGGCAAACCCCTCACCCTGACCACGGTCGAGTTGCGCAAACTCGCCGACGACAGCAGCGTGTTCAACCTCACCGACTGGTCCGGTGCGAACCCTTACTACGTGGACGCCATCAGCGGCGCGCTCACCTCCGATCCCTACTGAGCAACACCCTCCATCTTGCAGATGCCTGTTCTGCATCAGGGTCAAATCCTGGCCGTTTTGCCAGAATCCGGGCACCCTTTATTGACATGAATGCCCCGTGCACAGGAGATCTGCATGAACGCGCCCGCCGACTTGAACCTGATCAAGATGGAACCCCAAGAAGTCTCTGTTGACGTCTTGCTGGAGAAATACGCCAAGGGCAGCGAGTCCGCCATTGAAGACATCCACGCCCGCATCGCCCGTGCCCTGGCCGAGGTCGAACCGGCAGAACAGCGCGACACCTGGCGCGTCGAATTCGAACGCGCCCTCGCCATGGGCTTCGTGCCCGCAGGCCGCATCTGCTCGGCCGCTGGCACCGACATCCAGGCCACCCTGATCAACTGCTTCGTCCAACCCGTGGGCGATGCCGTTACCGAAACCAGCGGCGGCAAACCCAGCATCTACACCGCCGTCGCCCAAGCCGCCGAGACCATGCGCCGAGGCGGCGGCGTCGGCTACGACTTCTCGCAAATCCGCCCCGAAGGCGCCTACGTCAAAGGCACGCACTCCCGCGCCTCCGGCCCCGTGTCCTTCATGAAGGTGTTCGACGCCTCTTGTTCGACGGTCGAATCCTCCGGTGCCCGTCGCGGGGCCCAGATGGGCGTGCTGCGCTGCGACCACCCCGACATCGAAAAATTCATCCACGCCAAAGACACCGGCGCCCTCACCAACTTCAACATCTCCATCGGCGTCACCGACACCTTCGTCCAAGCCGTCATCGACGATGCCGACTTCGACCTGATCCACCAAGCACCGCCCCACCCTGACCTGCAAGCCGAAGGTGCCCACCAGCAAGAAGATGGCCGCTGGGTCTACCGCACCGTGCGCGCCCGCGACCTGTGGGAGCAGGTCATGCACTCCACCTACGACCACGCAGAACCCGGCATCCTCTACATCGACCGGATGAATGCCGAGAACAACCTCTGGTACTGCGAAACCATCGAGGCCACCAACCCCTGCGCCGAGCAACCCCTGCCCGACTACGGCTGCTGCGACCTCGGCTCCATCAACCTCACGCGCTTCGTGCGCCAGCCCTTCAGCCCCCAAGCGCTGTTTGATTTCGACGCCTTCGCCCACGTCGCCCGCACCGCCATCCGCATGCTGGACAACGTCCTGGACGTCACCTTCTGGCCCCTGCCCCAACAACACGCCGAAGCCATGGCCAAGCGTCGAGTGGGTCTGGGCTTCCTGGGCTTGGGCAGCGCCCTGGTGATGCTGGGCATCCGCTACGACAGCGACGAAGGCCGCGCCACCGCCGCCAAGATCACCAAGGCCCTGCGCAACGCCTCCTACCGCGCCTCCATCGAACTGGCCAAAGAAAAAGGCGCCTTCCCCAAATTCGATGCCGCAGCCTTCCTGCAAGGCGGCTTCGCCAAGCGCCTGCCCGAAGACATCCGCCACGACATCGCCAAACACGGCCTGCGCAACAGCCACCTCCTGTCCATCGCGCCCACCGGCACCATCACCCTCGCCTTTGCCGACAACGCCAGCAACGGCATTGAACCGGCCTTCAGCTGGAGCTACAACCGCAAAAAGCGCCTGGCCGAAGGCGGCCACCGCCTCTACGAGGTCGCCGACCATGCCTGGCGCCTGTACCGCCACATGGGCTTTGACATGGACAAGCTGCCCGCGTCCTTCGTCACCGCGCTGAACATGTCTGCCCTGGACCACATGAAGATGCTGGAAGCCGTCCAGCCCTTCATCGACACCTCCATCTCCAAGACCGTCAACGTCCCCGCCGACTATCCCTACGAAGAATTCAAAGACCTGTACCTCGAAGGCTGGAAGGCCGGACTCAAAGGCCTGGCCACCTACCGCCCCAACTCGGTCCTCGGTGCGGTGCTCTCTGTCGACACCCCTGCGGCATCACAACCCAGCGCAGCCGCTGGCGCACCAACCACGCCCGACGAAGATCCTCTGCGCAAGCTCTTCGACAGCCGCCCCGTGGGCGACCTCGAAGGCGTCACCTCCAAAGTGGTCTTGCAAACCTTCCAAGGCAACAAGACCGTCTACCTCACCGTCAACTTCATGCGCGTCACCGGCGTGGTCAACGGCCAAGAAATCACCATCGAGCGCCCCGTCGAGTTCTTCATGCCCGCCGGCCAGCGTGACGACGGCCAACAATGGATCACCTCCACCATGCGCCTGCTGTCTTCGGTGGCCCGCTCCGGCGGCTCCGTGGCCAAAACCCTGGAAAGCCTGCGCGAAGTGGTGTGGGACAAAGGCCAGGTCCGCTGCGGCTTCATCGTCAAAGACGACAACACCCAGCGCCCCATGTTCCACGACTCCGAAGTCGCCGCCATTGGCTACGCCATGCAGCAGATCTTGATGAAGCGCGGCTTCCTCGACGCCGTCGGCAACCAGGTCCCCGTTCATGTCCTGGCGGACCGCCTGGCCCAGCGCGACCGCAGCAACGGCGGCACCCTGGATGCAGAGCACGCCACCATCAGCGAACAAGGCAACCGCAACGCCTTGCTCGGCATGGGCAAAAAATGCCCCGAATGCGGCGCTAACGAGCTTCACAAAGTCGACGGCTGCATGCGCTGCACCAACTGCGGCCACATTGGCTCCTGTGGCTAGGACCGCCTCGGCGCTATTCATGGCCTCATTGAACACGCCACCTCCGACCGCTGGCGCACCGCCAGTGGTCACCATCACCATGAACCCGGCGCTGGATGTTTCCACGGCCGTGGACCAAGTGATTCCCACACACAAGCTCCGCTGCGAAGCGGCCTTCACCCACCCTGGTGGCGGTGGCATCAACGTGGCCCGCGTCATCCATCGACTCGGCACCCCCTGCTTGGCTTTGTTTCCCTCAGGCGGCGCCACAGGTCAATCCATTAACACCTTGTTGGGTGCAGAGGGCGTACCGTTTCACACCGTGACCATCGCACAAGAAAGTCGAGAAAGCTTCTCAGTCCGCGAACGGCAAACCGGGCAAGACTACCGGTTTGTCTTGCCCGGTCCTCGACTGAATGACAGCGAATGGCAAGCCTGCCTCAAGGCCATACAAACCTTACAGCCCGTCCCTCGCTACCTCATCGCCAGTGGCAGCCTGGCACCCGGCGTGCCCGAGGACTTCTATGCTCAACTGGCCCAACACTGCCACAGTCAGGGATGCCACCTGATCCTGGACTCCTCAGGCGCAGCACTCCGGCAAGGACTGATGGCTGGCGTCCACTTGTTCAAACCCAGCCTGCGCGAACTCCAGGAACTGACGAGCGTGGACCTGAGTACCCGCGAGCAACGCATCCAAGCCTCGCGCACTTTGATTCAAAAAGGGTGGACACAGTGTGTTGCCCTCTCTCTCGGTGACGAAGGTGCCATGCTCATCACCGACAACCAGGCTTGGTACGCCGCGGCGCTGCCCGTGACCATTGCCAGCACCATCGGCGCCGGTGACAGCTTCCTGGCCGGACTCATCTGGTCCCTCAACCAAAATCATCCACCACAACGGGCCTTTGCGCATGGCATGGCCGCCGCTACGGCGGCGCTGCTCTCAAGCGGCACGGCCCTCTGCAACCCAGAGGACGTGCAACGCCTGCTCACCCAAGTGCACGTGACCCCTTGTTGAAGCCCACCCGAGACCTCATACAAAAAGGGCGGACCGCCAGAGCGACTGCCCCCTGAGATCAGCCCAACTTAGGCACCTGCAGAGTCGCCCCAAGCCAAAGGCGTCAAGCTCCATGACGGCAAACGCCAGAAACAACAAAGCCCGCGTGCCATCGGCAATCGCGGGCTTTTTTTAAAGCGGCGGAAGCCATCAAGCTCCTGCCGTTTCCAGCTGAACCTTATTCAGCGGCGCCTTCAGCAGCAGCTTCCGTACGCTCAACCAGCTCCATGTAAGCCATGGGCGCATTGTCGCCAACGCGGAAACCCATCTTCAGGATACGGGTGTAGCCACCGGGACGAGTCGCAAAGCGAGGGCCCAGAACGTTGAACAACTTGACCACGTTGTCGCGGTTACGCAGACGGTCAAAAGCCAAACGCTTGTTAGCCAGCGTGGGTTCCTTAGCCAGAGTGATCAAAGGCTCGACAACGCGACGCAGTTCCTTGGCCTTGGGCACAGTGGTCTTGATGGCTTCGTGCTCGATCAACGAGTTGGCCATGTTGCGCAGCATCGCCAGACGGTGCGACGAAGTGCGGTTCAGTTTACGGAGTCCATTTCCGTGACGCATGGTGCTAGTCCTTTCTTTATCAAACCGACGGCCGGATTAAGGTACCGCCGGGTGCACCGCATGACCCTATACAGAATCATGCACTTTCAAAAACAACTTTGCCAAACACACCTACCGATTCAGCAGCAGCCACAGATCCGGCTTGGCCGGTCTGTCGGCTGCGCCCCCTTGAGGGGGCCGCCGAAGGCGGTAGGGGATGGGCTAGATCAACGCTTATCCAAGCCTTGAGGAGGCCAAGCTTCCAGACGCGAACCCAGAGCCAAACCACGGGAAGCCAAAACTTCCTTGATTTCGTTGAGCGACTTGCGACCCAGGTTGGGGGTCTTGAGCAACTCGGTCTCGGTACGCTGAATCAGGTCGCCGATGTAGTAAATGTTTTCGGCCTTCAAGCAGTTCGCCGAACGCACGGTCAGTTCCAACTCGTCCACTGGACGCAGCAGGATCGGATCGAAGTTCTGAGCCGACTTGGCAGGTGCGTCGAATGCAGCGATTTCGCTGCCTTCCAACTGCGCAAACACAGCCAGCTGTTCCACCAAGATCTTGGCCGAAGCACGGATGGCTTCTTCAGGCGAAATGGCGCCGTTGGTTTCGATCTCGACAACCAGCTTGTCCAAATCGGTACGCTGCTCAACGCGAGCGCTTTCAACGGTGTAGCTCACGCGCTTGACGGGCGAGAACGATGCGTCCAGCAAGATGCGGCCAATGGCCTTGCTGCTTTCTTCACCGTAACGACGCACGTTACCAGGCACGTACCCACGGCCCTTTTCCACCTTAATCTGCACATCCAGCTTGCCGCCTTGCGACAGGTGGGCAATCACGTGGTTGGGGTTGACGATTTCAACGTCATGAGGCGTTTGGATGTCAGCGGCGGTCACAGGACCTTCACCGTCCTTGCGCAGCACCAAGGTGACTTCGTCACGGTTGTGCAGGCGGAACACCACACCCTTGAGGTTCAGCAAAATGTGAACGACATCTTCTTGCACGCCATCGATGGTCGAGTACTCGTGCAACACACCAGCGATGGTGACTTCTGTCGGAGCGTAACCCACCATCGAGGACAACAGCACGCGACGCAGCGCGTTGCCGAGCGTATGACCATAGCCACGCTCGAACGGTTCGAGCGTAACCTTGGCACGGTGACCGCCGAGCGGTTCCACCTGGATGGCTTTGGGTTTCAGCAAATTCGTTTGCATGAAGTCTTCCTGTCAATACCCTCGGCTCGTTACACCGATAAGGCTGCTGGACCAACCGGAGTCAACACTCCGGCCCTGAAAACAAAAGACGAAAAGCCACGCGACACGACACAGTCGTGCGGCGCAGCCAGACGTTCAATTAACGAGAATACAATTCAACGATCAGCGATTCGTTGATGTCAGCACCGAATTCATCGCGATCGGGAGCCTTCTTGAACACGCCTTCCAGCTTGGCGCCGTCCACTTGCACCCAGGCGGGCAAGCCAATCGACTCAGCCAGCTTGTACGCTTCTTGAACGCGAACTTGCTTCTTAGCCTTTTCACGCACAGCCACGACATCGCTGGTCTTGACCAGGTACGAAGGAATGTTCACCAGTTGGCCGTTGACCAACACACCCTTGTGGCCCACCAATTGGCGAGCTTCAGCGCGGGTCGAGGCAAAGCCCATGCGGTACACGACGTTGTCCAAACGCGATTCCAACAGAATCAGCAGGTTGGCGCCGGTGTTGCCCTTGCGACGCTCGGCTTCAGCAAAGTAGCGGCGGAATTGCTTTTCCAGCACGCCGTACATGCGCTTGACTTTTTGCTTTTCGCGCAATTGCAGGCCGAAGTCAGAGGTGCGCGAACCGGAGGTGCGACCGTGTTGACCGGGCTTGGTGTCAAACTTTGCCTTGTCGCTGATAGGACGACGAGCGCTCTTCAGGAACAGGTCTGTGCCTTCACGGCGGGCCAGCTTGGCCTTGGGTCCGAGGTAACGTGCCACTTATATATCCTTGATGTCAATCTGACGCCAGATGCAAGCATCCAACGCGAGTCTGGCGGGTATTATTGAATTCGCTCAGACGGTGGGCTTCAACGAAACCGCCAACAGCGCGCCAAAAGAGGACGCACGTTGGCGAACGGAGAAAACTCGCGATTATAGCAACGGAATTAGCCCAGGCAAGCGTAAGGCTTTACCTGAGCAACGCGATATACCAATTCCAAAGGCGACTGAGCGCTACCCAAGGGTAGCGCTCAGCGATCGCGTTCAGCTTGGAAGGCGAACCTTCCAACTGCTATTAGATACGACGACGCTTTTGAGGGCGGCAACCGTTGTGCGGCACAGGCGTGACATCCGAGATCGAGTTGATACGGATACCCAGCGAAGCCAGGGCACGAACGGAAGACTCACGACCAGGACCGGGGCCCTTGATCTCGACGTCCAAGTTCTTGATGCCTTGTTCTTGAGCAGCGCGACCTGCCACTTCAGCAGCCACCTGGGCAGCGAAAGGGGTGGACTTACGCGAGCCCTTGAAACCTTGACCACCGGAGGAAGCCCAAGACAGGGCATTACCTTGACGGTCAGTGATGGTGATGATCGTGTTGTTGAACGACGCATGCACGTGGGCGATACCGTCCGCAATGTTCTTGCGGAC
>JAGWTE010000290.1 GCA_028869095.1 Burkholderiales bacterium
AGCACCTTGGTGATCATGCCGCCCGTGCCCACGCGTGAGCCGGCACCACCGGCCATTTGCTCCAACGCGGGGTCACCCGCCGTGGCCACGTCAATGAAGCGCGCGTTCGGGTCCTTGCGCGGGTCGGCACTGTACAAACCCTTTTGGTCGGTCAGGATGACCAGGGCATCGGCTTCCACCAGATTGGCCACCAAGGCACCCAGGGTGTCGTTGTCGCCGAACTTGATTTCATCGGTGACGACGGTGTCGTTCTCATTGATGACCGGCACCACCTTGTGCGACAACAAGGTCAACAAGGTGGAGCGGGCATTGAGGTAGCGCTCGCGGTCAGCCAAGTCTCCGTGGGTGAGCAGCACCTGGGCGCTGCCCATGCCTTGCTCGCGCAGCTTGGTCTCGTACATCTGGGCCAGGCCCATTTGCCCCACGGCCGCAGCCGCTTGCAACTCGTGCAACTCTTTGGGACGCGCACTCCAGCCCAATCGCTTCATGCCCTCAGCAATGGCGCCGCTGGACACCATGATGACCTCACGGCCATCTTGCGCCAAGGCTGCCATCTGGCGACACCAATTGCTGATGGCTTCGGCGTCCACGCCTTTGCCTTCGTTCGTGACCAGGCTGGATCCCACCTTGACGACAATGCGGCGGGCGTTCTTCAACACATCGTTCATGGACAGGTCAGCCATCAGGTGCAGGTGGATCGGATCAAAGTCGCTTTTTTTTGGGGGGTGATCAGGCTTCAGCGGAAGCGAGGATCATCCACGTCGGGCACGAACGGTTCGTCTTTGGTGCGCTTGGCGGGAGCGGCCTTTTTTGCGGCCACTTTTTGGGCAGCGACCTTTTTAGCGGCGACCTTCTTGGCAGCCGCTTTCTTGGCTGGCGCTTTGGCTTCAGCCTTGGGCGCAGACGCCTTTCCTGCCGCCGTCGAGGTCGACTCTGCGGCCTCAGCCTTCTTGGCCACCGTCTTCTTCGCCACCGCTTTCTTGGCCACGACCTTCTTGGCTGCAGGCTTCTTGGCGGGCGCCACGGCGACCTCGTCCGACAAATCGACTTGCGGTGCCGCGACTGTTTCGATCAGCTCGCCATCGGCGTCAAAACGAACGTCGACTTCTTCGTGATGCTCTTGCATCGACGCCACGTGTTGATATATGGCCTGCACCAGGTGCTCACAGCCCTCGCGGGTCAGCGCCGAGATCTGATAGACCGGGCCCTTCCAGCCATAGCGTTTGACGAAGTTGACGACCTTGGCCACACGCTCTTCAGCCGGAATCATGTCCAGCTTGTTGAGCACCAACCAACGGGGCTTTTCAAACAAAGCCTGGTCGTAAATTTTGAGTTCGTTGACGATGGCCTTGGCCTGGGCAACCGGGTCCACACCCTCGTCAAACGGGGCCAGGTCGACCACGTGCAGCAGCACGCGGGTGCGCTGCAGGTGGCGCAGGAACAAGTGGCCCAGACCGGCGCCTTCAGACGCACCTTCGATCAGACCGGGGATGTCAGCGACGACGAAGCTCTTTTCAGGGCCGACACGCACCACCCCCAGATTGGGATGCAAGGTGGTGAAGGGGTAGTCGGCGATCTTGGGACGGGCGTTGGAAATCGCCGTGATCAGGGTCGACTTGCCGGCATTGGGCATGCCCAGCAGGCCCACGTCGGCCAGCACGCGCAGCTCCAGCTTGAGCTTGAACAACTCGCCAGGCCAGCCGG
>JAGWTE010000120.1 GCA_028869095.1 Burkholderiales bacterium
GAAAAAGCCGTGAAGTGGGGCGACATGCCGCTGCACGAATGGCTGCGCAAGGTCGTCAAAGACCAAGGCGCCATGTCGCACCTGCAAGAACTGCTGGGTATCGAGCCCGATCCGGGCGAAGGTCAGAACTACTAAACGGATGCGAACCGAGGGATGCCAGGGCTCAGCCCTGCATCACCTCGTCCAGGCAGCGCAACACGGCCACCACATCGAGTGGTTTGGTCAGGTAAGCGGCAAAGCCGCGGGCTTTGGCCTGATGAATGGTGTCCGGCATGGCATCGGCCGACAAAGCCACTCGGGGCAGTCCCACCGTCAAGGGATTGCGGTCCAAGGCCTCCGCAACATCAAACCCGGTCATGTCGCCCAGATGCATGTCCAGCAGGACCAGATCCGGCCGCTGCATCGCCGCCAGCGCCAGGGCCTCCTTGCCGCTGGTGGCCACCATCAAACGGCATTGCGGCCGCAGTGACATGACCTGCTTGAACAGGGCCACATTGACCTCGTTGTCTTCCGCGTACAGCACGGTGTAGCCCAACTCCGGTCCATTGAGCGTGCCCGAAATGGTCGACACGTCTTCATCATCCCAATGGGCGTCAGGCAACTCGGCCATGGGCATCCACACCACAAAGCGGGTCCCCACACCCAACTCGCTGCTGACCTCGATGTGGCCGCTCATCAACTCGATCAGCCTGCGCACAATGACCAAGCCAATGCCGGTGCCTTCAATGCCCGAGGTCTCCGCACCCAAACGATTGAAGGGCTCGAACAGGTGCTCGCATTGCTCCTGACTCAACCCTCGCCCGGTGTCGCTGACCTCGATGGCAATCTGCCCGGCATCAGGCCAGACCGACACCATCACCCGACCGCCACGGCGGTTGTACTTGATCGCATTGGTCAGCAAGTTGACCAGAATCTGGCGCAAACGCAGGCGGTCCGCAAACACGTTCGTGCCGCGTGGCACTTGAGGCGGGACCAATACGACCCCCGCATCAGAAGCCGCCGCCCCCACCATTGAAACCGCTTCCTCCAGGACTTGAGACACCGCGACCGCCTCAATCGACAAAGGCAAGCTGCCCGAGTCGATGCGGGACAAGTCCAGCACATCGCTGATCACGCCCAGCAAGTGTCCACCCGCTCGCTCGATCAGCTCCACTTTGGAGCGCTGACCATCGGTCAATGGATGCTGCCGATCCAGTCGCAGCAATTGGGCGAAGCCCAAGACGGCATTCAAGGGCGTGCGCAGCTCATGGCTCATGCGAGAGAGGAACTCGCTCTTGGCGCGGTTGGCGGCATCGGCCACTTGCGCCGCCACACGGGCTTCCTGGTACAGCTTGTGTTCGGTGATGTCGGCCGTGTGGCCATACCAGACCAGGCTGCCATCGGGCTCGATTTGAGGCAGGGCCCGGCCGCCATACCAGCGGACGCCCTTGCCTTCGAGGATGACGCGGTATTCAAAGTCCACCGGGCGCAAGGGCGTGCCGGGCTTGGGCTTCTTGGCCAAACGCTGCGCATAGGCCAGGTCATCCGGATGCACACGCAGGTGATGTGCGGTGTAGTCTGCAGCCATCACATCGGGTGACAGCTGGAACATCTCCATCGCACGATCGCTGATGTACAAGAACTTGGCATGGCCCTCGGCGTCATACCCCACCTTGTGGATGATGCCGGGCACAAACTGCCCCATGCTGCTGAGCAAGGCCTCGCGCTCTTTCAGCGTTTGCTCGGCCACCTTGCGATCACCGATGTCTTCCACAACGGCCATGAAGCATTCGGGCTGACCATTGGCATTCCTCAGCATCGACACCGCCAAGGAGGCCCACAGCACGCTGCCATCAGCCTTGATGTAACGCTTTTCAGCCCGACGCTGGGGCAGACGCCCACTGATCAGATCTTTGACCGCTTGGGTGCTGTCATCCACATCATCGGGATGCGTGATGTCATAAAAGCGCAGCTTCAACAATTGCTCAGGTGTGTAGCCTGTGATTTCGCACAACCGCTCATTCACCTGAAGAAAGCGCCCATCCAATCCGGTCAGGGCCATGCCCGCCGCTGAGCGGGCAAAAATAGTCTCATAGCGCTGAGCCTGGGCACGGGCCTGTGCCAGCTGTTCTTTCAGCGAAGCCACGTCCTCAGACTGGTTACCAGCCTGGCCGACGTGGTTCTTGCTCTCTTCCTGCAATTCGATCTCCGGAGCCCAACGGCAGACCGATGGTATGACTGCTACAGCCCCGGTGTCCGAGGCCTATGACACGGTGCGCTGGCATTCATGAGTCAAACGCATCATCCCAGCCCGAATGTGTCACAAATTTTACCCCCCGGATCTAGGGGCTGCCCCGGATATCTCGATCTGTTAAATGACCAGCTTGAACTCGATGCGGCGGTTGCGGGCACGGCCGTCTTCTGTGGCATTGCTGGCAAGGGGCTGATCTGGGCCCATGCCCTTGGTTCTCAGATTCTGCGCTGGCAAACCCTTACCCACCAGGTAAGCCTTGACCGCCTCGGCCCGCGCTTGGGACAAGGCCAGATTGCTGGCACGGGCACCATGGCCATCGGTGTGCCCCACCAACTCAAACGAACGGCCCTTGAATTGCCCCAAAGCTTTGGCCATTTCGTCCAGCAATTTGCCCCCGGCCGAAGTCAGGACGGCGCTGCCGGGCTCGAACTCCACGGTGCGGTTGGCCAAGGCCTGGTCAATCAGCACCTGCTCGGGCACCACCACCTTGAGGGCATGTTTGACGGTATAGGTGCCTGCTGCGGCTTGGTTCAGGTCGGCAATGACCTGCTGCCGAACGGCCTCGCTGGGCACCTCGCCCCGAATGTCCACGACCTGGCCTTCCAGCGTGATCTGACCTTTGCTCACCTGCCGGATCGATGCCGGCAACAGGCGGGCCACATCTTGCCGCCAAGCCCCTGATGCGGTCACGCCGCCGGTGGCCAAGCGATCCACCACCCGCTCGCGACCGTACAAGGCCATCAAACGAGCCACGATGGGCGCGCGGTAAGAGTCATCGGGAACCAGCCCTTGCAACACCACGGGCGATGGCGTCGCGATCGCAGCATCGCTTGAACCAGCCACCCCTCCCTGCGGCGTCACAGCGCCCACACAAGCAGCCCACCCCACGGCGATGGCCGCCACCACTTGCTTACAGACCAAGGAACACCTCTTCATACGTACGCTGAGCTTGGGCCAGCGACAGCGCTGGATCCTTGAGGTAGTTGGACAACTTGCGCAGACCGTAGTCGCCATCGACCTCGTCCTCCACCCATTCCGACTCGTTGACCGTGACGCAGGACGAGCGCAAGACAGCGGGGTCCATCACCGCGTTCATGGCCGCTGCGCAAGCGCCCTGAAAACTCAAGACCATGCAGGGACGGCCTTCATGGACCACCATGAAAATGCCCCACTCCATGTCGTGACGACGGAAGAAGCCTGTCACCAAAGACAACCAGAACGCAGCCACGGGACCACGCAGCAAACGGTCTTGCACCAGTGGCAAGCACAAAGCCTTGGTCAGCTTGGCCGGCCCTTGCGCCATGACAGGTTGCAGCAACAGCCCCAAGGCCAAAATCGCTTGCCTGACCGACATGCGGTTGCCTGCCGCAGCCAGCATCTGCTCCAGGCTGGCCACGGTGTGGGTCTCCAGAAAATCGACCAGGCCCGCACGTGAAGACGAGCGAGAAGCATCGAACTCCACCACCCCACTCAAACTGGCCTGAATGGGATCCAGATCCGATGCCGCGTAGGCCTGACG
This sequence comes from Burkholderiales bacterium, assembly GCA_028869095.1. Lineage (GTDB taxonomy): Bacteria > Pseudomonadota > Gammaproteobacteria > Burkholderiales > Burkholderiaceae_C > Aquabacterium. Next base: position 3,753 of record JAGWTE010000120.1, read on the forward strand.
CGTGGTCTGATCCAGCTTGGACCACAAGCGGTTCAAGGCCACCGGGCTGATGGCCGTGAAACCTTGCGGATCGGGCAAATCAAAGGCGGCCGCCAAGATGAATGGGAATCGCCGACCGGATGCATCCTGGCTGGCCACCCAGGTCCCCGCCAGGCCCACCGGACTCTTGTTGCCCAATACGGCAAACTGCATCGCAGGGGCCGCGTCATAGATCAGCTTCCAGCGCGGGTCCAGCGCCAAACGCTCCATGGACTGGCTTTGCCACCGGTCCAGGGTGTCGAGCAAGGGCGCATGTTGCGTGCTGCGAATGAAGTCGCCTCGACAAGGCAGCTTGCCGAAATACATCAGATCAGCATGGGTCACAGCTTGACTCATGAATGTTCCCCTTGCGCGGCAGCCGCTACGCCTTGGCTTGGCGCCCCAGGCCCCTCATCAACCGGTCCGACGATGATGGCGGGCAAGGCGCCTGGCTTGGACACGGGCGCGGCGGGCGCACCGTCCCGAGCCGCGCCATTGGTGGCCGGCGCAGGCGCCGCTGCCGGTGTGGCCGTGTTGGAGATGATGCGCAGTTGCACCGCCACCGCCACATTGCTTTGAGGCCATTTCAGCTCGAACACCCCGCCGTCCAGCTTCTTGCGTTGAGCGGAGTTGATCATCTTCTCCAAGCCGAATCGGCCCGGCTCATTGAAGAACTCCACCGTGCGCCCGTCGTGCGTCACGCCCGAGATCTTCACGCCCGGTGTGCCAGGACCCGGCCACACGAAATGAGACCAGGACGCGGCGCCATTGCGGTAGCGAACCGTTTGCCCATCGATGTCCACGGTGTACTCAGTCAAACCAGGCGCCGCCAAGGGCAACATCTGGAACACGGTTTGCGCCTCGGCCGAAGCCGCCGCACCACCGGAACCACCCGCCGCCCCAGCGCCACCGCCCTGCCCCGCCAGAGGCGCGACCCACATGCCCAAGCCGCCCGCAAAGTCAGGACGCAAGCGCACGCCCATGTCGGCCCAAGTCTTGGCACTCACCACGTCACCCCGACGTACCACCAAGGCGCCCAAGGCTTGCTCGGTGAACTTGGCCACCGAGCCTTCGGCCCCAAAGACCTTGGCGATCTCACCCGGGCTGGCTTCCACTTTGGAGCCCCGGTCAAAGGGATACTTGCTGGCCAGGCTGCGTTGATATGGATCGTAGACCTGCGCCATCCAGACGCGGTTGAGCTCGGCTTCTGCCGGCCGCACGATGGCACCAAAGGCCTGCATCAAGGGGCGCACAAACAAGGGGCGCAAGGCCTGTTTGGACGACTCGCTCATGCCATTGAGCATTTGCTCGTCCACCAGTTTGAGGGCATCGGACAGCTCGCCCGTTCCTTCAAAGGTCTCGGTCATCATCTTGCGCGCGGCCGGCCCCGGGTCACCCTGCGTCTTCATCTGGTTGAAGCGCCCTCGCACCTTGGCCAGCGATTGCAAGTAGGTCTTGAACAAGGTTTCGCCGCCTTCACGCGGCAGCATCAGCTTGGACAAGCCATTGAACTCCTTGCCAATGGGCCCCAGCGGAATGGACTTCTCGCCCAGGTTGACCTCCATGTTCACATTGACCTGAGTGGGCGACAAGCCCATCACGCTTTGCTTGAACCATTCGACAAACGTACGTTGCCCGGCCGCCAACTTGTCGTTCAGCAACGAAGGGTTGTCCCAGGACGTCTGGTCATACAGCGTCTCAATCAAGCGCCCCAATGGCGAAGCCGCAGGGTCTCCCAAGCGATTCATGCCTGCCACGGCTTGCTCAAAGTTGGCAAAGTCCACCACCGACACGCCCTGGATGAACTTCTTCCATTCTTGTGCGTACTCGGTCTTGTACAACTGAGTCAAAGCCTTTTGGATCTGCTCCGGGCTGCCCTCCAAGGTCAAATCGTCTGACGACGCAGTCTTGAGCACCCAGTCGGTGGACTGCAACTCGTTGTTGGCCGCGTTCTTGATCGCTTCCTTGACATAGTCATCCCAGGCCTCGCGTGTGAAGGCGCCGGATACCGCGTAGCTGCCCGCCACGATGTTGCGGTCTTCATCGCCCACCAGGCGGACCACGGTGACCGGGGCGTAGCGGGTGGCCGCACGTGCCTTGATCTCGGCATAGACGCGCTCACGAGCCGGCATGCCCTTGATGACACGGCGCAGGTTTTCACGCGTCTGGTCCAGCAAACCGACATTGAGCTCTTGCTCGGGGAAGTCCGGATCATTCATCTGCAGCACGGCAAACGACAGCAAGCGCTCGGCGCTCTGGATCAATTGCTCACGGCGCATATTGCCGCGATTGGCTTCCAGCCAACCACGCCAGAAGCGGGTCAATTGATCGCTCATGTGGCCCGGCTCCAAACGAGCACGGTCCCCCAGCATCAGGTAGGCCTTCAAGGCGTTGTAGGCCTCGGTCACATTGGTGCTGGAGGCCTTGGTGTAGCCGCCCGCATCAGACATCGCAACGGCCTCTGCCGCCGGGGCGCTGGCGCCCGAAGCAGCCCCCGTCGCCGCAGCGGGTGCTGCCGCATCGTTGACGCGACTGATGGGTTTGAGGTCTGCCGCGTGGGCGTTGACCTCAGCCAGGTAGCTGGCCATGGCCTGCCCGGCGGGCTTGAGCAGCACGGCCTGCAGGCCCGCAAAGTACTCTTGCTTCAAACGCGCCTCAATGGCTTCGCCTTGATACAGCCCCAACCCCAAGGACCAAGGGCGGCTGTCGCGATAGCGCTGCATCTGCTCCAGCCGGTCCTGCAAGATCTCCAGCGCTTCCAGGCGCGACTGCAGATCGACGCGGCCTTCTTGCACCTGCTTGGCCTTGATCAAATCGGCTTGCACATGGGCCACCAACTGGCGGTTGCCCATGTAAGACCAGGTCCACGCCGCGAGCAACGCGCCCAGCAAGACCACTCCGCCCAGGAAGGTGGCATAGCGCAAACGCAGCTTGTTGCGGCTGGTGTATTGCTGCACCAGTTGGCGATCGGCAAAGATCACCTTGGAGAACAACTCTTTCAGGAAGAAGCCGCTCTTGGAATACACCGCAGCCGAGGTACCTTGCTGCAACTGCAAGCCGAACTGACTGGCCACGCGCTCGCTGGCCCGGCTGGTCGACTGCCCCTCTTGCACGGCGCTGGTGAAGTAAAAGCCGCGGAAGATGGGACGGAACTGATAGGGGTTCTCTTCGAACAGCGTGGTCACGAAGGTGCGCAGCGAAGGCTTGAGCGCGGCGAACTCCAGCGGGAAGGTCAGCACCCCGGGTGGCAACTGCTCACCGCGATGCAAGGACATGCGCGCCACCGACGCCTCTTTCAGCCCCGCGAACAACTCATCAAAGTGCTGGTCAAACTGGGCCACGGCATCGGCTTTTGAGGCCGTGTCGTAAGGCAGCGTGGCACCCCAGACCTTGTCGCGTTCGGATCGGTCACGGTCCTCAAAGAAATCGACGAAACCGGCGATCAAATCGGCTTTGGTGAAGACCACATAGACCGGCGCGAAGACTTCCAGCTTCTCGGTCAACTCCTGCACGCGTTGGCGCAGCTTGCGGGCCAAGTCGATCGCGAACTCGGGCTTGTTGGCGCCCAACTCCGCCACGCTGACGGCAATGATCACCCCATTCAACGGGGCTTTGGGGCGGTTCTTCTTGAGCAGGGACAAGAAGCCCAGCCACTCGCTGCGGTCTTCTTCGTGCACCGAGTAACGGCCGGCCGTGTCCAGCAAGATGCCTTCGGTCGTGAAGTACCAATCGCAATGGCGGGTGCCGCCAATGCCCTGAATGACATGGTCGGTGTTGTCGGCAAAGGGGAACTTCAAGCCCGACATCACCACTGCCGAGCTTTTGCCTGCGGCCGGGTTGCCAATCACGGCATACCAAGGCAACTCGTACAAAGCGGCCGAGCCTGAGGTCTCACCCAGCTTGGAAGTCTTGATGAGCTTGACGGCTTCGGCCATGCGCTCGCGCACGGCTTGTACTTCGTCCTTCTTGTCAGGCGCAGCCGCTTGCAGCGCACGTGCCGCGTCGGCATCCAGTGCGTCTTCCAGCTGCTGCTCGGCCTTGTTGGCTTGGTGGCGTTTGTACAGCCACACGCCCAGCCAGGCCAGAGCCAACACCCCCAGCACGACGCCCACCCAGATCAAACCGATCTTGAGGGTGTCGGCCCCCAAGAACAGGAAGGTGGCCAAAGCCGCCAGCCCCAGCACGGTCAAGACACGAGGGTCCAAAAGAAACTGCCAAACTCTTTGCATACTCGAATCCAAACGATCAGACTGGGACGGCGCCAGCAGCGCCCCCCGCACTCAAGGCCAACACAACACGGTCATGGGTGGACTGCACATGGGTGGCCAGGGCCACTTGCTCACCGTCTGATGCCCACACAGCAGCACAACCCAGCGCTACAGACAACAGCGAGCGGGCCACGCCCACATCGCCCAGGGCCTCGCCAGCCCGTGCCACGTTTTGCATGGGATCCAGCCCTGGCACGACGGCCTGCAGGGCTTCAAACAACTCAGTGGTGCGACTGGCTCGGTGATCGGCATCGGCCACCACCATCAAGCTCGGCGAAGGCGCCATGCCCGCGACAGACAAGGCTTGCGTCATCGCGTCGGTCAAGGCAGCCGCACCGATTCGCCCAGCCGAGTCCGCAGACTTGTCACGCTGCAGATGCACCGGGCGAGATAGGCGCACGGGCATTTGCGGCAACTTGGCATCGGCCAGGCGAGCGTGCAAAGCCTTGCTGACCACCAACAGGCCCGCAGCAGCCTCCCCCGGCACCCGGCCAGTCTGGTTCTGGGCGGTGAACAACTCACCAATGGCCTGCCAGCGCTCAACCGATTCGTCATCCAGTGCGCTGTCCACAGCCAGGATCAGCATGGCCTCAGCACGGGCCTCGCGCGTCCAGCGCTTGAGTTGCAGGTCAAATTCACCCCACCAAGCCTCTGGGGTCTCAGGCGGAATCACCTGCCATTGAGGCGCAGCCAGTCCGGCGGCTTGAGCTTGCTCGACCACCTCGGCCAAACGGGCTCGCAATTGGCACACGACCAGATCCTGGTCTGCGATTGACCACGAAGCCGGCATCAGCACGCGCACCGACCATTGCACGGTCTG
>JAGWTE010000121.1 GCA_028869095.1 Burkholderiales bacterium
ATGCTGGCCGACATCGACAAGGAAACCGTCGATTTCGGGCCCAACTACGACGGCTCTGAAAAAGAACCGCTGGTCTTGCCAGCGCGCCTGCCCAACCTGCTGATCAACGGCTCGGCCGGGATCGCGGTGGGCATGGCCACCAACATCCCGCCGCACAACCTCAACGAGGTCGTGGACGCCTGCCTGCACTCGCTCAAGAACCCCGAGTGCTCGGTGGACGAGTTGATGGAAATCATCCCGGCGCCTGACTTCCCCACCGCCGGCATCATTTATGGCCTGTCGGGCGTGCGCGAAGGCTATCGCACCGGTCGCGGCCGCGTGGTCATGCGTGCCCGCGTGCACTTTGAGGACATCGGCAAGGGTGACCGCCAAGCGATCATCGTTGACGAGATCCCCTACCAGGTCAACAAGAAGAACCTGCTTGAGCGCATCGCCGAGCTGGTCAACGAAAAGAAGATCGAAGGCATCAGCCACATCCAGGACGAATCCGACAAGTCCGGCATGCGCGTGGTGATCGAGCTCAAGCGCGGCGAAGTGCCCGAGGTCATCCTCAACAATCTGTACAAGCAGACCCAGTTGCAGGACACCTTCGGCATCAACATGGTGGCCCTGATCGACGGCCAACCCAAGCTGTGCAACTTGAAGGACCTGATCACGGTCTTCCTGGAGCACCGCCGCGAAGTGGTGACCCGCCGCACGGTGTACGAGCTGCGCAAAGCGCGCGAACGCGGCCACGTGCTGGAAGGCCTGGCCGTGGCGCTGGCCAACATCGACGAGTTCATCGAAACCATCAAGACCTCGCCGACGCCGCCCGTGGCCAAGGCCGCTCTGATGGCCAAGAGCTGGGATTCGTCCATGGTGCGCGAGATGCTGGCCCGCACCGAAGGCAATGCGCAGGACTACCGTCCAGAAGGCTTGCCCTTGAGCTACGGCATGCAGCCCGATGGCCTGTATCGACTGTCGGAAGACCAAGCCGGCGAAATCCTGCAGATGCGCCTGCAACGCCTGACCGGTCTGGAGCAAGACAAGATCATTGGCGAGTACAAGGACGTGATGGCCCAGATCGCCGATCTGCTGGACATCCTGTCCAAGCCTGAGCGCGTGTCCTTCATCATCTCGGAAGAGCTGATCGCCATCCGCCAAGAGTTTGGTCAGACCAAGCTGGGCGCACGCCGCTCGACCATCGAGCACAACGCGCAAGAGTTGGGCACCGAAGACCTGATCACCCCGACCGACATGGTGGTGACGATCTCGCACACCGGCTACATCAAGAGTCAGCCTTTGTCCGAGTACCGCGCGCAAAAGCGTGGCGGTCGCGGCAAGCAGGCCACGGCGACGAAGGAAGACGACTGGATCGACCAGCTTTTCATCGCCAACACGCACGACTACATCCTGTGCTTCAGCAACCGCGGTCGCGTCTACTGGATCAAGGTCTGGGAAGTGCCACAGGGCTCGCGCAACTCGCGCGGCAAGCCCATGGTCAACATGTTCCCGCTGGAAAAGGACGAGAAGATCAACGTGGTGCTGCCTTTGACCGGCGAGTTCCGCAGCTTCCCTGAAGACCACTATGTGTTCATGGCCACCCGCCTGGGCACGGTCAAGAAGACCCCGCTGACCGACTTCAGCAACCCCCGCAAGGCCGGCATCATTGCTGTGGGCCTGGACGAGGGCGACATCCTGGTCGGCGCCGCGCTGACCGATGGCAAGCACGACGTGATGCTGTTCAGTGATGGCGGCAAGGCTGTGCGCTTTGACGAAGAAGACGTGCGCCCCATGGGCCGCAGCGCCCGCGGCGTGCGCGGCATGATGCTGGAAGAAGGCCAATCGGTCATCGCCATGCTGGTGGCCGAAGACGAATCGCAGTCTGTGTTGACCGCGACTGAGAACGGCTACGGCAAGCGCACCAGCATCGTCGAGTACACCCGCCACGGCCGTGGCACCAAGGGCATGATCGCGATTCAACAGTCCGAGCGCAACGGCAAGGTGGTTGCCGCCACCCTGGTGCGCCCGGCTGACGAAATCATGCTGATCACCGACAAGGGTGTGCTGGTTCGCACCCGCGTGTCCGAGATCCGCGAGCTGGGCCGCGCCACACAAGGCGTCACCCTGATCGCTTTGGACGAAGGCGCGAAACTCATTGGCCTGCAACGGATCGTAGAGAACGACGCCGCTGGTGAAGCCGTTGAAGGCGACACCGATGCGACCCCAGGCACCGACGCTGACAACAGCGGCGACGCGTCCTGAACCCAACCGAATCGAGACGACACACCATGACACTCAAAAAACTGGCCCTGGCTTCTGCCCTGTTGTGCATGCTGGCAGTGCCTGCCGCCCACGCACAAAGCGCCGCCAAGAAAGAATTGATCGCCAAGCTGCTGGTCTTGCAGCAAGCCGGGATCGACAACACCGCGCGCGGCATCATTGAGCAACAGCCCATGCAAATGGCCGCTGCGGCTCAAAAAATGATCATTCAGAACGTGCCGGAAGACAAACGCCAGGCGACCGCGCAAGCTGTGGATGCCGAGCTGAAGAAGTACGTCGAAGCCGCCACCCCTCTGATTCAGGCCAGCGCCACCAAAATGGCCCAGGTCAACATGACGCCGATCCTGGATGAGAAATTCACCGAGGAAGAGTTGCGCACGCTGGTGTCGGTGCTCGAATCGCCTGTGCTGAAGAAATTCCAGACCATGCTGCCCGAGTTGACCGACAAGCTGCTGGACAAGATCATTGCGGATGCCCGCCCCGGCGTCGATCCTTATCTGAACAAGACCGCCGCCAACGTGCGCCAGATTCTGGCCAACGCCTCGGCTGGCGGCGCCAGCGGTGCGGCCAGTGGCAAAGCAGGCACCAGCAAACCAGCCAAGAAGTGATCACGACATGACTCGCCCATTCAATTTCTCTGCTGGCCCCGCGGCCCTGCCAGAAGAGGTGTTGCAGCAGGCCGCAGCTGAGATGCTGGACTGGCATGGCAGCGGCATGGGCGTCATGGAAATGAGCCACCGCGGCAAGGAGTTCATCTCCATCGCCCAGCAGGCCGAAGCCGATTTGCGCGAGATCCTGTCTGTTCCCGCCAACTACAAGATCCTGTTCATGCAAGGTGGCGCCATCGCCGAAAACGCGATCCTGCCCATGAACTTGTCTCGCGGTGGCCGGGCTGATTACGTGATCACGGGCTCGTGGTCGCAAAAGTCCACCAAAGAAGCGCGCAAGTACTGCGAGGTGCATGTGTCGGCCACCAACGAGGGCGACCACCACACCACCTTGCCTGACTATGGCAGCTGGAAGATCAGCGACAACGCGGCCTACGTGCACGTGTGCAGCAACGAAACCATCCATGGCGTCGAGATGCACGAGCTGCCCGATCTGGCCGCATTGGGCAGCAAAGCCCCGCTGGTGATCGACTGCTCGTCGCACATCGTCTCGCGCCCCATCGACTGGTCGCGCGTGGGCGTGGCTTATGCCGGCGCGCAAAAGAACATCGGCCCCGCCGGGCTGACATTGGTCATCATTCGCGAAGACCTGATCGGCCACGCCTTGCCGATCACGCCCACCGCCTTCGACTACAAGATCGTGGCCGACAACGAGTCCATGTACAACACCCCGCCGACCTACCCTTGGTACCTGGCTGGCCTGGTGTTCCAGTGGATCAAGCGCCAGCGCGAAGGCGATTTGACCGGCTTGGCTGCGATCGAAGCGCGCAATGTGGCCAAGGCCAATTTGTTCTACGACTACGTCGACACCTCGGGCTTTTACATCGCCAAAGTGGCCAAGGACTGCCGCTCGCGGATGAACATCCCCTTCTTCTTGCCCAACGACACGCTCAACGATGCCTTCCTGGCCGGTGCCAAGGCCCAAGGCTTGCTTCAGTTGAAGGGACACAAGAGCGTCGGCGGCATGCGTGCCTCGATCTACAACGCCATGCCTTTGGCTGGCGTGCAGGCCCTGGTGGCCTACATGAAAGAATTTGCAGCAAGCCATGGCTGAGCACCACCAACCCGACGGCCGCCCGGTTGACGAGCAACTGGCCGATTTGCGCGTGAGCATTGACTCGGTCGACCAGCAATTGCTGGCGCTGCTCAATCAGCGCGCCTGCTTGGCTCAAGCCGTGGGTGAAGTCAAAAAACTCGATGGCTCGCCTGTGTTCCGCCCTGATCGCGAGATCCAAGTCATCGATGGCCTGAAGGCACGCAACCCCGGCCCCATCCTGAGCGAAAGCGTCGCCCCGATCTGGCGCGAAATCATGTCGGCCTGCCGCGCGCTGGAAGGCCGCCAGAAGGTCGCTTTTTTGGGCCCCATCGGCACCTTCACCGAGCAAGCCGCGCTGAACTACTTTGGCTCGTCCATTGATGCCATGGCCTGCCCCAGCATCGACGAAGTGTTCCGCGCCACCTCGGCCCAGGCTGCTGACTTCGGTGTCGTGCCCATTGAAAACTCAACCGAAGGCGTGGTCGCGCGCTCGCTGGACTTGCTGCTGCAATCACGCTTGACCATCGTGGGTGAAACCAGCTTGATGGTGACGCACAACCTGCTGCGCAAAGAGCCCAGCATGGACCACATCACCGCAGTCTGCGCCCACCCGCAAGCCCTGGCTCAATGCCAAGGCTGGTTGACGCAAAACTTGCCCCACGCCGAGCGTCGTGCCGTGTCCAGCAATGCCGAAGGCGCCCGCCTGGCCAGCCTGGACGCCAGCATCGCCGGCATTGCCAGCGAACGGGCCGCATCCCAATATGGCGTGCATGTGGTGCAACGCGCCATTCAGGACGATGCCCACAACCGCACCCGCTTTGTGATCATCACTCACCCCGAACGGCACAAAGCTGCGGCGCCGACGGGCCACGATTGCACCAGCCTGGTGGTATCGGTCAACAACCGCCCGGGCGCCGTGCATGACATGCTGGTGCCACTCAAACGCCACAACGTGTCCATGAGCCGCCTGGAATCACGGCCCGCACGCTCGGGGCAGTGGGAATATTTGTTTTTCATCGACCTGGCCGGCCATCCGGAGCAGGACAATGTGGCAGCCGCCCTGGAAGAACTGCGTCAGCAATGTTCGTTCTTCAAAGTCTTGGGCAGCTACCCCTTGGATACGCACTAATTTGCCCTTGAAGGATTTCGCAGGATGTTCAACCAACTTGGCTTGATCGGCTGTGGCCTGATGGGCGGCTCGTTTGCCCTGGCCCTGAAAAAGGCCGGCCTGGTCAAACGCGTGGTGGGCTATAGCAAGTCGCCCTCTACCGTTGAGAAGGCACGCCGCTTGGGTGTGATCGATGTGGCGGCTGAATCCGCCTTGCTGGCTGTATCGGGCTCGGACATCGTCATCATCGCCGTGCCCGTTGCGGCCACCGAAGCCACCTTCCGCGCCATTCGCCACATGGTCGACCCCGGCGTGCTGTTCATGGACGTGGGCAGCACCAAGCGTGATGTGGTCGACGCGGCGCGTCGCGTGCTCAAGGAGCGTCTGCCCGCTTTTGTGCCGGCTCACCCGATTGCCGGGCGTGAAGTGGCCGGCATTGACCATGCCGATGCCCTGCTCTATCAAGGACGCAAAGTCATCTTGACGCCGCTGCCGCAGACCGATGCCACCTTGGTGCAAAAAGCCACCGACGTGTGGGCTGCGGTCGGCTGCCAGGTCTTGAAAATGACCCCGGAGCACCACGACGCCGCCTTTGCCGCCGTGAGCCACCTGCCCCATCTGTTGGCCTTCGCTTACATGAATGCCCTGGCCGAGCAACCGCTGGGGCAAGAGTTTTTGTCGCTGGCTGGCCCGGGCTTTCGCGACTTCAGCCGCATTGCAGCTGGCGAGCCCACCATCTGGCGCGACATCCTCCTGTCCAACCGGGAGGAGATCCTCAAACAAGCCGCCGCCTTCCGCGAGGCCCTGGAACACCTGGAACGCAATATGCGTGACTGGAATGGCGGCCCGCTGCAAGCCTTGATCCAGACCGCCTCCGACGCGCGCAGCCAATGGCAGCTGGGCGGCAAACCGCCCGTCAGCCGCTGAACCTGAATTTGCATGTACACGACCGCTTTTCTTGACCTGCCGCCCCTGCTCGAAGCGGGCGGTGCGGTCCGACTTCCTGGCTCCAAGAGCATTTCTAACCGCGTTCTGCTTCTGGCTGGCCTGAGCGAAGGCACCACGGTCGTACACGACCTGCTGGCGTCCGACGACACCCGCGTGATGCTGGAGTCCCTGCGCCTGCTGGGTTGCGACATCCAGCAAAGCGGTGACACGGTGCACATCACCGGTCTGGGTGGCAAGCTGGCGGTGTTCAAGGCCGAATTGTTCCTGGGCAACGCGGGCACCGCCATGCGCCCGCTGACGGCCGCGCTGGCCGTGTTGTCGGCCACCCAAGGCGGCATGTTCGAGCTCAGCGGCATCCCCCGCATGCACGAGCGCCCCATTGGCGACCTGGTCGATGCCCTGCGCCCCCTGGGCTGCGACATCGAATGCTTGGGCAAGGAAGGCTACCCGCCTCTGCGCCTGCGCGGTGGCAAGCTGAATCTGACCGCGCCGATTCGCGTGCGCGGCGATGTCTCCAGCCAGTTTTTGACGGCCCTGTTGCTGGCACTGCCCCTGGTCACCCAAGACCGCGCCTTGACCATCGAAGTCGAAGGCGAGTTGATCTCCAAGCCCTACATCGAGATCACCCTGAATCTGTTGGCGCGCTTTGGCATCCAGGTCCAGCGCGAGGGGTGGGCACGTTTCATCATCCCCCAAGGCTGCCGTTACCAATCGCCTGGCGAGATCCATGTGGAGGCTGACGCCTCCTCTGCGTCGTACTTCATCGCTGCGGGCGCCATTGCCGGCATCAAGGAAGCGGTGCGCGTCGAAGGCGTGGGCGCCGCATCCATCCAGGGCGACATCCGTTTCGTGGACGCAGCCCAGGCCATGGGCGCCCAGGTCACCAGCGGCCCGAACTGGCTGGAGATCCGCCGAGGCACCTGGCCGCTCAAAGCGGTCGACATGGACTGCAACCACATCCCCGATGCCGCGATGACGCTGGCCGTGATGGCGATGTACGCCGAAGGCACGACCCGCTTGCGCAACATCGCCAGCTGGCGCGTCAAAGAAACTGACCGCATCGCCGCCATGGCCTGCGAGCTGCGCAAACTGGGCGCCACCGTGGTCGAAGGGCAAGACTTCATCGAAGTCACGCCACCCGCGGGCGCCTGGCAGCACGCCACCATCCACACCTACGACGACCATCGCATGGCGATGTGTTTCTCGCTGGCCGCCTTCAGCCCCCTGGCGCCCAAGGCACCGGGACAAAACATTTCGGTGCGGATCGATGACCCGCGCTGCGTGGGCAAAACCTTCCCGGACTATTTCGAGACCCTGTTCCAGGTTGCCCAGACCAACCTCGATCTGATCCCCGTGATCACCATCGACGGCCCAACCGCGTCCGGCAAAGGCACACTGGCCAGTGCTTTGGCCACCCGCCTGGGCTATAAATTCCTGGATTCGGGCTCGCTGTACCGGGTCACGGCCTTGGCCGCCGTTAGCCGAAGCGTGAGCACCGACGACGAAGCCGGGCTGGAACAACTGGCCCGCAAAATTGGCCGTGAACTGACCTTGCGCTTTGAAGCCCACCACGTCTGGCTGGATGGCTGCGATGTGAGCGACGAGCTGCGCCGCGAAGTGATCGGCCAGACCGCCTCCAAGATTTCAGCCTACCCTGGCGTGCGCCAGGCGCTGGTCGAGTTGCAGCTGTCCTTCCGGGGCATGCCCGGCCTGGTGGCCGATGGCCGCGACATGGGCACCGTGATCTTCCCGGATGCCGGTTTGAAGGTATTTTTGACGGCCACCGTTAAAGAACGAGCGGAGCGCCGGTATAACCAATTGATTTCAAAAGGGATTTCTGCTAATCTAGAAAAGATTTGCGCAGATTTGGAGGCGCGCGACTTGCGGGATCGTACCCGCGCGATTTCGCCTCTCGTCCCTGCAACAGATGCCCGTCTGCTCGACAACTCGGCTTTGACGATCGACCAATCGGTCGACACCGTGCTGGGTTGGTGGGTGGATGGCTGGCCCCACGTGCTGGTCAAGTCCTGATCATTCGTGAGGTCTTTTCAAAGGCTGTGATACCTGACTTCCGCTGCCAGGCGGTTGTTTGAGTGATCAGGGCAGGCCACCAGGCCCGCCCGGGTGTCATGTTCTTCAACCCAACCCGTTCTGGTCGTTCCTGTCGACCCGAGCGTTTCCGCTGGCACCCGCCAGCACAGGAAATTCCATGTCTGAATCTTTTGCCGCCCTTTTTGAAGAGTCGTTGCAACGTGCCAATATGCGCACGGGCGAAGTCATCACCGCTGAGGTGGTGGCCGTTGAACACAACTTCGTGGTTGTCAACGCTGGCCTGAAGTCTGAGGCTTATGTGCCCATCGACGAATTCCGCAACGACCAGGGCGAGATCGAAGTCCAAGTGGGCGACTTCGTGTCCGTGGCTGTTGACGCCATCGAAAACGGCTACGGCGACACCATCCTGTCGCGCGACAAGGCCAAGCGTTTGGCTTCGTGGCTGTCTCTGGAAACCGCTCTGGACTCCGGCGACTTCGTGACCGGTACCGTCAACGGCAAGGTCAAGGGTGGCCTGACCGTGTTGGTCAACGGCATCCGTGCTTTCTTGCCTGGTTCTTTGCTCGATACGCGCCCTGTCAAGGACATGTCGCCGTTCGAAGGCAAGACCATGGAATTCAAGGTCATCAAGCTGGACCGCAAGCGCAACAACGTCGTGTTGTCGCGTCGTGCTGTGGTTGAAGCTTCGATGGGCGAAGAGCGCGCCAAGCTGATGGAAACGCTGCGCGAAGGCGCGATCGTTCAAGGCGTGGTCAAGAACATCACCGAATA
>JAGWTE010000122.1 GCA_028869095.1 Burkholderiales bacterium
CCCGCCGCCTGATCCTGGGTGAAACCAGCCGCGACACCACCCACCAAAAGACCTTCAAACTCAAGCTGGCTTACGACTTCACGCCCACGCTCAAGGGTCGCTATTGGCTGAGCACCTGGCAAAACAATTCGTACAACCAGGTCACCAGCTACCTCAAGGACGCAGCCGGCGACACGATCACCAGCGGCCGCATCTCCGACGGGGCCGGCAAAGACTACGTGATCGCCAGCAACGCGTTCTCGCAAAACGTGTGGACGCAGGAGCATTGGATGAACGCCCTCGCGCTCAAATCCACTGTGGCACCGAATGCCGATTGGGAGCTCAATGCCACCTGGTATCGCGTGGGCCAAGACAACCAGCACACCAGCTTGCCTGACGGCCGCTGCGGCACGGGCGTGACGACCTCCGGTGCCTGCACGACCACCGGTGTGAATCGCGCCGTGCAGTACTTCGGCACCGAAGTACAAAACCCCTATGGCGACGGCTGGCGCACCCTGGACTGGCGTTGGAACTGGCGTCCGCAAGACCTGAACAGCCCCCACGAGATCAGCGCGGGCTACCACTACGACCAATACCTGCTGGACTCGCACAGCTACCTCACCAGCGCATCAGCCACAGGCGACAGCTGGCAAACGGCCAACCCAGCGGCCCTGCTGTCCGCCTCGCAAGGCAAGACCGAAACCCAAGCGGTCTATGCGCAAGACGCCTGGCGCCTGGCGCCCAACTGGATGCTGACCCCCGGCCTGCGTGTGGAAGCCTGGAAGGCCTTTGACGGCAGCAACACGGCCATCGTCGCCAATGGCAGCAAGACACTCAACAGCCTGTCCACGGCGAACTACGCCACCCGTGCCCAGAACCTGGCCCTGTCGCCCAAGCTGGCTTTGCAAAAGGCCACCGATGACAACTGGATCTACAAGGCGGCCATCGGCCGGGCTTACCGCTTCCCCACCGTCACCGAGTTGTTCCAGTCCTTGACCACCGGCGCCAGCATCAGCATCAACAACCCCGACCTCCAGCCCGAGAGCACCAACAGCGCTGAGCTGACCGCAGAGAAGTCGTGGGACAACGGCACGCTGCGCGTCTCACTGTTCAACGAGAACCTTCACAACGCGCTGTACTCGCAAACCACCACGGTGGACGGCAGCAGCGTCACCGCCATCACCAACATCGATCAGGTCCGCACCCATGGCCTGACCTGGGCTTTGCAGCAAACCGATGTGGGCATCAAGGGGTTGGACATGAACGCAAGCGTGACCTATGCCCGCGCCCGCATCGTCCACAACAGCGTGGCGCCTGCCACCGAGGGCAAGGTTTACCCAGGCGTGCCTGACTGGCGCGCCACCTGGGTCGGCACCTATCACCCGTCAGACAAATGGGCCCTCACCCTGGCCGCACGCTACAGCGGTGACCAGGCCAACCGAACCGACAACCTGGACATCAACCGCGACACCTACACGGCCAACAGCGCCTACCTGATGGTGGACACGCGGGTGACTTGGTCACTGGACAAGCAGATCAAGCTGGCCTTGGGCGTGGACAACCTCACCAACGAGACCTACTACGCCTACCACCCCATGCCCATGCGCACGGTGCACGCCGAATTGCAAGCGCGATTCTGACGCGCACATTGAAAGATAGGGATTGCCCGGCAGCAGAGCGATCGTTAGCCTCGGCGCACATCTAACTCATCGGAGGTGCGCACATGCGCTGGAACGCCAAACTGCTGGGCACCCTTGCCACGGCCTTGATTGCCCTGAGCGGCTGCTGCACCACGGGGTCCAGCTGTGTCGCGCCTCAACCGCCCACCGTTGGCCCCGCCTTCAGCAACGCCCACATTTGGCCTCATGAACCGTTGACGGTCTACTTCTCGGACCACGGCACGGTAACCGAGTCGCCACAAACCGTTGCCATGAGCGACATCGCCTTCGCCAATCGTTATGCCTTTCAGATCCAGCTAGGCCACCGACTGGGCTCGACGGGTTTGGATGTACAAGAAAACGGCGCTTCCCTCCCCCTCTTGCCGGCGCGCACCAACACAAAATCGCGCCCCGGCAAGATCGATCCGCAAACGGGCCAGGTACTCGAATGGGATTGGCCACTGCCTGCCAACATGGTGCCTCGCGGGCAACCGCCCCAAGACAAATCCAGCTATTCACTGCAACTGATGAGCACCTGTGCCGGACAACTCGATCCATCAGGTCACGCATGCGCTTCGCCCGGGGTCGTGCTGTTGCTGGAAATCAGCCCCCCGGTTGTGCCCGCGCCGCCCACGCAAGGTCAAACTTTTGAATACACCCTGATTGAAAAAGGCCAAGGCAACCAAGCAGGCTCCGTCGCCAAAACCGTGATCAAGGCCATCTACATCAGCCCCAACCAATGCGCGATCCGCAACCTGTTGCTGCAACCATCCACAGGCAAGGCGGGCGAAGTGGGCACGGCCGACTTTGAAGCCACGGACTGTCGACGCGTGACCTTGAAGGTGGGCAACGACGTGTTGTACGACCGCGTGGCGCCCACCTTTGCAGACAACGTGATGGACTCGCGTCGCTTTGGCCTGCCCAAACAAACCTCGATCACCGCCACCGTGACGGCATCAGACTCCATGGGACGCGGCCCACAGCCTCGCACCGGAAGCATCCAGATCGATCCGTGTTCGATCAGCCCCACCCATCCGCAATGCCCCGTCAATTGCACGGCCAACCCCAACGATTCACGCTGTCCGGCCAACTGCACCGCCACCCCCAACGACCCGCGATGCCAAACCGCCTGTCCGCGCACCACCGACAACCCAACGGGCGAATACAAATCGTGGGAGACCGGCATGTACTGCGGCTCCTTCCAGACCATCCCGGTTCAGATCCAAGGCTGCACCTTTGCGCAAGCCCAACAAGCCTTCCCACCCAACGCGGGCTGCGTGTACACCACCATCACCGGCACCCCGGTGGGCGAATGCAGTTCGGGCGCACCCAAGCAGGACTTTGACATGTGCCTGTCGTGCACGCCTGCTGGCGGCTCAAGCGCCACATTTGAATACGTGCAGGTCAAGAACGCATGCAGCTTCGACCAAGCCAAGAGCGATGCCATCGCAGCCCGGCAACCGCGTAGCTGCACGTTTGTCCAGATGGGGACGTGTCCTTGAGGGACTCCGCCCCAGCCCCAGTCAATCGCGGTGCCAGTCCTGACTGGGCCAGTTCTGCGTTGACTCGCTGGCCACCACCACGCGGTTGCGGCCACTGCGCTTGGCCTCGTACAAGCCTTCGTCCGCTCGGCCGATGACGGCGGCCCAGTCTTCTTCATCGGTCTCGCTTTGTGCCAGGCCAATGCTGACGGTCAAGCGCAATGCCCCAGCAGCACTGGCCACGTTCAACTGGCTCAACTCGTGGCGCAAACGCTCGGCCACCCGTTGGGCATCTTGCATGTCGGTGCTACCCAGCACCACCAAAAACTCTTCGCCTCCGATGCGTCCCACGCGATCCGAGTCCCGCAACTGCGCCTTCAAACACGAAGACACCGATCGCAACACGGCATCCCCCACGGCATGACCATGGCTGTCGTTGATGGCCTTGAAGTGATCCACATCGATCATCATCAAACACACCGGCAAATGCACGTGTCGACGGTCTTGGTGCAAGCCGTCCAAATAAGCCAGGATGGCACGGCGATTGAGCAAGCCCGTCAAGGCATCGTGCTGGGCCAGGTCAGCCAAGCGCGTCTCCAAGGCCTTGCGCTCGGTGATGTCCAACAAAGTACCGACCAATCCGGTGACCTGGCCCTGTGCATCACGCAGCACCGCTTTGTAGAACATCACATCGCGCCGCTCACCCGATGGGATCTGGATCTGCGCCTCATAGCGCTGCTCGCCACCCGAGGCCATCAAGGCTTCGTCGGCATCAAAGTAGACCTGGGCCAGATCATGCGGCGACAAGTCGAACACCGTCATGCCCAGCAACTCGTCCGAGCGCTTGCCCATGATCTCGGTGAAGGCCTTGTTGCAGCCTTGATAGGCACCCTGCCGATCCTTGAAAAAGACCGGCACGGGCAAAGCATCCAGCACCGACTGGACCAGATCGGGTGACAGGTTGGAGATCAGCACTTGGAAAAATCAGGACGACGCTTTTCCATGATGGCCGACATCGCCTCTTTGGCGGCGGGCCCCCGGATCAACTCAGAGAAGTAGCGCCCCTCTTCCAGCATGACCGCCGATAGCGTGGGCTGATGCTGCTTCATCAAGGCCTTGGTGATGCGCAATGACGACGCCGGCTTGGCGGCCAACTTGGCGGCCTGCGCCTGGGCATAGCCATTGACCTCATGCGGCGGCAAGATGCGGTTGACCAAGCCCATGTCCAGGGCCTCTTCGGCATAGAAGGCCTCACCCAGCATCAGCTTCTCGGCCGCGCGGTGATAGCCCACCAGGTTTTGCAGCAGCAAGCTCGACCCGGCTTCAGGGCACACACCCAAGTTCACAAAAGGCATGCTGAAGGCCGCGTTGTCGCCCGCGTAGATCAGGTCGCAATGCAGCAGCATGGTCGTGCCCACACCCACCGCCGGGCCACAGACCGCCGCGATCATCGGCTTGGGAAACACGCGCAACGCCTCCAAGAAGCGGAACACCGGCACGTCACGCCCCTTGTCCGCATCCGGCGGGTTTTGCAAGAAGTCGATCAGGTCATTGCCGGCGGTGAACACCTCCACCGAGCCTTGGAACACGGCCACGCGGATGGCGTCGTCTTGTGCCGCTTGCTCCAGGGCATCGGACAAGGCCGTGTACATCTCGCCCAGCAACGCGTTCTTTTTGTCCACGCGGTTGAAGGTCAAGGTCAGCACACCGTTTTCACGGTTTTGCAAGATGTGCTCGCTCATGTCTGTCTCATCCTTAAAGTTCTGCGCCAATCCATTTCAAAGCCTGGGGCCACAGCGCATCGGCGGCAGAAGGCTTGAACACACCAAAGTGGCCGACACGCTCCAGCCCCACCTCTTTGGGATGGAGGGTTTCGAAGTGCACCTGCGCATTCGAATACAGGTGATACAGCCGACGAATGCCCAGCGGTGACAGCAACTCATCATCCTCCGCCAACACAGCCAGGATCGGGTTCTTGACCCGGGCGTAATGCGCACGCAAATGCGGGCCTTCGGCCCCCAGGTAGTCAGGGTGCAGACACCAACGGCGCCACTGCCACATGGCCTTGGCCGGCAAATCACCGATGGCCCCCAGGCGCTTGCCCGGAAAGTAGCCCGCCAGCCCCACCGACACCGGCGCCAACAACCACCACAACAGCGGCGCCTTGTTGCGCACAGCGGGCGCGTTGTAGCGCCAATAGCCATTGCCACTGGCCACCGTCACCACCTGATCGAAGCGATCCGGATGCTCCAACCAGCCAAACAACTGTCCACCCAGGCTGTGACCCATGTACGTTTGCGGCACGCCCATCCAACGTTCATGAAAGTGCGTCACCACCGCAGCCAGGTCTCGGGTGGCCCAGTCGGTGATGCTGGCATCAAAGCCCTTGAGTCGCTTGGGTGCCGACTCGCCAATGCCACGCAGGTCAAAGGTCATCACGGCCACGCCTTGCTCAGACAGCCACGTGGCGAAGGGCTCATAAAATCGTTGCGGCACGCCCATGGCGGACACCAACAACAGCGCCCGCTTGGGCACCCCGGATGGCGTGTACACGCGCGCGGCCAAGGGATAGCCATCACGGGACGCCAACTGCAAGTTTTGAAACGCCATCATGCCCCCAACCAAGGCAAGCTGACAGACCACACACGTGGCCCCGCTTTGGGATGAAAGAAGTGAAAGTGCCCAATGGCCTTGACACCCAGCTCGCGCGGCTTGAGCGTCACCCAGCGCAGCGCCGCTTGGGTGTAGTGCGCGTGAACGGCTTTGATCCCGCGCTTCGTGGCCATCTCGTCATCGGCCACCATCACCACCGTGATGGGGGTTTTGACACTGGCATAGGCCGCCTTGATGTGCGGCCCTTCACTGGCGATGAAGTCCGGATGCTGACACCAGCGGCGCCATTGCGCCACCACCCCACGCGGCAGATCGCCCACCGCGCGCAGGCGGCGTCCTGCAAAGTAGCCGTTCAGGCGCACGCTGACGGGCACCAGCACGTGCCAGAAAAAGCCCATGGTGTAGCGCAAGGGGCGAGCCAGATGCGGCGCATACCCGCTGCCACTGCCCAGCGTCACCACCCTGTCGACGGCAGGGTGCTGCGGCATCAGGCCATACAAGATGCCACCCATGCTGTGTCCGAACCAGGACAAGGGCAAGCCCGGGTGAGCCTGCGCCACGGCACTCATCATGGCGGGCGCGTCCAGCAAAGCCCAATCGGTGAGCTTGGCCCGGTAGCCCTTCAACGAGGCCGGCGCCGATTGCCCCATGCCACGCCAATCAAAGGTGTAGACCACACAAGCCTGGTCCGCCAACCATTGCGCATAGCGTTGGTAGAAGGTCTGCGGCACGCCCAGGGCGGGCGCCAAAATCACGGCGCGAGCGGCAGGCCTGCCAGGCCGGCCATCACGGGGCCCCGGCTCAAAGCGCGTGGCCACCAGGCTCAGCCCATCAGAGGTTTGAATCGTCAATGATTGCATGAGGACTCAAGTCAGACTGCAAAGGTAGTCTTCATAAAAAAAGCCCGCACAAGGGCGGGCTTTTGGAGGTCAAACGCGAGAGCCGATTACAGGCTGTCCACGCGTTCGAAGATGCCAGCAGCGCCTTGGCCCGAGCCAATGCACATGGTGACCATGCCGTACTTGCCGCCCGTGCGACGCAGACCGTGAACCACGGTCGCAGCGCGGATGGCACCGGTGGCGCCCAGGGGGTGACCCAGAGCGATCGCGCCGCCCATGGGGTTGACCTTGGCGCGGTCCAGCACGTGGCCCTTGCTGTCCAAGTCCTTCAGAACGGCCAGCGATTGAGCAGCGAACGCTTCGTTCAACTCAACCCAGTCCAGATCCGAAGCCTTCAGGCCGGCGTATTCCAGAGCCTTAGGAATGGCTTCGATCGGGCCGATGCCCATGATTTCGGGAGGCACGCCCTTGACGGCGAACGCCACGAACTTGGCCAAAGGCTTCAGGCCGTACTTCAAGCAAGCTTCTTTCGAAGCCAGGATCAAGCAGCCAGCGCCGTCAGACGTTTGCGACGAGTTACCGGCCGTGACCGAACCCTTGGCAGCGAACACGGGACGCAGCTTGCCCAGACCTTCCACCGAAGTGTCAGGACGAGCGCCTTCGTCGCGGTTCACCGTCTTGGTCTTGATCACGACTTCGCCTGTTTCCAGGTTAGGCACGCGAGTCTCGATGGTGATGGGCGTGGTTTCAGCGTCGAAGAAGCCAGCTTCTTGAGCGGCGATCGCACGGCGGTGCGATTCGGTCGCGAAAGCGTCTTGATCAGCGCGGGAGATGCCCCACTGCTCAGCCACCTTCTCAGCGGTCATGCCCATGCCGTAGGCGATGCCCACGTTTTCGTCGAGGTTCACGACGGCTGGGTTGAACGAAGGCTTGGCACCGCCCATGGGAACCATGGACATCGATTCCACGCCACCGGCCAGCATGACTTCGGCTTCGCCCACGCGGATGCGGTCAGCAGCCATCGACACAGCGGTGATACCGGCCGCGCAGAAGCGGTTCACGGTGGCACCAGCCACAGTCTTGGGCAGACCGGCCAACAACGCGGCGATCTTGCCCACGTTCATGCCTTGTTCGCCTTCAGGCATGGCGCAACCCACGATCGCGTCTTCGATGGCAGCAGGATCCAGGGTAGGAACTTGGCTCAGCGCGTTCTTGATCGTGGCAACCAGCAGGTCGTCAGGACGGGTGTTCTTGAACATACCGCGACCAGACTTGCCGATCGGAGTACGGGTAGCGGCGACGACGTATACGTCACGAACTTGTTTAGACATGTGTTGTCTCCAATCGATCAGTTGCGGACTGGCTTGCCTGTAGACAGCATGCCCATGATGCGCTCTTGCGTCTTGGGGTTGTCCAACAGGTTGCAGAAGTGCTTGCGCTCCAGGGCGTGCAGGTATTCCTCGCTCACCATGGTGCCAGCGTCGACGTCACCGCCGGTCAGCACGTCAGCGATGCAAGAGCTGATGTAGTAGTCGTGGGCGGAGATGAAACCACCGTCACGCATGTTGATCAGCGACGATTGCAGCGTGGCCTTCACGTTACGGCCAGCAACCGGGAACAGGCGCTTGGCCGGAGCACGGTGACCGGATTCGTACATGGCCTTGGCTTGGGCGATGGCAACGTACAGGATTTCGTCCTTGTTCGGCACGACGATGTCGCTGTCCAGCAGGTAGCCGAACTTGCGAGCTTCGATGCCCGAGGTCGCGACCTTGGCCATGGCGGAAGCTTGGAAGTATTCCTTGATGTAGGCCATCAGGTCGACCGGAGTCTGACCGGACACGCCCTTGGACGTTTCCAGCAACTCAGCAGCGCGACGAGCTTGGTAAGCCAAGCCACCGCCGCCGGGGATCAGACCCACGCCGACTTCGACCAGACCCACGTAGGTTTCCATGGCGGCCACGCGCTTGGCGCAGTGGACAGCCAATTCGCAACCACCACCCAGGGCCAGACCGTGCATGGCAGCGACGGTCGGCACGTTGGAGTAGCGCAGCGACAGCATGAAGTCTTGCAGTTGCTTCTCGAAAGG
>JAGWTE010000003.1 GCA_028869095.1 Burkholderiales bacterium
GCCAGCCAGGACGCGCACCGTGCAGCCCGCGAGCTTGACTTGCGGGATGTCGGCGGCTGCCGTGTGCGAAAAGCTCGGTTCGGTTTCCTCCAACTCGCGCGGCAAGGCCACCCACAACTGCAAACCATGCAGGGGGCGGGCCACATTGCGCAGGTCTTCTGGGGTGCGCTCTGAATGGACGATGCCACGCCCGGCCGTCATCCAGTTGATGGCGCCAGGTTCAATGCGTTGCACCGAGCCCAGGCTGTCGCGGTGCATCATCGCGCCTTCGAAAAGGTAGGTGACCGTGGCCAGCCCAACGTGCGGGTGAGGGCGGACATCGCTGTTGGCGCCTGGTTGTTGCACCAAGGGCCCAAAGTGGTCAAAGAAGATGAAGGGGCCGACCGATTGCCGGCGCGCCGCTGGCAGCATTCGGCGCACCACAAAGCCACCGCCCAGGTCGCTGACGTGGCCGTTCAAGGTCATGGAGGTGGTCATGGTTTGTCTGCTCCCCAAGTGGCTTGATCCTGTCACTGAATCCGTGCAGGATAGCCCGATAAAGGAGCGCATGCCATGTCCACTAAAAATGTTGCCGTCGTTGTCGGAAGCCTTCGCAAAGACTCTCTCAATCGCAAGCTGGCACTGGTGATGCGCGAGATGGCTGCGCCTTCGCTGTCGCTCAATCTGGTTGAGATTGGCCACCTGCCGCTCTACAACCAGGACGATGACGAAGGGCCCCAGGTGCCTGAGGCTTGGACGACCTTTCGCCAGAGCATCAAGGCCAACGATGCCGTGCTGTTTGTGACGCCGGAATACAACCGCTCGGTGCCCGCTGCGTTGAAGAACGCGATCGATGTGGGCTCTCGTCCTCATGGGCAAAGCGCGTGGGACAAGAAGCCCGCAGCCATCATCAGCGTCTCTCCTGGGGCCATGGGTGGCTTTGGGGCGAACCACCATTTGCGCCAGTCGCTGGTGTTCCTCAACATGCCAACCTTGCAGCAGCCCGAGGCTTACCTGGGGCATGCGGCGCAGCTGTTTGATGCCAGCGGCAAGCTGATCAACGACAGCACGCGCGAGTTTTTAAGCAAGTTTGCGCAGACCTTTGAAAGGTGGATTGCCACCAACACCTGACGGAGTGTGAACTCCTGCACGGAATGTTGGCCACGTGCGTGGGGCGTGTTTCGAACACCGGTAAACGCCCCGTTTTTCTGCGCTTGAAGTCGATCACTGGTCTCCTATCTTTGGGCTCGTCTCCGCTTGTCAAGGGTTGCCATGACAGGCGCCCGAGCCCCAAAGATGACCACTCATGCCCTCAGCTTTGCAGTACACGTTGCGACCTCCGAGTCCGATCTGATCGATGCCTGCCAAGTTCGCGAGAAAGCGTATGGCCATCATCTGGGGGATGCAGTCGCGAGTTTTTCAACGGTTGAAGCGGCCGATCGCGATCCGGAGACCGTGGTCCTGATCTGCCGGGACAAGCTCACTGGGGAAGCCATTGGCACCGCGCGCATCCAAAGCAATGCCGCGCGTCCTTTGATGGTCGAGCGCAGCGTGATCCTGCCGCATCACATTGCCGCGCGCTCGCGGGCCGAGGTGACCCGTCTGGCTGTCTTGCCTGGTGCTGATGCGATGGCCAAGCTGTGTCTGATGAAAGCGATCTACCAGTACTGCGAAGCCGAAGGCATCGATTGGTTGGTGATCTGCGCACGCAGTGAGCCGCTGGCACGCAATTACCGCCGCCTGGGCTTCAAGGACTTTTTGGCGCCTGGCCACATGGTGCCCTTGGCTCATGCGGGGCACATTCCGCATCTGGTCTTCACGATGGACATCGATGGCACGCGCAGCGAATGGCAGCGCGATGGTCACCGTTTGCAGTCGTTCATGTTTGAAACGACGCACCCGGACTTGCCGCGCTTTCAACCGGCGCAACAGCGCTCGGCCTGGCGCCAACATCGGGTGGCGTGACGGCGCTGGAGGTCCAGCGCTGAAGCATCGCGGTCATCTCTTCGAGAGAGCAGGGCTTGGACAGAAAGTCGTCCATGCCGGCATCCAGACAGTCCTGTCGTTCGGCATCGCTGGCCGTGGCCGTCAAGGCGATGATGGGAATGTGGGTCAAGCCCAGCTTGGTTTCCTGTGCGCGGATCATCCGCGTGGCTTCGTAGCCATTCATCACGGGCATGTGGCAGTCCATCAGCACGATGTCGGGACGATTGGTCTCGCGTAGTGCGTGCCGAACCGCATCTCGACCATCTTTCACGCGCTCCGTATCGGTGCCAATGACATCCAGGTAATTGCTGGCCACCAAGGCGTTGACATCGTTGTCTTCCGCCATCAGCACCAGGCAGGGGCGAGTGGGGCTGGCCGAGGGTTGAGTTTGCGACCGGTTGGGCGTCAAGGTTCTGGCTTGATGGAGTGCGTGCTGTGGCGCATGGTTGGTGGTTTGGACACTGGGCAAGCGTGCCGTGAACACCATGGTGGAGCCCACGCCCTCTTGGCTGTCTGCCGTGATGTCGCCGCCCATGGCTCGGGCGATGTCGCGTGCAATGGTCAGACCCAGGCCCACGCCTTCGGTCGAGCTGGCCGATGTGCCGGAGTCTGACTGCTGAAAGGCTTTGAAAATGTTGTCGATGTCCTGAGGTGCGATGCCGACGCCGGTGTCACGCACCTCTGCGCGGACCAGGCCACGCTCATCGTCGCGTTCAATGGTCAGCACAATGCCGCCGCATTGGGTGAATTTGATGGCGTTGCCCAGCAGGTTGTGCAAGACCTGTCGGAATCGAGCTGGGTCGCCCATGACCCAGCACTGGGCAGGCAGTTGATGGTGCACATCAAAAAACAGGCCTTTGTCTTCAGCCCGTACAGCGTAGACCCCGACCAGTTGCTCCACTTGGACGCGCAGGTCGTAGCGCTCATTGCGCAAAATGAATTGCCCGGCTTCAATGCGAGAGATGTCCAGCAAGTCGTTGATGAGACCCAGCAGGTGGGTGCCTGACGATTGGATCAACTCGACCCGGCGAGCCAGCAAGGGCTCCTGCAGATCCATGTGCAGCAGGCGGGCCATGCCCAAAATGCCATGCAAGGGGGTGCGCAACTCATGGCTCATGTTGGCCAGGAACTGGGTTTTGACAGCGCTTTGTCGCATGGCAGTCTTGAGCGCTTCTTCTTTTTCTTTGGCCAAATCTTCCGCCTGAATGCGCAGCCGAATGGTTTCCCTCACCCGACGCTCTGAACGAACCGCCGTGGCAACTTGCAGCCCCAGCAGCATCAACAGGCCCAGGCCACCTAATTGCCCCAAGGCTTCGCCTCTCATGAGCATGCCCAGGGCCGTGGGCGCGAGGATGGGGGTGGAATAGGCTGCGGTATACCGGGCGCTGGCTTGCAGGCCGAATGTGGCGACGCATGAGATGCAAGCCAGCGCCGCAATCACAAAAGAGGCCACGGGCCAGGGGGCGGAGATGGCGGTATACAAACCTGCCGCGCCCCAAATGGCGGCATCCACAATCAGCGCCGTCAGAGTCAGATAGCCCCATCCGTGGTCTGTAGAGGGCGCCTGGCGGAACTGCCACCCTTGCATCCACCGGAACAAGGCAATGGCGAGCTTGGCAGCCAGCCAAGTGTCCACCAGGGCAAAAGGAGCCACCACCCCTCGCAATGTCACGCCGAGGGCGAAGGCAAACGCGGTCGCGACAAACACCCCAAGGCGCGCATGCGACCAGATCATGCGCAGCTGCTCGTCTGCAACGGCTTGATGGCCGCTCAGCGCTCCCCAGTTCATTGTTTGTCGAGATCGGTTCAGTAGGTTCTGCAGGGACTGAGCCATTACTTGCAGTGTGCGTACTACCTAGATTGAGATACCGTACCCATTGAACTTGACACTCTGCGCCAAAAACTGCGCGAGGTCCAGCACCGAGCGTGCCTTGCTGTGCTTGAGGGGCCACATGACCGCCCCTGCGCCTGACCTCATGGCAAACGATGGCGCAGATCCCGCGATCTGCAATCCCTAACTTGTTGCCTCTGTTGTCATCCGTTTGAACGGCTGTCGCGTTGTAGGTGCATGTCCTTACCTGGATGTAGCAGGCTTATGAACCGCCATACCGAACAACAGTTGTTGAATTTCTGCGTTGCCCAACATGGGCGCTTCAACCCAGATGCGTGGCGCAACCTCGAAGGCGTCGCCCCTGAGCAAAAAGCATGCGCCATGTTGTTGTTGGCCAATGCGCGTTGGTATGGCCGCTTGACTGAGTTGCGTGATCTGGTCAGCCAGTCCTTGCCAAATCAGGCAGGCCGACTCAGTGAGTTGTCTGCTCGTGCTGGCTTCAATGGCGCGCTATTCGTTAAGCGTTTACAGGGCCTGTTGTGGTTGAGCACCGAGGCCAAGCGATAAGAGTTATCCCCGTCTCCTGTGGATAACCTTGTTGGAAACCGTGGGGGAAGTGTGGTCCCCCCAGGCAAAAGGCTTGTTGTGCTCTAAAATTGAGCACAATCTACGCCATGCCGCCCAACCCGGCCGTTTGGACGACCGGGTCTTTCTATAGTGATGGTGTCCAAAACTATGGGTAAGCTTAGAAGCTTGGCTTTGGGCCTTGCCATGACCTTGAGGACACATTGATCGATCGCCCCGTATTTTGGTTGACACTGCGTGCACTGGCCTTGAGCCTGCTGCTCGGCGTGTGGCCATTTGCTCGTGCGTCGGCCGACGACAGTCCGCGCAACATCGCGGTCATCTACCCTGACATTGGTGAGCCTTATCGCTCGGTGTTCTCCACCATCATCGATGGCATCGAGGATCAGACCAAAAGCCGCGTCACCCCGATTGCGGTCGGTGCCAATGCCAACCCACAGGACATCACAGGCGAATTGCGTCGTCGCGATGTGCGCGCGGTCATCGCCTTGGGCCGCAATGGCCTGAAGGTGGCTTCTTCTCTGGACCGGCAGTGGGGGGTGGTGGCCGGTGGCGTGTTGTCGGTTCCTGAATCACAGGCGCGCGATTTCTCCGTACACAGCCTGGCACCCGATCCGGCCCTGCTGTTGGC
The DNA here is from genome assembly GCA_028869095.1 of Burkholderiales bacterium. Taxonomy (GTDB): domain Bacteria; phylum Pseudomonadota; class Gammaproteobacteria; order Burkholderiales; family Burkholderiaceae_C; genus Aquabacterium. The sequence goes on from JAGWTE010000003.1 coordinate 5,013, forward strand.
ACGTTTGAAGGTCATCATGCCCGGCGCCAAACGGGTGATCGTGGTGTACGACCCCAAACAGAACGACTGGTTGATTCGCCTGGCTCAGGATGCCGCCAAAGCACAAGGCGTGGAGTTGGTGGCTTACGAGGCGCAAGACCTGAAGGCGGCAGTGCGTCAATACCGCGAAGCCATCCAGACAGCAGACCCCAAGAAAGATGTGCTGTGGCTGCCTCAGGATTCCACCACGGTTGACGAGAGCGTGGTGTTGCCCATGGTGCTGGAAGAGAGCTGGGCCCGTGGCCTGGCGGTGTTCTCCAGCAGCGTCAACCATGTCAAGCGCGGCGTGCTGTTCTCGCTGTATCCCGATAACGCCGAACTGGGGCGCGTGCTGGGCCGTGCGGCCTTGGTGTACGCCACCAACGGTGCCAGTGCGCCATTGCGCGGGGTGTCTCCCTTGAAAGAAGTATTGCTGGCCGTGAACACGCGGACAGCCAACCACCTGGGTCTGAATCTGGACGCCAGGCGGTTGAGATTTGACATGGTTTTTCCGGAGCCTTGAGAGAGATGTTGGACCAAACTCAAAAAATGCTCCAGCGCCGACGCCGAGGCCTGCAAATGGGTCAGCAAATGACGTTTCGGCGGCAACTGAGCCTGGCGGTCGCCTTGGGCGTGCTCTGCCTGGCTTTGCTTTCCTCACTGACCAGTGCCTGGCAGGGCAATCAACAGATCTTTGACACCTTGAAGCAGCAAGGCTTGCGCGTGACCTCCAGCATGGCCGCGCAAAGCTCGCTGGCCTTGCTGGCTGGCGCACCAGAAAATGCCGCCAATGCCGTACAGGCTACCTTGTCCTTTCCTGATGTCTTGCGGGTCGAGCTCTGCAATGCCGACGGCGGTGTCCTGATGGCCCGTGGCACGGCTGGGGTGGAGGTGACGGGGTTGCCCATGCCGCGGCCTTTGCCTCATGAGGCTTTTTTAGAGCGCGAGACCGATGACACCTGGCAGTTCGTGGCCCCGGTGTGGACCAAGGCGGAGGCATCGCCCTTTGAAGTCGTGGCACCGAAAGAAACCTTTCTGGGCTACGTGCGCGTGGTGCACAGCAAAGCCACCTTGCAGCGCATGGCCACGCACGTGTTCTTTGCCAACCTGCTGATCTCGTTCTTCTTTGCGACCGTGTTCTTGCTGGTGATTCGCTGGCTGGCGGTGCGTTTGACCCAGCCTTTGAAGGATCTGTCGGGCGTGATGGCGCGTGCCGAGCGCGGCGAGACCGACGTGCGTGCCGACGTCGAAGGCCCGCAAGACATCGCGGCCATGGCCCAGGCCTTCAACCGCATGATCTCGGCTCTGCAGGACCGCAGTGAAGAGTTGCAACGCCATCAGGAACACCTTGAAGACGTGGTGCGCGAGCGCACGGGTGAGTTGCGCGAGGCCAAGGATCGCGCCGAAGTGGCCAACCAGGCCAAGAGCACCTTCCTGGCCCGCATGAGCCACGAGTTGCGCACCCCCTTGAACGCCATCATGGGCTATGCGCAGTTGCTCAAAATCGGCGATGTGTTGACCGAGCGCCAGAATGTGGGGCTCAACACCATCTACAGCAGTGGCGAGCATTTGCTGCTTCTGATCAATGACATCCTGGACCTGTCCAGCATTGAGGCTGGCAAGTTCAAGCTGTTTGCAGCGCCGGTGTCATCTGTCGATTTTTTCAATGGCATTGCCGACATCATCCGGATCAAGTCGGAAGAAAAAGGCGTGCCGTTTCAGCTGCAGGTGTCAGCCGACGTGCCAGACACCCTGAAAGTGGACGAAAAGCGCTTGCGCCAGGTTTTGCTCAATTTGCTGAGCAACGCTGTCAAGTTCACGGCTCAGGGCCAGGTGCGTTTGAGCGTCACGGCCATGGGCAGCTCGCCGCGCCGAGGCCATCGCTTGCGCTTTGAGGTGCAAGACTCGGGTGTGGGCTTGGCCCCCGAAGACCAGGACCGCATTTTTGAGCCCTTCGAGCAGGCGGGCGACAGCGCCAGCCGTTCAGCCGGCACAGGCCTGGGCTTGGCCATCACTCGGCAACTGGTGCGCATGATGGGGGGCGAGATCAAGCTGGAAAGTCAGTTGGGCAAGGGCAGCTTGTTCTGGTTTGATCTGTGGGTGGCCTCGACGGATACCGTGGCGGAAGCGCCCGAGCAGCCTGACGAATCCTTTGCCAAAGTGACCGGCTACAGTGGGCCGCGTCGTCAGATTTTGGTGGTCGACGATGTGGCGGCCAATCGCGCCATGTTGAGCGATCTGCTGGGGCCGCTTGGCTTTGACATTCGCCAGGCTTGCGATGGCCTAGATGCCCTGGTGCAGGTGCGCAATGCCGAGCCGCATTTGATCTTGATGGATGTGGTCATGCCTGAAATGGACGGCTTGACGGCCATCGAACACCTGCGACGGGACCAGGGGCCGACTCATCTGCCGGTGATTGCGTTGTCCGCCAATGCCTCTTTGGTGGACCGGGAAAAGGCCCTGGCTGCAGGCGCTGACGCGTTCCTGCCCAAACCGCTGGAGCATGATGCTCTGCTGACCCAGATCGGCCTGTGTCTGGGCTTGATCTGGGTGCGCGAAGAAGGTGGTGCCGACCATCGGTCGGCCTGAGTCACCGGGGGCTGTTCAGAAGGTGTAGGTGCCTTGTACGTAGAACGACCGGCCTGGCATCGGGTAGTCGTTGGGCAGCGAGATAAAGGGCTGGCCAGGGGACTGGTCAAACACCGATGGTTCGCGCACTTTGGCATCCAATGCATTGCGCACCGAGAAGCTGGTGTTCCACCCTTTGCCTTCGCGCTCTGAACGCACCGTCAAATCAACCGTGTTGTAGCCCGGCAGATTGGCGCGTGTGTCGGCGTGCACACGGGTCTGGTCGCTGATCCAGTTGACCTGGGTGTGCAGCGACCAGTTGGGCAGCATGCGCCAATCGGCCCGTGCGTACACCTGATGGTGGGGTGCATTGCCGGCATCGTGCTGGTTGGCGCCATCCTCCGTGAACTGATAGCTGCAGTTGCCCGAGATGCGCAGGGTTTTGTTGACCGTCCAACTGGACTCCAGCTCCAGCCCATCACCGGTCAGCCGGCCGGTGTTCTGGTATTGAAAACTGACCAGCTGGATGATGTCATCCATGCGGTAATGGAACACATTGGCCCCGATTTGCCACTGCGGGGCAGCCTGCCAGGACACGGCAGCTTCTACCGTTCGGGTCTTTTCTGGCTTGAGTTGGGCATTACCTTGCGCAACCGGGTTGTTGATGGCGTATAGCTCGGTGAACGACGGCGGGCGGAAGGCTGTGCCCGTCATCAACTTGGCCGTCACGTTGTAGGCAGCATCCCAAACCAAGGCCAGGCGCGGGTTGGTGGTGGTGCCAAAGTCGGAGTAATGATCGTGGCGCAAGCCTGCTGTCAGCGTCCAGTCTTTGGCCAGGCTCCACTCGTCTTGGCCGAAGACGTATTGCAGTTGACGCGAATGGGGGGTCAAAAAGGGCAGGGTGCCGCTGACATCGATGATGTCGGCGCGTGAGCCCGTGCCAATGGGGGTGAAGTCGGGATTGAAGTTCTTGGTTTCGCGGATCTTGTAGATTTGAGCCGATTCTGCGCCCCAACCCAGGCGCGTGCGGTGTTGCTCAAACCCCGTGTAGGTGGCCGACGCGTTGAGGCGATGGTGGCGCTCCCATTTGTAGGGGTTGCCGATCATGCCGTCGGTGAAGGTGGGGCCGCCAAAATTCATGCCTGCAGGGAACAGCGTCAGGTCAGACTTTTCGCTGTAGTGCATCGCACTGAGTTGGGCGGCGACCGCCCAGTTGGGCGCGATGTGGTCGTTCTCGTAACTCAGATCAGAGCTCAGGCTTTGCATGCGAGAGCTGCCTGTGGGGTCAAGCGCAGAGGCAACGCCTGCGCCTGATCCGACGTTGTCGCGGTCACGTAGGCCCAGACGCCAACGCCATTTGTCCAGGCTCAGATCCAGCGAGCCATCGATGTTGTCACGCCCATTGTTGACGGGGCCCGGTGCGTGCGAGGCGTGGGTGCCGAGCAGCGTATCCAAGCCCGTTTGTGTATCTGCCTGGATGGTGCTGTTGGCGCCAGCGGTCGAGCCCACTCGCACATAGCCTGCGACGGTAAAGGGCCCCCATTGGCCGCCATGCAAAGCCCAGGCATCGTTGGTGTGAAACGAGCCTGTGCGAGCACCGACGGTGGTGCCGTTGATGTCGTTGGCGGTTTTGGTGATGATGTTGATCACCCCCGCTGCGGCGTCGGCTCCGTACAGGGCCGAGCCTGGTCCACGGATCACTTCAATGCGTGCGACGTTGTCAAGGGGCAGGCCCACCCAGCCATTGCCTCGGTTGCCGGTAAAAACCGAGGTCACGGGGATGCCGTTGATCAGCATCAGGACTTGGGGGTTGTAGCCCACGTTCACCCCACGGAAGACGTAGCTGGGCGAGTAGACCTGTGAGGTGCGAGCCACGTGCACGCCTGGAATCGTCTCCATCACCTCGTCCAGATCGGTCGCGCCCATGGCCTGGATGTCGGCGGCGGTGATGACCGTGGCCACCGAAGGGGCTCGGCTGACCGGTTGACGAGAGCCGGTGGCAATGCTGACCATGGGTTGGTCGCCATAGGCTTGCGCCAACTCATCTTCTTCGTCGCTGGACGCATGGGCCGTGGTGACCAGGGCGGAGGCGCATGCCAGTGCACAGGTCACAGACGCCGCCACTGAGCGAGCATGACGTCGGTAGGCATGGCACGGAAAGGGGGGCGGATGTTGGATCATGGTCGTCGCCTTCTTGTTGATTTTGGTGGCCGGTTGTCCGAATATCTTTGATGACATTCTGGTCAATATTGGCCTTTAGGTCTCGGCTTATTTACCCGCATGTCGCCACAGGCGTTGGCTTATCGTTACAGTAGCTGCAATAGGAAACAGGACCCATGGGCTTTGCAGAAAAAACGGTAGCTGGCTTGATCGCGATCACGTGCATCGCGATGTTGTTGCGCATGGCCTTGGGGGCCAGGAGACGCCAAAAGCTGGACAACGCTGTACTGAATTTCTGGCAGACAGCCAAACGACGCACGGCGCGCATGTATCGCCGTCAGGCCACCAAAAAGGAAGCGCGCAAAGCCACGCAAGAGATCTTGCAACGGATGCGCCAACCTGTCGAGCGCCATGGCAATGTGATCAGCCCCAAAGCCTTCAAGCGGCCGGACAAGCAGCCCGACCGCAACGACGGCGAGGTTTGATCAGTCGGCTGGGATCAGGCCCGGGCCAGTTTGGCGGCCGTGATGCCTTGGCCCACCAGCGTGGCAGAGGCAATGCCCAGCACCAGCACCAAAGCGGCACCGGCAAACACGCCTTGGGGTTGAGCGTGGTCCATCAGGCTGCCAAACACCGGGGCGGCCAAGGCAAAGCCCAGATCCAGGCCTGAGTACACTGTGCCGTAGACGCGACCCGTGGCCCCTGGAGGCGCGGCGCGTTTGATCAGCATGTCGCGCGAGGGACCCGCCAAGCCGGTGCCAAAACCGGCCAGGGCCGTGATGGCCGCTGCAGCATAGCCGTTAAGGGCCCCTGTGGCGGTCAGCAGCAAGAGCATGGCAGCCAGGGACATGGCCATGGCGATGGTGCGCTCCAGTCGTTCAGCACGGCTGACCAGAAAGCCGCCAATGACCATGCCCATGGCGCCGCACAGCATGTAGCCGGTCACGACAAAGGCGGCAATGGAGGGGGGCACGTTGTACAGCTGGGTCAAGGCCGGGCTGGCAAAGCTTTGCATGGCGCACAGGGCTGCGGTGCTCCAAAAGAAGAACGAAAAGCACAGCCACACCGATGGCAACTTGAGGAAGGCCATGGGGTGCTCGGGTTGGCTGCCGGTTTGCGCTGGGTGGGCGCTGTGGCCCCAGCTGCCATGGCGGTCATCCAGGGCGTGGCGTTGGCTGATCAGGATCAGCAACACCACGGCACCCATCAAGGCCGAGCCCGCATAGGCCCAGCGCCAATGTCCCGCCGCAGCACTGATCCCGATCAGGAAGGGCGGGGCCACAGCCCAGCCCAGGTTGCCGCTGATGCCGTGGACCGAAAAAGCATGGCCCAGGCGGGACACGGACACCCGCTTGTTGAGGATGGTGAAGTCAGCCGGGTGGAAGGGGGCGTTGCCCAGTCCCGCCAGCGCCGAGGCCAGGATCAGGCCGGCATAACCGTGTGCGTTCAACGCCGCGAGCGAAGCGGCGATGAAACAGAGCAGCGCGGAAAACAACACGGGGCGGGCCCCCACACGGTCCACCACAAAGCCCGCCATGGCTTGCCCCAGTCCTGAGATGACAAAGAACACGGACACCAGCAGGCCCAGTTGCGAATAGCTCAAACCAAAGTCCCGAATGAAGGCCGGGAACAGAGGTGCCAGCAGCATGTGGTGAAAGTGGGAGGTGCCGTGCGCCAGGCCAATGAGGCCGATGGTTTTGACGTCTTGCTGGGTGCTGGGGGTGGTGGGCGGGTTTTGCATCCCTGCACTGTATCGGCTAGTCAAAGTCCCAGTTCGGGATTGGGTGGTGGTGTATCCCGTGTACACAAGTTCACCCCGCGTTTGCGGGGGTGTCTTGCCATTTGGCGTCAAAGATTTCCCGGAAAGAGTGAGTTCCCCCATGGGTGGGGCTTGACAAGGTGTGTACATCCCCAGGCAAACCCTGAAGGGCTTGACCTGAATTACAAACATCCAACGTTCAGACAAAGTGAGAACAACATTGATCCGATTCCTTTTTGTTCTTTTTTTGGAGGTTTACATGCGCTTTGCAACTTCCCTGCGTCGCTTGATGGCGATGGTGACCATGGCTGCTGCGGCAGTGGTGGTGCCCGGTGTCGCTCAGGCAGGCACTTATGCTCAAACCAAATACCCGATCGTGCTGGTGCACGGCTTCCTGGGTTTCAACAGCGTGTTGGGCATCAACTACTTCTATGGCGTGCCCAGCCAGTTGCGTGCCGATGGTGCCAAGGTGTACATCGCCCAGGTCAATCCCGCTCAGACCAACGAATACCGTGGCGAGCAGTTGATTCAGCAACTCAAGCAATGGGCCGCTCGCGACGGCGTGACCAAGTTCAATTTGATCGCGCACAGCCAAGGCGGCCCGACTGCGCGTTATGCGGCAGCCGTGGTGCCAGGCATGGTGGCCAGCGTGGGCACGGTGTCGGCCACGCACTTTGGTAGCAAGACGGCAGACTTCTGGAATGCGAACATTGGCTCTAGCTGGACCAACTCCTTGGCCACCAGCCTTGCCACGATCTTGAACGTGATCTATGGCGGTTCGGGCACCTCGGTCGCAGCGACGGACATCAGTGCCGCCATGAGCTCCTTGTCGACCGCAGGTGCCGTGGCCTTCAACGCCAAGTACCCCCAAGGCGCCCCCACCAGCAGTTGTGGCCAAGGCCCAGCGAAGGGCAGCAATGGCGTGGCTTACTACTCCACGGGCGGAGCATCGGTTCTGACCAACGTGTTTGACATTTCTGATGCGGTCTTTTTGGTCACCTCCGCACCATTTGGCTCGACGGCCAACGATGGCCTGGTCAGCACCTGTTCATCGCACTGGGGCACCGTGTTGAAGGACAACTACAGCTGGAACCACCTGGACGAAGTCAACCACTTGCTGGGCCTGCGCGGTTTGTTCTCGCCCGACCCCGTGTCCTTCTACAGTGGCCTGGCCAACCGTTTGAAGAACCAAGGTCTGTGATCTGGCTGTGCTGGTTTGTTGATGGGTAGTACCACCCGGGTCGGCTATGCCGGCCCGGATGCGTTTGATGATGCTGGAGCGTAACAAGATGAAGCTCAATCCCTCTAGGCGTTCCGGATGGGTCTGGCTGGCAGGTTTGTCTGTGGTGGTGGCCGGTGGCGCTTGGTTGGGGCCGCGCCTGATCCAGGTCGACGGTGAAGGTGTGACCTTGGCAGCCCGTCATGGCTGGAGCTTGCTGGGGACGGCCAATGACGTCGACCCGGGGCGTCATGACGCCGAGGCCCATGCCGCCATGCGAAGCCTGAGCAGCATCCGCGCCGCGGTGTTGGGCGATGCCTTGTTGTCTCAAACCCAGGCTGCTGGCGATTGGGGGGTGGACGCGCAAGGGAAGCTGCATCCGGACCTGGCTTTGCGCAAGCGCTTTGAGCATTACTTGTTGGCCTTGGGCTCGGCCTCTGCGGCCGAGTTGCGCGCGCTGATCGAGGACGAGGCACGCAAAGCGCATGGCGACAAAGCCGCGGCCGAGATCATGTCCATCTACGACCAGTATTGGGCCTTGCGCAGCCATCAACCCTCGCAGCGACTGGTGCTCAATGAGCGCGAGACCTGGGAGCCCGCCTTCCTGGAGTTGAAGGCGATGCGCCGCCAATACCTGGGGCCGGTGTGGGCTGAGGCGTTCTACAAGGCCGAAGAAGACGAGTTTCTGAGCTTTGTGGCCCAGGCCGATGGCAAAGCCGGCCCTGACAAAAACGACGTGAACATGCCTGTGCCGCAAATGGGGCCGGGCAAGGATGCGAATGCCGTGCATGCCGAACGTGTGGCTCTGTATGGCGAAGCGGCGGCCCAGCGCCTGGCTCAGGCTGATGCCGAGTGGGCTGACTGGGAGCGCCGACTGGCTGGCGCCCGCGCCGAGTCCCAACGTGTTCAAAGCAGTCCAGAGTTGTCGGAGGTTCAGCGCCAACAGGCCATGGACCAATACATACAGAGTCACTTCCCGCCTGATGAACGTGTCAGAGCGCGGGGTTTGCTCAACTGAAAGTTCACGCCATGCTGGACGTCAACGTTCAACCTCGTTTGGTTTATTCGGCCCAGGATGAAGGGCGAGAAGACGCGCCCTTGCAGATCATTGATCGGCTGCGAGAGTACCTGTTCAATGGGGACTTGGCCCCTGGGACGCGTTTGTCGGAGCCTTCTCTGGCCACGATGCTGGGCGTGTCGCGCACCCCCATTCGCGCCGCCTTGCAACGTTTGCAGATCGAAGGTTGGCTGGACAGCACGGCCAATGGCGGTTATCGGGTTCGCCAGTTCTCGCGTGATGACGTGGCGTCTGCGCTGGCGGTGTTGGCCTCATTGGAGGGGTTGGCCGTGCGTCTGGCGGCAGAGCAGGGCGTGTCGGCTTCTTTGATGTCCCAGGCCCGTGAATTGCTGATCCGCATGGACATGCTGCTGGACGAAGAGGCCTGGTCTGCCGCCAGCTTTGATCTGTTTGTGGCGCGCCACGGCGAGTTCCATCGTCTGCTGGTCAAGATGGCGAGTTGCCCTTTGATCGACAACACCTTGGAGCACGTGACGGCGCACCCGCTGGCAATTGCAGCCCATGTGTTTTTCAGCTCGGGCCGGGCCTATTCGGCAGCCCGGATGGGCTTGGTGTTTGCGCAAGAGCATCATCGCAATTTGCTGGACGCGATCAAGCGTCAGCAGGGCTCTCGCGCTGAAGCCTTGGTACGTGAGCATGCTGCTTTGCTGGAGCGGCATTTGCTGGCCTCAGACCAGCGTGCCAGTGTGCCATTTTTGGCTCGCCCACGACAAGTAAAAGTGTAGATTTCACATTTTTACTTGTGCCCTCTGTTGCCTTTGTCTTGACCGGATTACCATGAGGCTATCCCGTGGATTGAGGTTAAGAGGTCAATGTCTTTCTTTCGTTTTGCCTGGCTGGTGTTGGCGCTGTGCGTGCCCGTCCTGGCGGGGGCTGCGCCTGACGCGCGCGTGATCGTCAAGCTGCGGGCTGACTCCAGTTTGTTATCTGATTCAGGGCATGCCACAGCGCAGTCCGTGAGTGTTTCTGGCACCCCAACTGAAGGCTCAGCCCGCATGCAGCGGTTGGGCGTAAAGATGGGGGTGCCCTTGGTTGACGGACGACAACTGGGTCCCCGTTTGCATGTGGCTCAGGCGGTGGGCATGAGCTCTGCCGCGCTGGCCGCGCAATTGGCCCGTCAGCCCGATGTGGAATATGCGGTGGTCGATCAATTGCGCCGCCGCAGCGCCATTCCCAATGACCCCTTGTTTGGCAGCTCAACCACCTTGGCTGTGGGCCAGTGGTATCTCAATGACCCAGCAGCTGATCCCACGACACCGGCTTCCATCAATGCCGTGGGGGCCTGGGATCTGACCTTTGGGTCCAGTTCGGTCACGGTGGCCGTGCTCGATACGGGTGCTCGCCTGGATCACAACGATTTCGTCGGCAAGTTTCTCAACGGCTACAACATGATCGAGAACCCGGTGCGGGCGGGCAATGGCGTGGGACGTTCATCCGACCCGTCCGATCTGGGCGATTATTTGACACAGGCGGAGATCTCTGCCGATTCGTCCAGCTATCCGCCAGGTCAATGTACAGAGGACTTGACCAGTTCCTGGCATGGCATGGAAGTGGCCGGGGTGGTGGGGGCCGCGACGAACAACGCCATTGGCATGGCCAGTGTCGGGGGCAACACCACGGTCTTGCCGGTGCGGGTGCTGGGCAAATGCGGTGGATATGACTCGGACATCATTGCTGGCATGCGGTGGGCTGCCGGTTTGACGGTCTCAGGTATTTCGACGCTACCGACTCAAGCAGCGCGCGTGATCAATCTGAGCCTAGGGTCAGCAGGCGCTTGCTCCTCAGCCTATCAAGATGCGATCACGGAAGTGGTGGCTCATGGTGTGGTCGTCGTGGCGTCAGCGGGCAACGAGGCGAAAGCAGTCGATGCGCCGGGCAATTGCAACGGAGTGATTGCTGTTGGGGCTTTGCGCCACGTGGGCACCAAAGCGGGCTATTCCGCCACAGGGCCTGAGATCACGATCAGCGCGCCCGGTGGCAATTGCGTCAACGAGACAGGGCCTTGTATCTATCCCATTTTGTCGGCGTCCAATTCGGGGACTCAGAAGCCGGTGGCGGACTCGGCTGGTGGCTCTAAATACGCAGGTGGTGCAGGCACCAGCTTTTCTGCCCCCATGGTCAGCGGTACCGTGGCTTTGATGCTGGCGGTGCGCCCAACTTTGACGCCGGATGCGATCCGGCGTATTTTGATGCGCTCGGCGCGGCCGTTTCCGACCTCAGGTGTGAGCACCGCCACCGCGGCCTGTCAGGCACCGGGTAGCGTCGCCCAAGGCGAGTGCTATTGCACGACCTCGACCTGTGGGGCCGGGATGCTGGACGCCTCAGCGGCGGTAGCGCAAGCGGTCTCCGATGGTGTGGCGAGCGTGGCGGTGACACCGGCGCAGCCCACCGCCGCCGACACCATCGCGCTCAGTGGGGCGGCTTCTTTGCCCAGTGCGTTTGGCACCACCATCACCAACTACCACTGGGATCTGATCGATGGCGGTGGCATCGTGTCGTCCTTGGATGGCGACGTGAATTCGGTCTCCGTGACAGCCCATGCCAGCGGGGCGGGGCAGTTTCAAGTGCGGTTGACCGTCACGGACGATGTCCATGTTACGGCGTCAACGACACAGGTTGTGCTTGTGGCGGCGGCGCCGTCCTCTGGGGGCGGTGGCGGCGGCGGTGCGCTGGACGGCGCAGCCTTGTTCATGGGGCTGATCTGGCTGGGCTGGCTTGGGCACAGTCGTGCAGCGCGGCCGCAGTGAACAGGGGCGGACGCCCTTGCGAATGACCTCGATTTGATCTGACGCAGATGTCGTGAGGAAAGCCAGGAAGTGTCCTGGCTTTTTTCAAATCTTTGCTTGATAATGCGAACCATTGTCATTTGCATTAGATTTGTGCCATGTTGGGTTCTGTCCGTTTGCCTCTGTCCATCGCCTGGTTGGCGTCTGTTCTGGTCTTGCAAGGATGTGGCGGCGGAGGGGGTTCGACCTCGACTGCGGTTGCCGGGGCGCCCGCCCAAGCACAGTCTTTGTCGGATGTGGCGGCACTGGGCAAGCTGATCTTCACGGACAAGAGCTTGTCAGCGTCCGGCGTGCAGTCTTGCGCCAGTTGCCATGACGCCAACCGCGCCCATGCCGCCCCTAACAATCTGTCGGTCCAATTGGGGGGCGTGACGGGGACGGATCAACACGGCACACGCGTGTCGCCATCCATGCGCTACCTGCGCTACAACACCGACTTCCATTTCGACTCAGAGGGCACGCCCACAGGGGGCTTCTTCTGGGATGGCCGGGCCAGCTCGCTGGCGGATCAGGCCAAGGGCCCCTTTGTGAACCCGCGCGAAATGGCCAACGCCTCGCATGCGGATGTTGTGTTCAAGCTGTCCCAAGCCAGCTATGCCAATGAGTTCAAGCGTGTGTTCGGTGCGGGCATTTTTGCGGACACGGAGGGCACGTACGATCGCATTGCTTTGGCCTTGCAAGCCTTCCAGAAAGAGGATGCGCAGTTTGCACCCTTCACCAGCAAGTACGACGCCTTCTTGCGCGGGCAGACCAAACTGAGCGATCAGGAGTTGCGTGGTCTGGCGCTGTTCAACAGCCCGTCCAAAGGCAATTGCTCGGCCTGCCACCCCAGCGCGAAGGGCGCCGATGGCAGCTTCCCCTTGTTCACAGACTTTTCGTACGACGGCTTGGGCGTGCCTCGTAACTGGACGATCAGCGACAACGTCACCGACCTCAACTTCTTTGATCTCGGTTTGTGCAACAGCAGCAACCCGGTTGTCAAGGCGTTGAACGATGCACCTCGCCAGGCTGTGTGCGGCAAGTTCAAGGTGCCATCGCTGCGCAATGTGGCCTTGCGTGGCGCTTTCTTCCACAACGGCGTCTTCCATGACTTGACGACCGTGGTGACCTTTTACGCGCAGCGCGAAACCAACCCTGAGAAGTGGTATCTCGATGCCAGCGGGCTGGTTGACCGCGATGGCAGCGGCAACATCAACAAGTACAACGACTTGCCGCCTGAATATCGAAATGCGGACCACGTGAACACAACCGAGGTTCCCTACAACCGCCAGCAGGGTGACGCACCTGCTTTGACCGACGCCGAGATCCAGGACCTGGTGGTCTTTCTGGGCACGCTCAGCGACGGCTGGACACAGTGATTCTTTGATTTCTTTATTTTGGATACCCTCATCATGAAACACACGATCGCTTTGAGTTGCGTGGCCGCTGGCTGCGTCCTGATGTCTGCTCCCGTGGATGCCCAAGTGGCCGCGAAGTCGTCTGCGCCCACCTCTAACAAAGAGGCTGAACTGTCGTCTCGATTGGACCAGTTGAGCAGCGAGCTGGCTGCGGTCAAGGCACAACTGGCAGCGCAAAAGCCTGTGGCGAACGTGGCGCCTGCATCTGAAGCCCCGGCCACAGAGTCCGCCACCGTGCTGACCAGCTATGGCGAAATGGGCGCTCGCTTTTACAACAAGGACACGGGCCGCAACAGCGCGGACCTGACCCGCTTTGTGCTGGGCTTTCAACATCGCTTTGACAGCCAGACCAAGTTGGTGACCGAGCTGGAAGTCGAGCATGCCGTGTCCTCATCCAGCGGTAAAGGCGAAGTGGCGGTAGAACAGGCCTACATCGAGCGTCAGCTCAATGCCAACTGGGCTGCGCGCGCGGGCCTGTTTGTGATGCCCATGGGTTTGCTCAACGAGAACCACGAGCCCACGGCCTATTACGGCGTGCAGCGCAACTTTGTCGAAACCGCCATCATCCCCAGCACCTGGCGTGAAGGTGGTGTGCAGTTCGTGGGCGACCTGGATCAGGGGCTGACGCTGCAGGCGGGCTTGAGCACCGGCTTTGATCTCAACAAATGGGATCCCAAAGACGCCGAAACGGTCGGATCCCCTCTGGGTGCTGTGCACCAGGAACTGTCGCAAGCCAAGTCGCATGACTGGGGCGGTTTTGCTGCCTTGAACTGGCGCGGTGTGCCAGGCTTGCAATTGGGCGGGGCCTTGTTCACAGGCCAAGGCAGCCAAGGCCAGACGGGCGTGTCCAAGATGGGTGTGACGCTGTGGGATCTGCATGCACGCTACACCCCTGGTGCCTGGGACTTGTCGGCGTTGTTTGCCCAGGGGCGCATTTCACACACGGCAGACTTCAACCAGACCCTGGTCGGCAACCCCTACCTGGTGCCTTCACGTTTCAGTGGTTGGTATACGCAAGCGGCCTACAAGCTGTGGTCGCGTGGTGACCTGGCTTTGTCGCCCTTTGTGCGTTGGGAGCAGTTCAACACCCGTGAAGCTTTTGCCGACATCGGTGCTGGTTTGACGCCTGAAGCGGCCAAGGCCGAACGCGTGATCACCGTCGGAGCCAACCTGGCGGTGGGCTCGGGCGTGGTGTTCAAGGCAGACATCCAGCGTTTCAAGAAAAACAGCGACGACAATCGCCTGAACCTGGGCTTGGGCTGGAGTTTCTGATGCGTGTCGACATTCTCAAATCGACGGTTCTGGTGCCGCTGGCGGTGGGCGCTGTTGCGCCGACCGCAGCCTTCGCCGTGGACTACATGACGCCGCAACAAGCCCAGCAGGCCTTGTTCCCGTCAGCAGATCGGTTTGAGGTGCGAGATGTGCGTCTGGATGCTGCCCAGTTGCAGGCGCTGCAACAACGCTATGGTGTCAGCGGGCGCTCGGTAAACTGGAAGGTGTCCGTGGCCCTGCAAGCAGGCAAGGTCCTGGGCTATGTGGTCGTGGACAACGTGGTGGGCAAGTTCGAGCTGATCACCTATGCCGTGGGCGTGCAAGCCGATGGCACGGTCAAGCAGGTCGAGATCCTGTCCTACCGCGAAAGCCACGGCGGCGAAATCCGCTTGCCCGCCTGGCGCCAGCAGTTCGTGGGCAAAGGGGCGCAAGCCCCCATCAAAACGGGCAATGACATCGCCAACATCAGCGGGGCAACCTTGTCTTGCGGCCATGTGACTGAAGGTATCAAGCGCATCGTGTCGCTCATCGACTGGGCACGTGGCGCGGGCTTGCTGAGCAACTGATGACGGTGTTGCGGCGGGCCCAACCTTGGTTGGGGACTTTGGTTGAAATCGGTGTGCCCTTGGGGGGCTTGGAAATGGACTGGGTCAACCAGGCAGTGGCTGATGCCTTTGGCGTGGTGGGTCAGGTTCACCGTTTGATGTCGCGCTTTGATCCTGACAGCGATGTGTCCCGTTTTCATCGCGCAGCGGTCGGGCAGCCCGTTCGCATCAACCAGCACACCCGCCAGGTTTTGCTCTTGGCTCAGCAATTGCACCAGCAGACGCAAGGCTTGTTCGACATCGCACAAGGCAGTGGCGCCTGGACGCTCGATGCAGATGGTTATTGGGCCAAGCTGGGGGCTGAGGTGCAGATTGATCTGGGGGGCATTGCCAAGGGCTACGCCGTGGATGTGGCCATCGGCGCTTTGGCCGCCCGTGAGGTGCGCACCGCCTGGGTCAATGCGGGCGGAGACATGCGGGTCATGGGGACGGCTGTGCCGGTTGACTTGCGTGATGAAGTGCAGGGTGGGGTGCAGCGTTGGGCTCAGGTCGAAGACGCCGCCGTGGCCACAAGCTACTTTGGTCCTGATGCGCGCTCGGCACTGCATGGGCAGGCGCAGGCCTTGCATGTGACGGTGGCGGCGCCCAGCTGCGCGGTGGCCGATGCGCTGACCAAGGTGGTGGCGCAAATGGGCCTGGATGCATCGCAGCCGTGTTTGCGTTTTTTTGAAGCCCAGGCTTGGGTTCATGCATGATTGAGGGATGGCTTTTCATCCTCACAAACGACACCCTCTGCGCCCCTGGCTGCGCAGGACCATTCATACGCTGATGTTGGCTTTGCTGCTTTCGGGCGGCTTGTGGATGTGTGTGCACTTTCTGGCTTGGCCAGCGGTGGCACAGGCCAGCATGGAGGGCTTGCCCAGTCCTTGGGAAGCCACTTTGATGAAGCTGCACGGCGGTGCCATGCTGGGCATGGTGTTCATCGTCGGGCGCTTGTCAGGCACGCATGTGCTGCTGGGCTGGCGCATCAAGCAACGCGTGTGGGACGGTGTGGCCTTGCTGGCCTTGATCGGCGCTCTGGCTGTGTCGGGCTATGTGCTGTATTACTGGGTGCCCGATACCTGGCGCGACACGCTGGGTTTGGTGCACGGCCTGACAGGCCTGCTGGCGGCGGTGGGGCTGTGGTACCACCGCCGGCATTGATGTCGAATCGTGCAGGCCGACTCAAGGCCAGGGCGTCTGCTGGCTTTGTTCTTGTAACACCTCGATCTGCTGTCTGAGCAGATCGGTTTGTTGCTGCCAATAGCTGCCCTGACCAAACCAGGGGAAGGCCGCCGGGAAGGCGGGGTCATGCCAGCGCTTGGCCAGCCAGGCACTGTGGTGGATCATGCGCAGGGCGCGCAAGGCCTCAATCAACTTGAGCTCGCGCCAGTCAAAGTCCATGATGGACTCGTAGCCATCCAGCATGGCGTTGAGCTGACTTCGACGTTGTTGCGGATCACCGCTGAGCAGCATCCAGAAGTCCTGCACCGCAGGGCCCATGCAGGCATCGTCCAGATCCACAAAGTGCGGACCATCGGGTGTCCACAAGATGTTGCCGGTGTGGCAGTCGCCGTGCAGGCGTCGGTAGACCAGGCCGCTGACCCGATCAAAGGCGTCTTGGGCCAGATCCAGCACTTGATCGCAGGCCACTGACCAGTTGCGCAATTGATCGGGGGGCAGGGCCTCGTGCTCCAGCAACCACTGCCGCGCGCTGCGCCCCGTGTGGGCCACGCTCAAGCTGGTCCGGTATTGAAAGCTGCGTTGCGAGCCCACGCTGTGCAGGCGGCCCAGGAAGCGCCCGATCCAGGTCAGGACTTCAGGGTCTTCGAGCTCCGGGCTGCGGCCCCCTTTGCGCGGGCTGACGGCCACCCGGATGTGGTCCTGGCGACCCAAGGTGGGCGGGATGCCCAACAGTTTGGACTCGTCCTGGCAGCTCAGGATCAAGGGGGCGACAACCGGTACTTCGGCCTGTACCAACTCGTGCGCGAAGGCGTGTTCCTCCAGGATCTGATCGTCCGTCCAGCGGCCCGCGCGATAGAACTTGGCCACGGCCATGCCACCGTCTTCCAGTCCGACTTGAAAGACCCGGTTCTCGTACGAGTTCAATTGCAGCAGTCGGCCATCGCCCAGCACGCCAAAGTCCTGCAAGGTGTCGAGCACCTTGTCGGGGGTCAGGTCGGCAAAGGGGGTGTCTGGCTGGATGGGATCGTGCTCGGCGCTCATGCGGCATCTTAGGCGATCCGCCATGAACGCGAGTCACAGAGGGGCAAGGGGCCCCGATGATCTGGCTGGATCAGCGCCCGGTCAGCATGGCTACCACGGCATCAGTTGCAGGGTTGATGTGCACCATGATGCGGGGTGGCGTGTGCGCACGGTGTGCTTATTCCAACTGACTGGCGGCCTGGAGGGCGCGCAAGATGGCACCGTTGATGTCAGAGAAGCTCATCATCATGTGATCGGCCGCTTCCTTGATGTCATACATGGTGCTACCTTCAACGGCCTTGACCAGGTTGAAGTAGGGCTCATAGGGGCCGGAGTGATCAACCAGCGCCTGGTAGACGCGCTCAGGGACCGGGATGGTTTTGAGCAGCGAGCTGAAGGGCTGGCGGAACATGCGGTCCAGCAAGGAAAACACGCCGCAGATGAACAACTCGCTGCGTTGCTCGTCGTCGCCACTGAGCTTGCCCAATTCTTCCATCAACAGGCCCCGACGCACCGCCGCGAACATCACCGGGCGCATATTGGGGTCTTTGGATGCGGTGGCCAGCAGCAGTGCCAGCCAGCGCTTGAGGCGTTGGTAGCCCAGGATCATAATGGCGTGGCGGAAGGAGTTGATCTCCACCGACAGACCAAAGGCGGGCGAGTTGATGTAGCGCATCAGCTTGTAGGCCAGGGCCGGATCGCGCTTGAGGGTGTTTTCAAGGTCTTCGATCTCGGCTTCTTTGTGAACTTGGTCGATCAGGTGCACGATCACCTGCAAGGCAGGTTGGTCGGCGGGGCGGGCCGACTCATCGATGATGTTGTCAATGGGCCAGCCCAACACGGCGGCTGCACCGCGCCGAAACGCGGTTTCCATATCGGTCACGTTGTTGATGCCGGCCTGCACGTGGGCGATGTTGCGAATGAACCCCTCACCGGCGGCCCCGGCGGCCGATGGGGTGCTGGTGGCCGGGTCATAGCGGCGGTCGTCTTCAAAATCGATGATCGCGTATTTGAAGCAGTCCAGCACTTCGCGTGGCAGCTCTTGGAGTGGGCGGCCTTTGAGCAACAAGGTGCTGCCGTTGGCGTGCAGGGTGCAAAGCGGGTCGACAAAGCTGGGGTCGCCAGCCATGAAGGCGGGTAATTCGATGAGGATGTGGGTGCCGGGCTGAGCGTCGAGCATGTCGCGCAGCAAGCTTTCACTGACGATGTTCATCCACAGCTGACCGCCATCGGCTGGCCAGGTTTCGCTGATGGCTTCGAGCAGGTCGTTGGGCTGCAGCGCCGCGTTCTGCGACAGAGGGAAGATGCTCAGGCGTGTCGCGGTGACGTTGCGATTGCGATCGATGACGGGTGAGTATGCCAGGGCAAGTTGTCCGAGGATGGTGTGATCCATTGTGGCTGCCTGATTTATTGAGCGTTGATATATTGGAACAGAGACATTTTTTGCACCATCGAATAGCTTTGCAAGGCCGCTTGATAACCTGACTGCTTGGCCTGGAATGCTGATATCGCACTGGTCATGTCAAGGTCTTCGGCATTGGATTGCGCAGTTTGAGCAGCGAGCTTGGATGAGCTAATGCGGTTTTCGATGCCAGCCATTGTGTTTAGCGATTCGCCAACAGCAGAGCGACCGCCTTGCACGGTGCTGAGGACGCTGTCCATGTCGCTGATGCCTTTGTTTACAGCTTGGGTGATTTGTCCATTGTTCAAACCGGTGGTATTCAAGGTTTTGATGGCACTGTCGAGCGCATCGAAGACGCTCAGGTTCTTTTGTGATGGATTGATGGTGAATTGGTCCGCGTTAGCAGGGACACCCTTGATCGTGAACGTCATGCCATCCACAGTGATTGCCTGACCATCCTTATACGGGACAGGGCTGCCGCCGTTGATCGTATAGGTGGTGGTCCCAGCGCTGACTTGGAAGGCAATCGCATAAGGGGCTGACGACGTCCCGGTAAGGTAAGGATTTGTGCGAGGGTCTGACACGGATCCAGCAGTGATCCAGCTTGATCCGGTGTTGGTCGGACTGGCTGCTGTGACGAAAACACCATTACCTTGTGAGGCCTTCAGCCAGACGTTTTGCCCATCGACAGTCAGATTCATCGATTCACTGGCCGGCGCGCGCAACTCACCGCCCTGACCGATAAATTGAACACCGCCAGGCGCATCGACGAAGGGAGGGGTGGCCGATCCTTGGCCACCAAAGACAAATCCTCCGTTGCCGTCGGGGCGATTGGCGACGGACAACAACTGAGTGCGGATTTTCTGCAGTTTCTTGGCGATGCTTTGACGTTCATTGTCCGTGTAGGTGGCATTACCGGCAGAGATAAATGACTCGCGGGCCTGTTGAAGCAAATCAACTGCATCGCCCATGGATGATTCGGCAATTTGCATGACGTTGCGGCTCGCATTGAGGGCTCGCGTGTCGGCATCGGCCCGTCCAATCGAGGTCAGTGCACGTTCAGCTTGTGCCGCTGCAATCGGATCATCACTGGGGACGTTAACCTTTTTACCCGATGTCAGTTGACTCTGAGACTGCACGAGGTCGGTCTGGCGCTGTTGAAGTGATTCAATCGCTTGTTGGTAGGTGTGAGCTGTACTGATGCGCATGGTTTCGCTCCTTCATTACCCATTCATTGTGCTCAGCAGCGTGCTGAATACCGACTGCGCGACTTGCAGTACTTTGGCTGCAGCCTGATAGTTTTGCTGGAACTGGATCATTTTGGCGGCTTCTTCGTCAAGGTTCACGCCAGTTTTGTTTTGCAACAATGTTTGCGATGCGTTCGATTGTTTGCTGGAGATGTCCGCCGACGTCGTGGCACTCTGAACCGTGACGCCGACGTTGCCGATCAATTGAGAGTACGCCGTGGTGATGCTGGCGCCGGGAACCAGGACATCTGAGGCCGGGTTGAGCGGGTCTGTGACGATGCGTTGCCGTCCGACGATGTCTTCGTCGCGAAGGCCCAGCAAGCTCAATGCATTGCCGTTATTGTTGCCAGGGAACTGTGTGGCGCTGACCTGTAGTTTGTCGTTCTTGGCAGGCACGCCGTTCAGTTTGAGCTGCCAGCCGTTATAGGAAATGGGCGTGCCGGCCTTCCATGTCCCTGTGATCGAGACACCTGCCGTAGCATCTGTCAGCGTGTAGTTGCCTGCGCTGTCTGTAAATTGAATACGAACATCGTTGTAAGGCGTCGTCGCTTTCGATGTCACCGATAAAGATGCCACCGAGACGGTCCCTGTGTTGGCGGAATCAACTGTCCCGGTTACAGGGGATGCCGCAGCAATTCCACTGGGCTTGTCCAACACTCGTGTCATGTTGATGGCGGCATTGCCCACAGGCTGCAATATGAACTGATCCCCCGATGGAATGGGGCCAGAAATGCCGATCTTCATGCCATCAACGACGGAGCCGTTAGTGATTTTGCTGAAAGCAGTGTTATCGCTTAGGCGGGTGAGCTTGTAGGTGCCTGGATTGCTTGGGTCATTTTCCAGTCTGTAGTCACTCGCCTGTAGCTCTCTGCCATCCGTGACAGTGACGCTAACAGGGGGACTGGTCAAAGATGAGGCGTTGAATCGGGACGGCAATACAGTCGGGGCCCCGACACTAAAAATGTTGGCTCCGGCAGATGAGGGCGTGCCCAGATCCAGACCAAACGATTGTTGTTGGTTGACGCGCCAGCTTAATGCCGCGGCCATTTGCCCTAACTGATTTTTGGCAGCAGGAATGTCCTGATCTTGCAGCTGTATCAGTCCCTTGAGGCTGCCGCCTGTGATGGTGCTGCCATACAGAGGTGTGGTGCCGTTTGGATTGATCATGGAGACGCGCCCCTGCGTGGCGTCGAATTTGTCGACTTCCACGGTCAGTTTCTCCGCAGTGTTCCCCAACACCAGCCGTTGCCCCCCCCCCATGAAAATGCTGAGGGATCCGTCATCTGCTGAGACGGTTGATACCTGGACCTTGGTATTGAGTTGCTTGACCAGTTCGTCTCGGGTGTCCAGCAGGTCGTTGGGTGGCTGGCCACTGCCTTGAGCCATAGCAATTTTCTGGTTGATATCCGCGATTTGTTTGGTGATGTCGTTGACTTGGCTGACCGTTGCCTTCATGTCAGACATGACGCCGGCTTGCATGGAGGTCAGTTGCCCGGCGGCGTTCTGCATTTGGCTGGCCAAGTCCTGCGAGCGAGCGAGCGCGACTTGTCGAGCAGAGAGGTCTTGCGGTTGGTTGGCGACGTCAACGAAGGAATTGAGCATCTGGCTGGACGCATAGCCCACGCCTGCTGTACCGGTCTGGAAGACTTTTTCTAGCTGCTTGAGCGTGTTGAGCCGAGTTTGATCTGCGGAAGATGTCGCCAGGTTGCTGTTGGCTTCTCGAGTGAGAAACTGATCACTGGCGCGTGACACGGTTTGAATCCGGACGCCTCGACCAAAGAAACCGGCACCAGAAAATTGTCCGCCTTCAGTGGCCAGTTCAACTGATTGCACCGAATAGCCAGCGGTGTTGGCGTTGCTGATGTTGTGGCTGACCGTCTGAAGCATGGCCGTATTGGCCAACATGGCCCGGGTGCTCAGCGCAAGAACGTTTGATCCCATGGTGTACTCCGATCAGCCATTCAAGTGACGGAACGTTGCAGACGCAGCGTGGTGTTGATCGTCTTGGTCAACTTGTCCGCGTATGCGGGGTCTGTGGCATAACCCGCCTTTTGCAGTCCCTTGGCATAGTCCTTCACCGAATCGGCCATCGCAACGGTTTGACTGTAGCGCGGGCTTTGGCTCAATAGGCGTGCATGGTCGGTGAAGGCTTCTGCATACGAGTCATAGGCGCGGAATTTGGCCGTGACTTTTTTGGCAACACCGTTGGTGTATTCGGTGGTTGTCACTTCTGCCACTTTGCCCTTCCAGTCTGCGCCGGCTTTGATGCCGAACAGGTTGTGGCTGGGGGTGCCGTCTTTCATCTTGATTTCATGTTTGCCCCAGCCCGACTCCAGGGCGGCTTGACCAATGATGTTGGACGCCGGAATGCCGGTGGCACGTTCAGCGGCTTGTGCAGCCCATTGGTGCTGGCGCACAAAACGCTCGGACGGCGACAGGTTCTTGTCGTCGAATTGCACTTGCGTGTTGGCGGTCACGTCTGAGGTGGTCGATTTCAGCGAGGGCAGGGTGACGGTGCTGTTGAAGCTGCTGGCATCTGCCTGGGTGCCTGTCTGTTGTGCGGCCGACTGTGTCGCCACGCCCATCTGGCGTTCCAGCTGCTTGGCAATCTTGTCGCCCAAGCCGCCGGGGATGCCGGTCATCTGGTTGGCAAACTGGGTGTCCAGCATGCTGGTGCCCATCTCGGTGGCCTGGTTGTCCAGCATGCCGGTGCTCATGGTGGAGGCACGCATGCTTTTCATCAGCTCTTGCATGAACAGGCCTTCGAGCTGCTTTGCCGCTTCTTTGATGCCGGCTTTGGGGTCGGTGCCCGAGGAGGACTTCAAACGGTCCAAAGACCGCAAGTCCATGCTCAAGCTGTTGCTGGTTTGTGAGAGTCCCATCAGATCACCTCTAACTCCGCCTCTAGTGCGCCAGCAGCCTTCATGGCTTGCAAGATGGCCAGCAGATCTTGCGGGTTGGCACCCAGGGTGTTGAGGGCCTTGACCACGTCGGTGAGCTTGGTGCCCGCTGGCAGTTGGATCAAGGAGCCGGGTTCTTGATTGATTCGGATGTCGGTCTTTTGGGTCGACACGGTTTGCCCTTGCGACAGGGCGTTGGGCTGGCTGATGACCGGGGTGGAACTGATGGTCACCGACAGATTGCCATGGGCCACCGCGCAAGGGCCAATGGTCACGGCCTGGTTGACCACGATGGAGCCGGTGCGGGCATTGATGATGACCTTGGCAGCTGGGACGGCACGGTCGATGGGCAGGTTCTCCAGATCTGCCATGAAGGCCACGCGCTCACCGGGTTGCACGGGCAGGCGGACAGAGATCGTGCGGCCGTTGATGGCCTCGGCCACGCCAGCGCCCTTGGCCTTGTTGATGGTGTCGGCCACCTCGCGTGCGGTGTTGAAATCGTCCGCTTGCAGATCCAACTGGGCCACAGCGTTTTGCAACCAGGGTGTGGGCACGCTGCGCTCCACCGTCGCGCCGCCAGGGATGCGGCCGGCACTGAGGTGGTTGATCTGGACCTTGGAGCCGCCTGCAGCAGCACCTGCACCGCCCACGATCAGGTTGCCTTGGGCCATGGCATAAATCTGTCCGTCCATGCCTTTGAGAGGCGTTGCAATCAGGGTGCCGCCGCGCAGGGACTTGGCATTGGCCAAAGACGAGACGTTGATGTCCAGTTCTTGGCCAGGTTGCGCAAACGGAGGCAGGGTGGCGGTGACCAGGACTGCGGCCACGTTTTTGAGTTGCATGGTGGTGCCATTGGGTACGGTGATGCCCAACTGCTGCAACATGGCGTTCAAGCTTTGCGCTGTGAAGGGAGCCGAGGTGGTCTGGTCGCCTGTGCCATCCAGGCCCACGACCAGGCCATAGCCCATCAACTGGTTGGAGCGCACGCCTTGAACGGCGGCGATTTCTTT
Organism: Burkholderiales bacterium; assembly: GCA_028869095.1. GTDB lineage: Bacteria > Pseudomonadota > Gammaproteobacteria > Burkholderiales > Burkholderiaceae_C > Aquabacterium. The sequence continues at coordinate 28,618 of JAGWTE010000003.1, forward strand.
CAGACGGACCGCTTTGGCTTCAATCGGCCACCACAGGGCTGCCGATGCGGCCATGAAGGCCATGGCGATGAGCCATTTGAGGATGCGATCGGAGGTGTTCATGGGGCCGACTCTTTTGAGGGTTCGGTCCCATTTTGAGCAACTTTAGAGCGGGAGAATGTTCAAAAAGAAGCGTGCTAGCCAGCCTATTCCTTGCGCTTCAGACTGGGCACCCCGTCCCTTTTGCTCGATCCGCACGTTGGCAATCTGGGTGGAGGCCACCGTGTTGCCCGGTTGGATCGTGGCCGGATCGATCTGGCCCGAGAACTTCAGGATGTCGACGTTCTTGGCCACGCCAATTTGCTTCTCACCGGAAATGATCAGGTGCCCGTTGGGCAGCACTTCCACCACCGTGCAAGTGACGATGCCGGAGAAATTGTTGCTGCTCTCGGTCGTGCCTTTGCCATCAAACGCATTGGCCGACTTGCCGTTGATATCGAGCTTGCCCAACTGGTCAGATCGGATCAGAGGAACTGCTGCAATGGATCCAGAGACGCTGCCAGTCTTGGAAATGGAGCTGGTTGTCTTTTGTTTGGCGGAAATCTTCTCGTCAATCGTCACGGTCACGATGTCACCCACCATCCGGGCTCGATAAGTCTCGTACAGCGGGCGGTAGCTGGCCGCTTGAAAGATGGCGCCGTTGTTGACGGGGACATAGCGAGCCGCCTCGGGCCGAGCCTGAGTGGGCTCAATCACATCCACGGTGGGGGCGGTCGCCATGCACCCGCTCAGGGCCAGCGCGGCCAAAGCGGCGGCGGCCAGGTGACTAGACGAGAAGAGCTTCATCACAGTTGTCCCAGGCGTTGCAGCATTTGATCCGAGGTCTGGATCGCCTTGGAGTTGAGCTCGTAGGCGCGCTGAGTCTGGATCATGGACACCAACTCTTCGACCACGTTCACGTTGGATGTTTCGACGAAGCCTTGCGATACCGTGCCCATGCTGTTAGTGCCGGGGGCAGCGGTTTGTGGTGTGCCGGACGAGGCCGTTTCGGCAAAGATATTCTGCCCCTTGGGATCCAGGCCGGGCGGGTTGATGAAGCTGGCCAATTGGATCTGCCCCAGATTCTGCGGTGTTGTCTGGCCGGGCAGCAAAGCGGTCACGGTGCCATCGTTGCCAATGGTCAGGCTGGTGGCATTGGCCGGCACGGTGATGCCGGGCTGTACCAGGTAGCCGTTGTTGGTGACGATCTGGCCTTGACTGTCCAGTTTGAACGAACCATCGCGGGTATAGCCCGTGGTGCCATCGGGCATCTGTACCTGGAAAAAACCGTTGCCATTGATGGCGACGTCCAGATTGTTGCTGCTCGATTGCAAACTGCCTTGGGTGAACAGGCGCGAAGTGGCCACCGGACGGACGCCCAGGCCCACTTGCAAGCCGGTCGGCAGTTGGGTCTGCTCGGAACTGTTGGCACCGCTTTGACGCAGGTTCTGGTACATCAGGTCTTCAAAGACCGCGTGCGAACGCTTGTACCCATTGGTGCCACTGTTGGCCAGGTTGTTGGAAATGTGATCCAGCTGGGTTTGCTGGGCTTCCATGCCGGACTTTGAGATCCACAGTGAACGCATCATGGCCGTTCTCCTTTGACTACAGGGCTAAATCGATCAACCACCGCTGTTGGACAGCAGCTGGGTTGCGGCTTTTTCATCCGCCTCGGCGGTTTGAAGCAGCTTCATCTGGGTTTCAAACTGGCGCGCAGCGGAGATCATCGCCACCATGTTTTCAATCGGGTTCACGTTCGATCCTTCGAGCGAACGGTCTTGCAAACGCGCATTGGGGTCCGCAGGCAAGTCGGTACCATCACCACTGCGAAACAGGCCGTCTTCTCCGCGGACCAGTTTGTCTTCGGGCGTCACCATCTTGAGCTTGCCCACCGTGGTGCTCTTGCCATTGGCCTGCCTGGCACTGACGGTACCGTCAGGTGCAATGCTGGGCTCTGTGTTGGCGGGCAGGCTGATCGGGCCACCGTCGCCCAGTACGGTCAAGCCGTTCTGGGTGACCAGCGTGCCTTCGGTGTTCACGGCCAGCGAGCCAAATCGCGTGTAAGCCTCGGTGCCATCCAGACCCTGAACGCCCAGCCAGGACTTGCCTTGCATGGCCACGTCCAGTGAACGGCCGGTGAAGTTGATGGGACCAGTGGCGTCGTCGTAGCCGACGGTAGTTTCCAGTGCATAGACGCGGGTACTGGCGCCATCGCCTCGCACCGGAACGGCTCGCACGGCCTGCAGCTCGGCTCGAAAACCGGTGGTGCTGACGTTGGCCAGATTGTGCGACAGCACATCCTGACGCTGCATATTGGTCTTGGCGCCAGCCATGCCCAAGTAAATCATGCGGTCCATGTGTGACTCCTATCAACGCATGTTCACCAGGGTCTGTAGCACCTGGTCTTCGGTCTTGATGGTTTGCGCGTTGGCTTGGTACATGCGCTGCGCCACCATCATGTTGACCAATTCACCCGTCAGGTCGACGTTGGACTCTTCCAGTGCGCCGGCTTGCAGGGCGCCGATGTTGCCCGCACCAGGCGTACCTACGACCGGGTCACCCGAGGCAAACGTGCTTGACCATTCGTTACCACCTTGGGGCTGAAGCCCCTGGGGGTTGCGGAAGGTGGCGAGCTCGACTTGGCCAGCAGGCTTGGATTGCCCGTTGGAGTAGCGAGCCATCACGATGCCACTGGGGTCAACCGATATGCTGGACAACTGACCTGGGGCATAGCCAGTTTGAGCCAAATTGGTGATGCTGAATGCAGCGCCATATTCAGTCGTCTGGGACATGTCCATCTTGACGCCAGTGATGGGCTGGGTCAGCGCGCCACTGGCCATGGTCGAAGCCGGGATCGTGGGGAGCGTGAATATACCGTTGGAGACGGTGGATTTTACGGCGCCAGTGTTGTCGTAGGTCGATATGGTTCCTGCACTACCTGGGGCGCTGAGTCCGCTGGTGTTGGTGGCGGTGCCGCCTGATGCGGGGAATGTGAACGACGCCACGCGCATGGCTGTGGGTGGCGTGCCGCCATTATTCAGGACCGGGGTGCCGTTGGCCGTGGCATACATGTCCCAGTTGTCCGCTGATGTCTTGACATAGTAGTAGTTCAAGCTGACGGCTTGTCCCTTTGTGTCATAGACTGTTTGCGAAGTGGAGAAGTTGTAGGTACGGGGGTCTGTGAAGTCCAGGGGGGTCTGGGTTGGAACGGCTTGACGTGAATCGAAGTTCATTTCCATGGTGATCTGATCGGTCGCGTGCGGTGCGATGCCGGAAGTCGGCAATTGCAGGGGGGAGGCTGTACCAGACACAATGGTGCCTCGCGTATCGGCCTGATAGCCCAGCAGCTTGTGACCTTGGTTATTGACGATGTAACCATTGCGGTCAATCTTGAACTGCCCGTTACGGGTGTACATCGTGGGCTTGCTGCCATCGGTCACTTGAAAGAAGCCATTGCCGTTGATGGCCATGTCCATCGGGCTGTTGGTGGTGGTGATGTTGCCCTGAGTGAACTGTTGAGATACCGACGCGACGGTGGCGCCAATCCCGACATTGTTTGAACCGGCGCCACTCAATGCAGAAGCGTACATGTCGGCAAACTCAGCACGCGACGACTTGGCGCCGTAGGTGCCCGCATTGGCCACGTTGTTGCCAATCACTTCGAGGTTGCGGGACGAGACGTTCAGACCGGAAAGACCTTGTTGGAAGCCCATGGTGTGATCCTTTCAATGTGAGGTAATGCTGGGTAATTGAGAGTTGATCAACCCACGGCTTTGATCTTGCTGTAGGCCAAGGTGCCGCTGTTGCGCAGTTCCAGATTGACGCCGCCAGTGCTGGTGTTGCTGACTGCATCGACTTGGTCCAGCATGAGCGACGTTGATGTGACAGCTGTGCTGCCATTGGTGGCTTTGACTTTGAAGGTGAAGGCCTGATTGGCATTGACGCCAGAAGGCGGCGTCCAGGTGAAATCCTGGCGTCCCGCGGCCAAGGTTCCTTTGTCGATGGTGTCGACGACCGTGCCATTCGCGGATAACACGTTAATGGAAACGCTTTTGGCATTGGCATCAAGATCGAAGGCGCCACCAGCGGTTCCGGTGGTGCTGTCGACATTGAGTTGGTTGCCGTCGACCAGCACCTTGTGTCCGACTACGTTTGCAGCTTGCAGTAGCTGCATCTGTGAAAAGTTTGTACCTACCGATTGAACGGTGGTGTTGAGCTTGTCGATGCCGGTCACCGTGTTGATTTGCGCCATCTGGCTGGTGACCTGGGCGTTGTCCATCGGATTGAGCGGATCCTGATTTTTCATTTGGGTGACCAAAAGCTTGAGGAAGCGGTCAGCCGTGGCGTCCGTGGTGCTTTTGGCGCTGGAGTCCTTCTGGGTGGCCAGATAGGCGTCCAAACCCGAGGTGCCGGAGGTGGCGGAAGTGGTCGAAGTCATGTCGAGGCCTTTTCGTTAGTGGGTTTAGCTGCCTTGACCCATTTGCAGGGTCTTGCTCAGCAGGCTCTTGGTCGTGTTCATGACCTCGATGTTGTTTTGATAGGAGCGGGAAGCGGAGATCATGTTGACCATCTCTTCCACGGTGTTGACGTTGCTGTAGGTGACGTAGCCATCCGCATCAGCCTGCGGGTGCTTGGGGTCCAGCACGCGGCGGCCGGGGCTGTTGTCCTCGGTCACTTGGGACACGGTCACGCCAGCGGTGCCCACATCGCCCATGGGGGTGGTGCTGAACACCACCTGACGGGCCTTGTAGGGCGAGCGGTCGGGGCCGGCCACGGTGTCGGCGTTGGCCAGGTTGGAGGCCACCACGTTCAGGCGCTGAGACTGCGCACTGACCGCACTGCCAGAGACGTTGAAGATCTTGAACATCGACATGGCGATCTCCTTTATTGACCCGTGATGGCCGTGTTGAGCGTGCGCACCTGCGAGTTGATGAAGCGCAGGGTGGCTTCATAGCGCACGGTGTTGTCGGCGAAGTTGGCGCGTTCGCGGTCCAGGTCCACCGTGTTGCTGTCCAGATTGGTTTGCGAGGCGCTGGCGTAACCCAGTTCAGGTTGACCACGGCTGCCAGCGGGGGTGCCATTGAGGCCCAGGTGGCCGGCGCTGGAGCCGGCCAGTTGCAAACGGGTGCTGCTGGCGAGGGACGATTCACCCACAGATTGCTGCCCCGTGGCCTGACGCAGGGCAGACGAGAAATCAAAGTCCTTGCTGACATAGCCAGGCGTGTCCGCGTTGGCGATGTTGCTGGCAATCAGGCGTTGGCGTTCCGAGCGCAACGAGAGCGCTTCGGACTGGAAGTTCAGGGTATCGGTCAATCTGTTCAACATGGCGTTTCTCCACGCAGCTTGCTGGACATGTTGATCGTCTGGCGGGAAAACATGAGCCCGAATAAACGGGGTTTCCTGCCTCATTTCCCACCCTTGCGTGGCCGTCAGATCCGTAGAGTCAACTCACCATGAAACCGACTCTCACCCCCCTTCAGACATCACGCGCAGACTGGCGTTCGGTGGCTTTGCTCCGGGCCTGGCTGTGGGCGGTGATGGCGTGTGTCACCTGCTTTGCCGGCTCTGCATGGGCTCAGGCAGATTCTTTACAGGCGACGATCGAAGAATTCGTGCGGCATCAGTCCAGCCCGGCGGCTGACGCGGCTGTGGCGGCTGAAGAGCAGCGCGCGCGCCGCGTCGAGGTCGAACTGGGCCAACTGGACCCGCGCCTGAAGCTGGCACCCTGTGACAAAGTGCGCGCTTACGTGCCCACTGGCTCGCCTTTGTGGGGCCGTAGCCGGGTGGGGCTGCGTTGCGAACAAGGGCCCACTCGTTGGAATATTTTCTGGCCGGTGACGGTCAAGGTGTACGGTCAAGCCCTGGTGGCTGCAGTGCCCCTGCGTCCCGGCGCCTTGGTCAACGCAGCTGATTTGCGCGTTGCCGAGGTCGACCTGGCCGCCAACCCTTCGCCCGCTGTGGTCAATCTGACCGACATCGTGGGCCGTGCAGTGGCGCGCAATGTCGAGCCCGGTCAAAGCATCCGCCAGGAAGACATCAAACTGCGCCGCTGGTTCGCCGCCGGGGATCCGGTCCGGGTAGTGGTCAAGGGTTCCGGCTTCCAGATTTCATCAGAAGGAACGGCACTGACCCCGGGAGACGAGGGCCGATGCGCCCGAGTCCGCACCGATAATGGCCGCGTTGTGTGCGCCCAGCCGGTAGGCGATCGACAGGTGGAGTTGGTCTTATGAAACACTTCTTGCCGATTGCACCCCCTTATCCAAGGGGGTTTCGGCGTTTGGCATTAAAGTCAGTGCAGGCCGCGTCGATATCGCGGATGTGACCACTCGGAAACTGTCCGAGACAAAGGAGTACATCATGAAGATCGGCAACCCTATTGATAAAGCGACCGGCAGCTCGTCGAGCCACCGGACCGAGGGCGCCACCACCACATCCTCTGGCAAAACCTCGTCTTTGGACGGCGGTGTGTCCCAGAGCGCGAAAGTGTCCCTGTCCCCCATGGCCACCAGCCTGTTCTCAGGCAGTGACCCTGCTTTTGACGCGGGCAAGGTGGACAAGGTCAAGCAGTCCATTGACGACGGCACCTACAAGGTGGACCCCGAAGTCATCGCTGACAAGCTTATTTCCAACGCCAAGGATCTGCTCAAGCGCAGCAGCAACTGATTCGTGTCGTAGTTGTGCATTCGTACCCAGATGACTGAATCTGCTCGTCCTGATTCCGTGGCTCAAGCGCTCGATTTGTCTGCTCATGTGTCAGATATCGAGCAGTGTTTGAGTGCATTGGACGCCGCTTTGGTGTCCGGGGAATCTGCCGCCATCGAAGAGGTGGGGCAGCGGCTTCAACGTAGTCTGGCTGATTCGCTGGCGGCCTTTCGGCATGCCACGCATGAAGGCAAAACGCCTTTGAGCCCCGAGCTCAAGCAGCGGCTGATGCTGGCTCAATCTCGCATCACGGCCCAACAGGCCCTGGTTCACCGCTCAGGCGCAGCCATTGAGCGCACGCTCAACATCCTGCTGCCGCGTGAAGAGTCGCCGACCTACGGCGCGCCAGGTCAAGGTCCGGCCGGCAGGGTGGCCAACGCCTATAAGTCATGACACCTCAGGGCCTTTAGCCCCGTGCCATGCCTTCCGCCATCCCCTCCACCATGAGTTGCACGCGCTGACGTCCCTGGTATTCGTCCAGGCTGACGCGGAACGCCAATTGTGTTTTGGCGGGCAAGGGCTCGGTGCGTCCAAACCAGATGCCGTCGCGCACCTGACCTTGCACCCGCAAGCTGAGCTTGAGGTGGCGCTCGCCCACCAGCCGTTGACCGATGACATCGACCTCGTCGCTGAACACGGGCGGCTCAAAACCGGGGCCCCACACGGCGCTGTCCAGGGCCGCCACGGTGTCGGCGCTGAACCATTGCGCATCCAGCGGGCCATCGGTGCTGATCTGGCGCGCCAGCAAGCTGGGGTCCAGACACTCGTCGGTCACCTGCTGAAGGGCGGCATCAAAGGTGTCGAAGTCTTCTTCGCCGATGGTGCAACCGGCGGCCATGGCGTGTCCGCCAAACTTTCTGAGCAGGCCTGGGTGGCGTTTGCTGACCAGGTCCAGCGCATCGCGCAGGTGAAAGCCCGGGATCGAGCGGCCTGATCCCTTGAGCAAGCCATCCTGCCCCAAGGCGAACACAAAGGTGGGGCGGTGCAGGCGGTCTTTCAGACGCGAGGCCACGATGCCCACCACGCCTTCGTGGAACTCGGGGTCAAAGATGGAGATGGCAGCGGGCGGTTCGCCCTCGGGCATCAGGGATTCGAGCAATTGCTCGGCCTGATCGCGCATGCCGCTTTCCAGCTCACGGCGTTCACGGTTGATCGCGTCAAGCTGTTTGGCCAGTTCGGTCGCACGGACGGGGTCATCGCAACTCAGGCATTCGATCCCCAAGCCCATCTCGGCCAGGCGGCCTGCGGCGTTCACACGGGGGCCCAGGGCAAAGCCAAAGTCCTGGCTGCTGGCCTTGGCCGGATCACGTCCAGCGGCTTGGAACAGGGCCGCGATACCCGCTTGCATGCGGCCACTGCGGATGCGTTTGAGGCCCTGGCTGACCAGGCGGCGGTTGTTGGGG
>JAGWTE010000123.1 GCA_028869095.1 Burkholderiales bacterium
TACAGCGTCCAGGGCGGGTTGATGATGAACATGCCGCTGCCAAACAGCCCCGTGCCGTCTCGACCCGCGCCTTTGATGCGCAAGGTGGCGTGCAGCCAATCGACCTTGGTCGCCTCGGCGGCCACGCGCTTGAGCTGGGCCGGGAATTGCTGCGCTTCGCGGCGGGCAATCTCGGGGTACCAGATGGCATAGGTGCCGGTGGCAAAGCGCGGCAGGGATTCTTTGAGCACTTGCAGCACGCGGCGGTAGTCGTCCTTGCTTTCGTAGGGCGGATCAATGTGGATCAGGCCGCGACGGGGCGGCGGAGGCAGGCAGGCTTTGAGGCCCATGAAGCCGTCGGCCTGCTGGATGCTGACGCCTCGCCTGACCGAGGCGAAGTGCGCCTCCAGCAGCTTGATTTCGCTGGGGTGCAGTTCAAACAGACGAAGGTGGTCGCCCTCGCGCAGCATCTGCGCGGCGATCTGGGGCGAGCCGGGGTACCAGTGCAGGGTGTCTTTGTCGTTGACAACCTGGATCTGGTCCAGCAAGGCCGTCACGGCTTCGGGCGTGTCTTTTTTATTTCGGTGCGGCCACAGGGCTTGAATGCCCTCCAGCGCCTCGCCGCTTTTGGTCGCGTAGCCGCTGGTCAGGTCGTACAGGCCGCCGCCCGCGTGGGTGTCCACCACCCAAAAAGGTTTGTCTTTGTGCAGCAGGTGCTCAAGCAACTGCACCAGCACCATGTGTTTGAGCACATCGGCGTGGTTGCCCGCGTGGAAGCCGTGTCGGTAACTAAACATGGGGCAAGGGTATCTGATTTTTTGTCGACGAAAGGAAGTTTGATATGAGCAAGAAGATCGTGATCGTGTATTTCAGCGGCTACGGCCACACCAAGCGCATGGCCGAAACCGTGGCCCAAGGGGCCGGTGGCACGCTGTTGGCGATCGATGCCGAAGGCAATCTGCCTGAAGGCGGCTGGGACACGTTGGCCGCGGCTGATGCCGTTGTGATGGGCGCCCCCACTTACATGGGCAGCGTGCCTTGGCAGTTCAAGAAGTTTGCCGATGCCTCGTCCAAGGCTTGGTACACCCAGGCCTGGAAGAACAAGCTGGCTGCGGGGTTCACCAACTCGGCTTCGATGAACGGGGACAAGTTGTCGACCCTGCACTACCTGTTCACCTTCTCGATGCAGCACAGCATGGTCTGGGTGGGCACGGGCATGCTGCCCAGCAACGCCAAGTCGGCCACGCGCAATGATGTGAACTACGTGGCCTCGTCCAGCGGTGCGATGGCATCGACGCCTTCTGATGCCAGCGTGGACGAGATGCTGCCCGGTGATCTGGAAACGGCGCGTCTGTTTGGCGTGCGCGTGGCGGAAGTGGCTGCGCGCTACAACGTGGCCTGATCGACTCAGGTCACTGCATTAGAAAGGCCCGGGCCGCGTTCAAGGTGGTCACCGGGTCTTCTTCTTGAGAGATGTGTCCCAGCCCGGGGAAGGTGAGCAGTTTGCATTTGGGGATGTCGCGGCAGAAGTAAGGGCCGTGCTCCACCGGGTTCATCTGGTCGCGTTCGCCCCACAGGACCAGGGTCGGTTGCTGGACGCGGCGGATCAGGTTGGCGCTGTAGCCATACTGGGCCTGGTCCATGCGCAAGAACAGGGCTTTGCGGTTGCCCACGCGCAGGCTCAATTGATAGTAGCGCTCCACCTGATCCTTGGTCACTTTGCTGGGGTCGCCGTACACGCTGCGCACGCTGGAGGCCACGACGGCGCGAGACAGCACGCGCTCCACAATCCAGCGCCAGCCTTTGGCGCTCGCCATCTGAAAGGCCAGGGGCATGGACAAGGGAGATTGCGGGTAGCCGTCTGAGCTGACCAGGACCAGTTTCTTGACCCGGTCAGGGGCCAGTACGGCCGTTTGCCAGGCCACCTCGCCACCCAGGGCGTTGCCCGCCAGGATCACGCGTTTGACCCCCAGGCTGTCCAGCAGGCGCAACACAAAGCGCGTGTAGGCGTCGATGCGGTAGTCGCTTTGGGGGCTGGGGCCGGTCAAGCCAAAGCCGGGCAGGTCAAAGGAGATGACGCGGCGGTGTTTTTGCAGATCGGTCTGCCAGCCTTCCCAGGTGTGCAGGCTGGATGCCATGCCGTGGATCAGCACGATGGGGGTGGGGTCGTCGCGCGGGCCGGTGTCGCGCAGGTGCACCTGCATGCCGTCCAGTTCGACGAAGGTCGATGGCTCGGGGGCCCAGCGGGCCACCAGTTGGCCCAACTGCTTGTCAGGCTCCCACGTAGCCCAGACCCCGACCGTGACAAATAGCCCCAGGACGATCGCGATCCACCAAATGCGTTTGATCCAATTCATGCGCGCATCATGCCGCGCTTCTGGTGGCCTGGCGAGACGGGTTCATTTTTCGCAACTGGCGCATGATGACCGGCTGGTACCAAGAGCCCAGCAGGCGCACGATTTTGTCGATCATGCGGGCGTCGGGGCCGACCAGCACGCGGCGTTGGTTTTTCTCGACGGCGGCCAGGATCTGCAAGGCAGCGTCTTCAGCCGAGGTCACGTTGATGGCCTTGTTGGCGCTGCGCTTTTGGGCCGCTTCGTCCAAGCCTGTCCACGCTTGCATGCTGGGGTCCACCTTGCCTGCGTTGGCAATGTTGGTCTTGATGCCGCCAGGGTGCACGCAGGTGGCGCTGACGCCGCAGTCAGCCATGTCCAGTTCCATGCGCAGGGCTTCGGTGTAGCCGCGCACGGCAAATTTGCTGGCGTTGTAGGTGCCTTGGCCCGGCACCGACATCAAGCCAAACACGCTGGAAGTGTTGACGATGTGGCCGTCTCTGCTGGCCTTGAGATGAGGCAGGAAAGCTTGCGAGCCATAGACCACGCCCCAGAAGTTGATGCCCATGATCCAGTCGAAGTCAGCTTGTTTGACCGAGTCCAGCGGCACGGTCAGCGACACGCCCGCGTTGTTGAAGATCAGGTTGACCTTGCCGTGGTCTTTGGCGACCTGGTCGGCCCAGGCAAACACGGCTTCGCGGTTGGCCACGTCCAGCTTGGTGAGGGTGACACGCACGCCGTGGGCGCCGGCCAACTCGGCGGTTTTGGCCAGCTCCAACTCGTTGACGTCGCTCAGGGCCAGGTGGCAGCCACGACGGGCCAGTTCCAGGGCCAGGGTGCGGCCCATGCCGGAGGCGGCGCCGGTGATGGCGGCCACTTTGTTGTCAAAGGATTTCATAGGGCGAGATCAAAGAGGGGCGGAAAGAGGGGGCGCGACAACACTCAGGCCAAGACGCGGCGCATGAAGGCCACGGTCTGTTGGAGGCTGTCTCGGGCTTCGGGCAGCAACACCATCGTGGGCCAGACGTGAGGCATCTTGGGTTTGAGGTGCAATTCAGACTGGACACCTTGTTGCAGAGCCTTGCCATGCAGGCGGGTGGAGTCGTCCAGCAAGACTTCGTGTTCGCTGGCGTGGATCATCAGCGGTGGCAAGCCTTGCAGATCGGCAAACAAGGGCGAGGCCAGCGGCGTGTTGGCAGGGCGGCCCGCCAGGTAGAACTGCGCAGCCTGGGGCAGGGCTTGTGGGTCAAACATGACGTCAGCCTGGGCTTGCGTGCGCATGGAGTTGCCTGAGCAACTCAAGTCAGTCCAGGGTGAGAACAGCACGGCGCCAGCGGGCATGGGCAGGCCAGCGTCGCGCGCTGCGACCAGCACCGCCACAGTCAAGCCCCCGCCAGCCGAGTCGCCCCCAAACACCACGTTTTTGGGATCGATGCCTTGGTCCAGCAGCGCCTTCCACCAGGCCACGCCATCGTCAATGGCGGCGGGGAAGACGTGTTCGGGCGCGAGGCGGTAGTCGACCGACAGCACCTGGGCTTGGGCCGACTTGGCCAGGTAGGCGCAGACGGGGCGGTGGGTATCCAGGCCGCAAAAGAAGTAGCCGCCACCGTGGAAATACAAAACCGTGGACTGCGGCTGGTCGACCTTGAGCCATTCGGCGGCGCACAGGCCGTTCTGCGCGGGTAGGGGCTGATGGCGAACCGCTTTGGGCACGGGCGGGTTGCGGCGCGCCATGTCATTGACCATCCGGCGCGCCCGCTCCACATTCAAGGTGCCACGCGTTTCGCGCTTGAATTTGTAGCGCAGGAACCAACCGGTGAGGACGGACTGAAAACTCATGGCATGGGCTTGATTTTTGACAATGTTGTTTGTCAGAATAGCTTTGACAATGGTTCGTGTCAATATAGCGATCCCTATGCAAACCAGCCCACCCGAATCCACAACCGGTAGCCGTCGTCGCTACGGCGGTGTGCTGCCCGAAGAGCGCCAGCGCCAGCGCCGGGCCAAGTTGATCGAAGGCGCGACCGAGGTCTTTGGGACCAAAGGTTTCCATGCTTCCACCGTGCGCGAGGTGTGCGTGGCGGCGCATTTGACCGAGCGCTACTTCTACGAGTCCTTCAAGACCTTGTCGGAGTTGTTCATCGCCGTGTACGTCGAGATGCGCCAGGAGTTGATGAACCGCACCTTGCAGGTGTTCGAGTCGGGTGAGCAGCGCCCGGTGGCTTTGGTGGAGTCGTCCTTGCGGGTGTTTCTGGAGTTCATCCGCGAAGACCCGCGCCGGGGCCAGGTGATGCTGGTGGACGCGCTGGGCATCAACAACGAGGTGACCCGCATCAGCGGCAGCACCGCCCGCGATTACGGCGCCCTGGTGCGCCACCGTCTGCTGGGGATGATCAGCCCGCAGGCGGCCGAAGAGGTCGACATGGGACTGTTGTCGGACGGCATGGTGGGCTTGAACATCTTGCTGGCGGCCCGCTGGATGCAAGATGGCTTCAAGACGCCGCTGGACAAGGTGGTGCGCACCAACACCTTGCCTTACCTGGGGTTGTTGGCGCTGCTGGGTGGCGACAAAGGCAAGAAGTAAACGGGGGCAAAACGGGGGGCAGATCCCGGCAGGCGGGGCCGCCTTTCTTACAATGCCGGGATGGCATTTGTACACCTGCGCTCCCACACCGAGTATTCCGTCGTCGATGGAACAGTCCGGATCGACGACCTCGTCAAGGCTGCGGCCAAGGACGGACAGCCCGCCGTGGCGGTGACCGACCTGAGCAACCTGTTTGGCGCGGTCAAGCTCTACAAGGGCGCGCAGAAAAAAGGCGTTCAGCCCATCGTGGGGGCGGACGTTTGGCTGGAGCCGGAAGAAGCGGGCAAAGCGCCCAACCGTTTGCTGTTGCTGGTGCAAAACCGCCAAGGCTATTTGCGTCTGTGCGAATTGCTGGGCGAGGCCTGGACGGCGCCGGGGCAGCGCACGCACGCGTGGGTGCATTGGGCCTCATTGGCCGAGAACAACACGGGCTTGATCTGCTTGTCTGGGGCTGACTTGGGCCCGGTGGGGCAGGCCGTCCTCAATGGGGACATGGCCAAGGCCGAGGCCCAGGCCAGCAAATTGGCCGAGACCTTTCCGGGGCGGTTCTACTTTGAGCTGCAACGCGCCGGGCACGCCACCAACGAGCCGCACATCCGTGGTGTTGTGCCCTTGGCGGCCAAGTTGGGCTTGCCCGTGGTGGCCACGCACCCCATTCAGTTTCAAGAGCCGGATGATTTTGAGGCCCATGAAGCGCGCACCTGCATTGCCGAAGGCGAGACCCTGGGCAACCCGCGCCGCATCAAGCGCTTCACCCGCGATCAGCACTTCAAGACCTCGGCGGAGATGGCGGCTTTGTTTGCCGACATTCCTTCGGCGCTGGCCAACACGGTGGCCATTGCGCGGCGTTGTTCGCTGACCCTGGTCTTGGGCAAACCGCAGTTGCCCAACTTCCCGACCCCGATCTTGCCGAGCGGCGAGCCCATGCCGATGGAGGACTACTTCCGGCAGTTGTCCAATGAAGGCTTGGAAGAACGCCTGATCCACCTGTTCCCTAAGGAAGAGGAGCGTGAGGCCAAGCGGCCTGAATACGTGGAGCGCCTGGAGTTTGAGGTCAACACGATCTTGAACATGAAGTTCCCCGGCTACTTCCTGATCGTGGCGGACTTCATCAACTGGGCCAAGAACAATGGCTGCCCGGTGGGGCCGGGCCGGGGCTCGGGTGCGGGTTCTTTGGTGGCGTATGCGCTCAAGATCACGGACTTGGACCCGCTCAAATACAGCTTGCTGTTCGAGCGATTCTTGAATCCGGAGCGGGTGTCCATGCCCGACTTCGACATCGACTTTTGCCAGGGCAACCGCGACCGCGTCATCGACTACGTGAAGGACCGTTATGGCCGCGAGGCCGTGTCCCAGATCGCCACTTTCGGCACCATGGCGGCCAAGGCCGCGCTGCGTGACGTGGGCCGGGTGCTGGGCATGGGCTACGGTCACGTCGACTCGATTGCCAAGCTGATTCCGGCGCCCCCAGGCAAGAGCGTGACCTTGGCCAAGGTGCCGGAGACGCCCGATCCCGGCATCATCTACGCCCGCAAAGAAGCGCCCGAGTTGGAGCAACGCGAAGCGGCCGAAGAAGAAGTGGCCTCGCTGCTGGAGCTGGCCATGCGCGTGGAAGGCATGGTTCGCAACATCGGCATGCACGCGGGGGGCGTGCTGATCGCGCCGGGCAAGATCACCGACTTTTGCCCCTTGTACATGCAGCCTGGCAGTGACAGCGCCGTCAGCCAGTACGACAAGGACGACGTCGAAGCCATCGGCCTGGTGAAGTTCGACTTCTTGGGCCTGGCCACGCTGACCATTTTGGAGCTGGCCAAGGACTACATCATTGCCCGCCATCCGGATCAGAAGGACTTTGACTTCGCCAAGATCCCGCTGGACGATGCGGCCTCTTACCGGCTGCTGTCCGAAGGCAAAACGGTGGCCGTGTTCCAGCTTGAATCGCGCGGGATGCAAGGCATGCTGCGAGACGCCAAGCCCAGCGTCTTCGAGGACATCATTGCGCTGGTGGCGCTGTATCGACCGGGTCCCATGGACCTGATCCCGTCGTTCTGTGCCCGTAAGCATGGTCGCGAAGAGGTGGACTACCCGCACCCCTTGATGGAGTCCGTGCTCAAAGAGACCTACGGCATCATGGTCTACCAAGAGCAGGTGATGCAGGTGGCGCAGCGGGTGGGCGGCTACTCACTGGGTGGCGCCGACATGCTGCGTCGCGCCATGGGTAAGAAGAAGGCCGAAGAGATGGCCGAGCACCGTGGCATCTTTGCTGCGGGTGCGGCCAAGAACGACATCAGCCAGAAATTGGCCGACGAAATCTTCGACGTGATGGAGAAGTTCGCGGGCTATGGCTTCAACAAGTCGCACGCGGCCGCGTATGCCTTGCTGGCCTATCACACGGCCTGGTTGAAGGCGCATTACCCGTCTGAATTCTTCTCAGGGAACATGAGCGTGTCGAGTGACGACACGGACAAGCTCAAGATCTTCCATGACGATGCCACGCAGGTCTTTGGCATCACCTTCTCGCCGCCCGACGTGAACCAGGGCGAGTGGCGTTTTGTGCCCACGGGCGACCGGGCCATTTGCTATGCGCTGGGCGCCGTCAAGGGCACGGGCCAAGGGGCGATTGACTCGCTGGTGCGCGAGCGCAAAGAGAACGGCCCCTTCAAGAGCTTCTTTGACTTTTGCTCACGCGTGGACCGCAAGCAGGTCAACAAGCGTGTGGTCGAAGCCTTGATCAAGGCGGGCGCCTTTGATTCGCTGGAGCCGCATCGCGCGGGCCTGCTGGCCAGTGTGGGCCTGGCCTTTGAATACGCGGACACCTTGTCGGCCAATGCCGACCAAGGCGGTTTGTTTGACTTTGGTGACAGCCATGCGGCCTCGACCAACGAGCCCGACTTGGTGCCCACCGAGCCGTGGACCTTGAAGGAGCGCCTGTCGCTGGAAAAGACGGCGATTGGCTTTTACCTGTCGGGCCACTTGTTTGACGAGGCTGAATCTGAAGTGCGCCGTTTTGCCAAGCAACGCATTGGTGATTTGAAAGACAGCCGCGACCCGCAAGTGGTGGCCGGCATCATCAGCGAGTTGCGCGTCATCAATGGCACGCGGGGCCGGGTGGGCATCTTCAAGCTGGACGATAAGAGCGATGTGATCGAGGCCGTGGCCAATCAGGACACGCTGGACGCCAACAAGGACCTGCTCAAGGACGATGAGTTGGTCATCATCCAGGGCAAGGTGCAGACGGACCGCTTCTCGGGCGGCTTGCGCTTGAATGTGCAGCAGATCTATAGCCTGGGCACGGCACGTTGCCGCTATGCGCGCTTTGTGCGCTTGACCGCCACAGGCAACAAGCTGCCGGTGGCCGAGGTGCTGCGCGAGTTCCCGGCCAAGGTCATCGAGGCGCCGCAGCCCGATCTGCCGGACACCCAACAAGGCCTGCCCATTCGCGTGGTGGTGGAGCGGCACACGCCTGATCTGGCCGCCCGGGGCGAGTTGGAGTTGGGGGGCGCGGCCCTGGTCTACCCCAGTGACCAGGCCTTGGCGCGCTTCAAAGAGCTGATGCCGGATGCCAAACCACAACTGGTTTACGGAGAGGGCTGACAAAAACAAAATACTGTATGAAAATAAGGGGTATCCTGTTAGCTCCATAACTCTGGAGATACTGGATGGATATCCAGTATATCGCAAGCCCAGAAGCAGGTAAAGACTACCCGTCCAACTGGAATGATTTCCTCGATTGGTTCAGCTCCGA
>JAGWTE010000124.1 GCA_028869095.1 Burkholderiales bacterium
GACTGGTGGATCAGCAAACTCAAGAAGGACTGGCCCCAGCAGTGGCAAGCCATCTTGCTGGCCAATCAAGACCCCGCCCCCATGACGCTGCGGGCCAACCGCCGCCAGCAAACGCCCGAGCAATACCTCCAGCGCCTGCAAGCGGCCGATCTGCCTGCCCATCTGGACGCCGACACCGGTGCCATCGTGCTCAAGCACGCCGTGCCCGTCAAACGCCTGCCGGGCTTTGACGAGGGCGATGTCTCCGTACAAGACGTGTCCGCGCAAAAAGCGGCGCCCCTGCTGTTGCAGGCCTGTGGCTTCCCACCTGTGGCAACCCACGGCCATCGCCCCCGCGTGCTGGATGCCTGCGCCGCCCCGGGTGGCAAAACGGCCCACTTGCTGGAGTTGGCCGATCTGGACGTGACCGCGCTGGATGCCGACCCGCAGCGCCTGACTCGCATCCACGACACCTTGGACCGCCTCCACCTGCAAGCCAAGGTGGTCGCCGCCGACGCCAGCCAGCCCCAAACCTGGTGGGATGGTCAACTGTTTGACGCCATCTTGCTGGACGCCCCCTGCAGCGCCTCGGGCATCGTCCGACGCCACCCTGACGTGCGCTGGCTGCGTCGCGCCAGCGACATCCAGACCCTGGCCCGAACGCAAGACGCCATCCTCGACGCCCTGTGGCCCCTGCTCAAACCGGGCGGTCACCTGCTGTATTGCACCTGCTCGGTGTTCAAGGAAGAGGGGCAGGACCGGGTCGACGCGTTTTTGCAACGCAATCCCCAGGCTCGCGCCTTGTCAGCCCCCGGCCACCTGTTCCCTGTGGTCGAATACAACGACAAGCCCACCGGATTCGATTCCGGTGATGGCTTCTTTTACGCCCTCTTCACCAAGATTTGACAAGGTGACGAATGCCCCGACTGCGCCGCCGAGAGCTGCTGCAACGCAGCGCCTCAGCCTTGCTCGCCCTGGTGGCGATGACAGCAGGGTCGGCCGCGCGTGCCTGGCCCGGCACCAAATCAGGGGTTGAACTCAAACAGCTACAGGTTCAGCGCGCCGATGATGGCTTGCTGCTGAACTACGACGTGCGCTTTGATTTGCCCAAAGAAGTCGAAGATGCGCTGCTCAAAGGGGTCTCCCTGGTCTTCGTGGCCGAGGCTGAAACCTTCCGCAGCCGCTGGTATTGGACCGACAAACCCAAAGGCGTGGCCACCCGGCGCTGGCGCCTGACCTATCAACCCTTGACCCGCCAATGGCGCCTGAGCTTTGACGGCCTCAGCCGCCACTACACCCGCCTGGTCGACGCCCTCAACGTCATGCGCCGTGGCACCAACTGGCGCATTGCCGACTCACTGGCGTCCGGGGATGATCAAGACTATTACGTGGACTTCAGGTTCAAACTGGACACCGATGAACTCCCACGCCCCATGCAACTCAGCCTGGGTGGGCAAACCGAATGGGATCTGGCCATTGAACGCCGCGTCAGCGTCCCCGCATCGCGCTGAAGCGGCATGAGCGCCATCAAAGCCAACCGCTGGGCCTGGATCCTGTCCGCCGCAGCCATCACCGGCGCCGCCCTGATCCTGGCCTTCTTGCTGGCCTTTGCCACTGAAAACGGCGAGCGCTTCGAGCCCCAATTTGCCTGGCTGTTCTGGACCAACGTGGCCGTCGCGGCCCTGCTGCTGATCAGCATCCTGTTTGCCGTGGTGCGCCTGGGCCTGCGCTTGCGTGCGCGCAAGTTCGGCAGCCGCTTGCTGCTCAAACTGGCGGGCATCTTTGCCTTGGTCGGCCTGGTGCCGGGCCTGCTGATCTACACCGTGTCCTACCAGTTCGTCTCACGTAGCATCGAGACCTGGTTTGACGTGCGTGTGGAAGGCGCACTCGAAGCCGGTCTGAACCTGGGCCGCAGCACCCTGGACACCCTGACCACTGAACTGGGCAGCAAGACCCGCATCGCAGCCGAGCGCCTGGCCGATGGCGTCGGCACCGACGATGTCACCCCCGGCCCACCCAAGCTGCTGGACCTGGAACGGGTGCGCGAACAATTGGGCGCCCAATCGGTCTCGCTGATCAGCGAAGCCGGCCAGATCGAGATGACCGTGGGTGGCGACGGCACCCGCATCCTCAGCGCCGAGAAGCTACCCAGCTCGTGGCGCCAGGACGCCCGCAACAAAGGCGTCATGTCCACCGTGGAAGGACTGGACGACAAGTCTGATGGCGCCACCCCAGACCCCGCCAGCGTGCCCTCGCCACGCTTGCTCGCACTGGCCTGGATGCCCGATCGCAGCTTCAGCTTGCAGGCCCGAGGCCATTACCTGCTGACGATCCAGACCTTGTCATCCGACCTCGTCAAGAACGCGCTCGATGTGCAAGCGGCCTATCGCGAATACCAGCAACGTGCACTGGGTCGCACGGGCCTCAAGCGCATGTACATCGGCACCCTGACCTTGACGCTGATCCTGGCGGTGTTCGGCGCCGTGCTGCTGGCCGCCATCTTGGGCCAACAACTGGCTCGCCCATTGCTGCTGTTGGCCGAAGGCGTGGGCGAAGTGGCGCGCGGCGACCTGCGTCCCAAAGCCATCTTCGCGACCAAAGACGAGTTGGGCGGCCTGACCCGATCCTTTGCCGCCATGACCCAGCAATTGGCCGACGCGCGCAACCTGGTCAACCACAGCGTGGCCGAACTCGACAGCGCTCGCGCCCACTTGCAAACCATCTTGGACAACCTGACGGCCGGCGTGATCGTGTTCAACGCCGAAGGCCTCATCGACATCGTCAACCCCGGCGCCACCCGCATCCTGCGTCTGCCCTTGTCGGCCTACCGCGGCCGCATGCTGGCCGATGTCCCCGGCCTGCAAGACTTTGCCCAAGCCATCACGCAACGCTTCAACCTCTATGCCAGCGACCCCACCCCGGGCGAGCGCCAACAATGGCAAGAGTCCTATGAGCTGCAACTGCCCCAATACCCCGAGCCCCTGACGCTGCTGGTGCGTGGTGCCGAGCTGCCACCCAACGAGCGCCTGATCGTGTTCGACGACATCACCGAAGTTGTCTCGGCTCAACGCGCCGAAGCCTGGAGCGAAGTGGCCCGACGCGTGGCCCACGAAATCAAGAACCCCCTCACCCCGATTCAACTGTCTGCCGAACGCTTGCAGATCAAGCTGGAAAGCAAGCTCGATGCACCGGGCCAGCAATTGCTCAACCGCTCGGTGGACACCATCGTCACACAGGTGCAGGCACTCAAGACTCTGATCAATGAGTTCCGCGATTACGCGCGCCTGCCCACCGCCAAGCTCGTGCCCCTGGATTTGAATCACCTGATCAACGACGTCTTGGCCTTGTACGGCCATGCCGTTGAGCAAGGCACCCTGCGCACCGAATTGGGCGCAGACCTGCCCCCCATCATCGGCGACGCCACCTTGCTGCGCCAGGTGGTGCACAACCTGGTGCAAAACGCGCTGGACTCGGTGGGCGAACACCCCCCCACTTCGGTGCCCGCGCAAGTGTTGATCCGCACCGATGCGCCACTCAATGACGACGGCAGCATCCGCGCCGTGCGCCTGATCGTGCGTGACAACGGACCGGGCTTTCCCGACAAAATTCTCAAGCGCGCCTTCGAGCCGTACATCACCACCAAAGCCAAGGGAACCGGCCTGGGACTGGCCGTCGTCAAGAAAATTGCTGACGAACATGGCGCTTTGATCCGCCTGAGGAACCTCAATCGCCCCTCAGATGCGGATTTCCTAGGGAATCTCTCCGCTCAAGAGGGTTCAAGAGGGGCTCAAGTTTCGTTATCATTTTCAAAGCTGTCATTCCAACAGCCTCAAGCTGCGTCACACTAGCGGTGCAGACCCACTCTTGGGGTTAATTTATTCATGGCCACCATTCTTGTAGTTGACGACGAACTGGGCATCCGCGCCCTGCTGTCAGAAATCCTCAGCGACGAAGGACACTCCGTCGAAGTCGCTGAAAACGCCGCCAAAGCACGTGTGCTTCGCGAGCAATGCAAACCCGACCTCGTCCTGCTGGACATCTGGATGCCCGATGTTGATGGCATCACGCTGCTCAAAGAGTGGGGCGCCAGCGGTCAGCTCAACATGCCCGTCATCATGATGTCCGGTCACGGCACCATCGACACGGCGGTCGAGGCCACCAAGTTTGGTGCGCAGTCCTTCCTTGAAAAACCCATCACCATGCAAAAGCTGCTGCGTGCCGTGGAGCAAGGCTTGACCAAGCCTGCCGCCCCTCGCGCGGCTCAAGCTGGCAATGGTCATGTGCATCTGGCCACGGTCACGCCCATCACCGCTGCGCAGTCCTACAGCAACCTGAGTGCTTCCAACATGGTGGCCACTCGCTCGGACACCACCTCGGGTCAAAGCAACGCCATCACCTACAGCGCGGTCACCAGCTCGGTATCCAACCACTCGCATCACCAACCACAAGGCCCCGCTCATGAGCAGAGCTTTGAGTTGGACCGTCCGCTGCGTGAAGCCCGTGATGACTTTGAACGCGCTTACTTCGAGTTCCACCTGGCTCGCGAAGGCGGCAGCATGACGCGCGTGGCCGAGAAGACCGGCCTGGAACGCACCCACCTGTATCGCAAACTCAAACAATTGGGCGTTGATTTGGGTCGCAGCAAAAAAGCGGCTCTAAATTGATGTATACTGGCGTTCTTCGCTGATCGCGACAACAAATCAAGATCAACAAGACGGCCTGGTAGCTCAGTTGGTAGAGCAGCGGATTGAAAATCCGCGTGTCGGTGGTTCGATTCCGCCCCAGGCCACCAAATCCCGAACCCCGCACAGCTCGCTTTGCGGGGTTTTTTCTTGCCTGCTCACTGGCAAAATCAACAAGATGTCTACGCCCACTCCCCTCCCGCGTCGTCGCCCGTTGATCGTCAGGCTGTGCAACATGGTCGGCGACGTGGTGCTCGGCCTGCCCGCCCTGCAATTGCTGGAGTCTCAGGGCTATGAACTCCACCTTTACGGCAAAGGCTGGGCCTCATCTTTGCTCGGTGGGCATGGATGGCATTGCACACCTCGCGCGGGCAAGTTGGGTGAACGCATCGAGCAGTTGCGCCAACTCCGTCAGCAATGCCAACAGGCGGATGCCACATTTGATCAGCGCATCAACACGCTGGTCATGCCCAATTCATTCTCCAGCGCGTTCGAGCCACGCTGGGCTGGCCTGAAGCCCGCAGGCTATGCGCGAGATGGCCGCAGCCTGCTTTTGAAGCAAGCCTGGCAACCCGATCCGCCTGCGCACTCACTGGATGGCTTTTGGGGGTTGGCGTGCCGCCTGACTGGCACTCATGCTGCACCACCTGAGCGCATCAACCTGCAAGTGCGTCCAGAAGCGCAACGGCAAGCCGATGAGCTGTTGGCCGCGAAGGGCATTCCGCACGGCTTCATCTGCATCGTCCCTTATGCAGCGGGCGATGTGGACGGACAAGACAAACGCTGGCCAGACTTTGCCCAGTTCACCCAACAACTGGCAGCGCCAGGCCGACACTGCATCGTCACCTGCCCCGGCCCGGGTGAAGAAGACATTGCGAGACGGGGTCACCCCGACGCATTGAGCTTGCCTGGACTGCGGCTTGACGTCTACCTGGGTGTTCTCAAGCGTGCGAGACTCGTCATCTCCAACGACACCGGCCCCGCTCACATGGCTGCCGCTGTAGGCACGACCGTACTCAGCGTGCTGGGGCCAACCAACCCAGATCAATGGCGGCCATGGGGGCCACAAAACCTGATCGCGCAGGCCCCCAATCGGCAATGGCCATCGGTCCAAGATGTACTGCAAAGGGTCCCCGCGTGAAGCACAAAGGCCCTCTGATTGTTCGACTGTGCAACTGGGTGGGCGAGGCGGTTTTGTCCCTGCCCACGCTCACCATGCTGACCGAGCAAGGTTATGACCTGCACCTCATTGGCAAGCGTTGGGCAGTCAGTCTGTTTGAGGGGCATGGCTGGACGGTACACACACGCCCTGCCAAGCGGTCTGACGCGATCGGGCAACTGAAGGCATTGCGCCTGCAACTGAGCCAACAATCGCCCGAATTTGGCAAGCGGCCCAACATGCTGCTGTTCACCAGCTCCTTCTCCAGTGCGCTAGAAGCTCGCCTGGCAGGACTGAAACCCATCGGCTACAACCGCGAGAGCCGTGGCATCTTGCTGGCGCACGCCGTGCCTTATCAAGCAGGCTTACATGCCGCCGACAATTACTGGCGCGTTGGCAGTCACTTCGCGGGCGTCACAAGCCCTCGGCCGCAAGCCCTGGGGCTCAAGCCGTCTACCGCGCACCGGCAACAAGCACAACAACTCATCGCAGCACATGCGCTGAAGCCGGGCTTCATCATCTTGTGCCCGTTCTCTGGTGCGGCCGACACCACTGGCAAAAAGCTGTGGCCCGCCTTTCCGGAACTGGCTCGGCGCCTGCATGAACAAGGCCGGCAGATCATCTTATGCCCAGGCCCCGGTGAAGAAACACAAGCCCTGGCCGATTACCCCTTTGCGCAAGTCCTGACCTCAGTTGACCTAGGCACTTACGCGGCACTGAGTCAACATGCTGCGGCCACCATCTCCAATGACACAGGCCCAGGGCACCTGGCCGCGGCAGCCGGCACCCGTGTCATCAGCGTACTGGGCCCTGACGCCGCCCCCATGTGGTGGGTTCAAGGCGAACACGTCACCGTGCTGCGCCCCGAGCAAGGCTGGCCCGAACTTGAAGACGTGCTGCTCACACTCGAGCACCCCGATCAGCCATGAAGGCAGCACAACAACCCCGTCACTTGGCCCTGCAATTTGGGCATATCAAGCACTTCAACGAGGGCCTGAGTGAGTTCTCTCGCCAACTGGCCTTGCAGTTTGCCCAACGAGCTGCGCAGCTGAAGGCAGAGCGAGGCTGGCATTTTCATTTCATTCTCCCAGCCCAATGGCACGGTCTGTTTGGCTCAGACGTGAGCTATCACGATGTCACCGACGCCATGCGATGGCGGCACCGCTTCCCGGTCGATCTGGACGTGTGGCATGGTCTGCACCAACATATGCGGTATCGCCCACCTACCAACAGTCGGCGCAACATCATCACCGTGCATGACCTCAACCACGTCTATGCCAAGACGGGCTTGAGTTTGTGGTGGCAAAACCTGCGCCTGACCCGACACCTGCGCCAAGCCCATCAACTCGCCGCCATCAGCCAGTACGCCGCCAACGATCTGGCCCGACATTTGCCTTGGGCCCCGCCCGCGACCGTCATTCACAACGGGGCCGCCGACCTCACCCAAGTTAAG
Source organism: Burkholderiales bacterium (assembly GCA_028869095.1). GTDB lineage: Bacteria > Pseudomonadota > Gammaproteobacteria > Burkholderiales > Burkholderiaceae_C > Aquabacterium. Next base: position 7,274 of record JAGWTE010000124.1, read on the forward strand.
CAAAGCCCCATAGCAGAGCTGGCTGGTGTCCGCTTTCTGCTTCACATCAGCCGCATGTCCCCCTCCAAGAATGTGGCCTCGTTGATCGACATGGCGGCGTCCTGGCCAGATCAAGTGCTGGTCTTGGTCGGCCCTGAAAGCCCCGAAATCCAAGCACACAGACAACGCGTCCAACAGATGGGATTAAAACAAGTCCGCTTCATCACCGATGTCGATGAAGCCCAAAAGGCCTGGCTGTACGCCCACTGCCAAGCCTTTCTGTTCCCCTCGCTCATGGAAGGGTTTGGCCTGCCCCCCATTGAAGCGATGTTTTTTGGCAAGCCCGTGATCGTGGCCAACCGAACCTGCCTACCTGAAGTTTGCGGAGATGCCGCGGCATACTGGGACGACTTCGCTCCCCAAACCATGCGACGCGTTGTCGAAAACCACCTGGCCGCCCATCAGCAAGACGCCACACAAGCAGAACGCACGCGCGCCCAAGCCTTGCGCTATACATGGCCCCGCGCGGCCCAACAATACATGGCGCTCTACGATCCAACCTTTGAGCCGGTCCAGCCAACATGCTGAAGCTCCCCCAGGTCACCCTTTGTTGCGTTGACACCAGACTGCCGCAGATGGCTCTGGATGCCATGAAGATCTGCATGACCCAGGCCAACTTTGGCGCTGCGCTGCTGTTCACCAGCCGCAACCACGGGCTGCGGGACGTGCCACCCGAGATCACCGTCGTCGAGCTGGACACCATTCGATCGATCGAAGACTACTCGCACTTCTTGCTCAAGGGCATGGGCCCCTACCTGCACACCTCTCACATGCTCATCGTGCAATGGGATGGCTATGTGATCGACCCCAGCATGTGGCGAGACGAGTATCTGAAAGTGGACTACATCGGTGCAGTCTGGCCACAATTTGATGACGGACACCGTGTTGGCAATGGCGGCTTTTCCTTGCGGTCACGCAAGTTGCTTGAAGCCTTGACCCACGACGAGATTGCACCCCATCACCCAGAAGACACCTGCATTGCGCGCACTTACCGCACGCTACTGGAACAACGCTGGGGCATCCGATTCGCAGACGAAACCTTGGCCCACCAATTTGCGTTTGAGCGCACACGGGCCTTACCCTCCAGCTTTGGATTTCACGGCCTGTCCAATATGGCTGACTTGCTCAATGAATCGCAGCTGACGACATTCATCGAACACGCCCCTCCGTCGTTATTTGGCAGCGTGGAAGCCCGAGGTTTCATCAAACGCCTCATTCAGCGCAAAATGAAGTCCTTCGCAAGACGGGCGTTGTCCAAACGGC
>JAGWTE010000125.1 GCA_028869095.1 Burkholderiales bacterium
GTGGCCACGGCTTCGGGATCGGCCAGGACCACAAATTTGTAAAACGACACGTGGAACAGGGGCGACTGCTCTGGCGGGGAAGGCTCGGCGTGGGGATTCATGCTCGAAATTGTCGCATCGACCGGATGTCCTCACCCGGCGAGGTGGCGGCACAATATCAGGCTATGACACGCCTTGCCCCTGAATTGCTCCTGCCCGCCGGCTCGCTCGACAAAATGCGCGCCGCTTACGACTTTGGCGCCGATGCCGTTTACGCCGGCCAGCCGCGCTACTCCCTGCGCGCGCGCAACAATGAATTCAAGCTGGAGCAATTGCAGCAAGGCATCACCGAGGCCAAGCAGCGCGGCAAGAAGTTTTATGTGACCAGCAACCTGCTGCCGCACAACGACAAGGTGCGCACCTACTTGCGTGACATCGAGCCCGTGATTGCCATGCAGCCCGACGGCATCATCATGGCCGACCCCGGTTTGATCATGATGGTGCGCGAGAAGTGGCCCGAGGTGCCGGTGCACCTGTCGGTGCAGGCCAATACGGTCAATTACGCGTCGGTCAAGTTCTGGGAGAAGGTGGGCGTCAAGCGCATCATCTTGTCGCGTGAATTGAGCCTGGATGAGATCGAAAAGATCCGCCAGGAATGCCCCGAGATGGAGCTGGAAGTGTTCGTGCACGGCGCGCTGTGCATTGCCTACTCGGGCCGGTGTTTGCTGTCGGGTTATTTCAATCGACGTGACCCCAATCAAGGCACGTGCACCAATGCCTGCCGGTGGGACTACAAGACCCACGGCGGCTCGGAAGCGTCGGACACGGGCGAGGTCATCCCCATCAAGCTGGAGGGGGACTTCAACTTTCAGCGCGAACAAGAGGATGCGGAGAAGGCGTTCTCGGCTTGTGGTGACGGTAAGCGTCACCCCGCAGCCGATCAGGTCTACCTGCTGGAAGAGTCGGAGCGCCCCGGTGAGTTGATGCCCATCATGGAAGATGAGCATGGCACTTACATCATGAACTCCAAGGATCTGCGCGCGGTCGAGCACGTGGCCCGCCTGGCCCAGATCGGCGTGGATTCATTGAAGGTGGAAGGGCGCACCAAGTCCTTGTATTACGTGGCGCGCGTGGCCCAGGTCTATCGCCAGGCCATTGATGATGCCGTGGCGGGCAAGCCTTTCAACCCAGACTTGTTGCTGCAACTGGAAGGCATGGCCAATCGAGGCTACACCGGCGGCTTCTTGGAGCGCCGCCCTTCGCAGGACTATCAGAACTACATCACCGGGCACTCCGAGTTCCAGCGCAGCAAGTTTGTGGCCGAGGTGCGTGGCGTGGTCGATGGGTGGGCCGAGGTCGAGGTCAAGAACAAGTTTGCCGTGGGTGACACCATCGAGATCATTCACCCCAGTGGCAACCAGATCGTGAAGCTGGACGCCATGCGCAACCTGGAAGACCAGCCGATCGAGGTGGCCCCAGGTAGTCCGCTGCGTGTGCGCATTCCTTTGGAACCACGCTTTGAAGGCGCTTTGCTGGCGCGGATGCTGACCCCGGCTTGAGCCGACACGTGCCGGCCCACGCTTCAATCAAGCGTGGCAGGCCGTGCTGCGATGCTGGTCGTAGGTGACGAATTCCGTGCCCGGCGGGGGCAGCGTCAGCCATTCGGGGTGGCTCAGCGTATGGCGGATGTCTCGCAAGCCGGTTTGCCAATGCGTTTGCATGGTCTGGAAGCTGAACTCGTAGTCCTTGGCGTGGCCTTCCCATTCCTTGTCCTGATAGATCAGGTGCAGGACGGCATATTGTGCTGAGCAGGCCTCTTGCGCTGCCCTCAGGGCGCAGGGGTGGCTGTTGCGTTCTTTTTCGGGAATCAGCTCCAGCAACTGGCGCAACAGGTGGCGGTTGCGCTGCTGGTGTTGCATGACATCGGTGATGGCGCGGGTGCGGCTGGAGTATTGGATGTCTTTTTGACGCTCCTGGGCGTCAAACACATTGGTGGGCAAGGGGCCTTTGGCGCTCCACAAATCGACCTGGAAGGTCAGGGTGTTGCGCCGGGGGCTGGCATGCAGCACTTCAGCCAAGGGGGTGTTGGATACCAGGCCCCCATCCCAGTAATAGCGCCCTTGTACTTCAATGGCCGGAAAGCCCGGAGGCAAGGCACCAGAGGCCATGAAGTGCTCGGGCCGCATGCAGCCCTTGGCGGGGCCCTGCGTGTTGTCGAAGTACGTGAAGTTGCCGCTTTGCACATCCACTGCACCCACGGACACGCGTGTCTCGCCCGCATTGATGCGATCAAAGTCTACAAAGCGTTCCAGTGTGGCTTTGAGCGAGTCGGTGTCGTAGAAACTCACGTTGGTCACGGGTTCATCCAGACCCAGCCAAGGGGCCAGGCCCCGTGGATTGAAGAAGCCGTTTTGCCCCAAGGCCAGGGTCAGGCTGGCTTCCATCGTGCTGCGCAGTTTGCTCAAGGGCGTGCCAAACGCGCGCTCCAGAGGCGCGGGCAGGTGGGGCAGGCCCATCCCCCGAGGTGGGCTGCAGATGGTTTCCCAAAAGCCTTGAAGTTGGGCCAGGCGTCTGTCGGGCGCATTGCCCGCGATGATGGCCGTGTTCAACGCGCCAATGGAAATGCCTGCGATCCAATCGGGCTCGATGCCCGCTTCCAGTAGTCCCTCCACCACGCCAGCCTGGTAGGACCCCAAGGCCCCGCCGCCTTGCAACACCAGGGCCACGGTGTCCCATTCTGAGCAGGGTGCGGTGCAGGGATTTGCTGGGGGACGGGTGGCCATGGCCGATCCTTTTTTTGGGTGATGTTGGCGTGATGTGGGATGCCGGATCAGTCCAGTATGGCAGCGAGGATGGCGGTCAACAAGTTCCAGGTGCGGTATACGGAGGCGATCTCGACAGCCTCGCCCGGCGCATGAGCACCACGGATGGTGGGGCCAAAGGACACGATGTCCATGCCGGGGTACTTGGCGGCGATCAGGCCGCACTCCAGGCCTGCGTGGATGACTTGCACCTGGGCGTCTTGCCCGTGGTCGCGTCGGTAGACAGCTTGGCAGCGAGCCAACAAGGGCGAGTCGGGATTGGGCGCCCAGCCTGGGTAGTGGCCCGATGCCGTGGCCGCGGTGCCGGACAGGGTAAACAGGCTGATGATCTCGTCGGCCAGAGCGGTGCTGCCGCTGCTGATCAAAGAGCGCACCATGAAGTTGCAGGACCCGTGCTGAGGCTGCACGTCGACCATGCCAAGGTTGTTGGAGGTCTCGACCACACCAGGCACGCGCAAGCTCATGCGTTTGACGCCATGCGGTGCTGCATGCAGGCTGCGCAGCCAGATGGCCTGCTCGGCGGGCGACAACAGGTGTGTAGGTGCGGTGGCGCCGGGTGTCAGTTGCAGCTTCAGGTGCGGCTCGATGTCAGACCATTCGCCGTGCAGCAGGGCTTGCCAATCCCTTAGAGCCGCTTGCACCTGCTCCGTTTGAGATGCCGGCACGGCCACCGTGGCAAAGGCTTCGCGAGGCAGGGCGTTGCGCGCCGTGCCGCCTTGCAAAGCCGCCAGCTTGAGGCCAAAGCGCTGTTGCAGATCCAGCAGCACGCGCACCAGCAGTTTGATCGCGTTGCCACGGCCTTCATGGATGTTGACGCCCGAGTGCCCGCCGCGCAAGCCATTGAGCGTGATGCGGGCGGCCACGTGGTCGGCAGGCCAGGCCAAGGGCTGACCAGGGCGCTCGACATTGACGTCCACGCCACCTGCGCAGCCCAGGTAGAACTCGCCCCACTCTTCGGTGTCCAGGTTGAGCATCAAGCGGCCTTGCAGCAAACCGGGTTGCAGGCCGTGTGCGCCGCCCATGCCGGCTTCTTCGTCCACGGTCAGCAAGGCTTCCAGCGGGCCATGCTGCAAGGTCTGGTCTTGCAGCACCGCCAGAATCATGGCCACGCCCATGCCGTTGTCGGCACCCAGAGTGGTGTGCTCCGCCTGCACCCAGCCATCCTCGCGCACCACGGCTTGAATCGGGTTGCGCGTGAAGTCGTGTGCCGAATCTGCATTCTTCTGGCAGACCATGTCCAAGTGGGCTTGCAGCACCACGCCCGGTGCATGTTCGTGTCCGGCGCTGGCGGGTTTGCGGATGATGAGGTTGCCAGCCGTGTCAACCTGGGTCGACAAGGACAGGCTTTGCGCCCACTGCTGGATGTGATCGCGTAAGGCCGCCTCTTGTTTGGAGGGGCGGGGGATGCGGCACAGCGTGGCGAAGTGTTGCCAGACGATGGCAGGTTGCAGGTTCTCAAACATCAGAGTGAGGCCAGGGCTTGGGCAATGCGTTGTTTGGGCACGGTGGGGCGGGGTACGCGCACGTTGAACCAACTGCGCACATCAGACTCCAGCCCCACGCCGTGCATGAAGTTGTAGATGGCCTTTTTGAGTGCTTGGCCCATGGCGTCGTGATCGACACCCGTTGGGTCCACAAAGGCCACGTCATTTTTGGCAAAGGACACGGGCGGCAGCGGCTGCAAGGTCACGCCGTATTCCTCAGGGCTCTTGCCCACAGGCGAGTGCACGGTGCAGGCAAAGCGGTGGAAGAAGCCGCTTTGGATGCAGCCGTTCTCGAACAGTTGGCGCACGTATTCCAGCGCGTCCACCGTGTCTTGCACCGTCTGGGTGGGAAAGCCGTACATCAAGTAGGCATGGACCAGCACGCCCGCCTCGGTGAAGGACCGGGTCACCTTGGCGACCTGTTCCACCGACACGCCTTTTTTCATCAGCGACAGCAAGCGGTCGGACGCGACCTCCAAGCCGCCGGAGATCGCAATGCAACCGCTGTCGGACAGCAGTTGACACAACTCGGGCGAGAAGGACTTCTCGAATCGGATGTTGCCCCACCATGAGATCTGCAATTTGCGTTTGATCAGCTCATGCGCCAGGGCTTTGAGGGCCTTGGGAGGCGCAGCCTCGTCGACGAAGTGAAAGCCAGTCTGGCCGGTTTCTTTGACGATGGCTTCGATGCGGTCGACCAGGATCTCGGCCGACGCGCCTTCGTAGCGAGAGATGTAGTCCAGGCTGACGTCGCAGAAGCTGCACTTCTTCCAATAGCAGCCGTGCGCCACGGTCAACTTGTTCCAGCGCCCGTCGGACCAGAGCCGGTTCATGGGGTTGAGCATGTCCAGCAAGGACAGGTACTCATCGACGGGCAGGCCATCCCAGGTGGGTGTGCCTACGTCGGTGAAGGGCACATCGGGCTCGGCCCAGTTGATGTACTTGACTTGACCCTTGTCCGCATCGCGCACAAAGGTGCGGACCAACCGTTGCTGCGATCGTTTGCCTTGCAGGTGTTCGAGCAGGGCCAGCAAAGGGCGCTCGCCCGCATCCAAGGTGACGTAGTCAAAGTAGTCGAACACGCGGGCATCGCTCAACTCGCGCAGTTCGGTGTTGACAAAGCCTCCGCCCAAGCCGGTGACGATGCTGGGGTCATGGGCCTTGATCGCCTGGGCAATTCGAAAGGCCGCATACACATTGCCGGGGAAGGGGGTGGACACCAGCACCAGTTGGGGTTGATGGCGTTGCACGGCATCCAGTGCCAACTCGCACAAGAGGTCATCGACCAGATTGCGTGGTGCGGCCAAGGCCTTGGCTAGTGGATCAAAGGTAGGTTGGCTGGCGGCCAAGGACTCGGCATAGCGCACGAACTGAAAGCGCTCGTCCACGGCGTCGCGCAGCACGTCAGCCAGGTCGTTCAGATACAGCGTGGCCAGGTGCTTGGCGCGGTCGTGCATGCCCAGGGCGCCGAAGGCCCAGCCAATGGGGTCGTCGCCTTCTTCACCAATGGTGTAGGCGTCAATGGCGTCAAAGCGTGGCCCTTCTGGCAAGAAGCTGCGGTTGCAGATGCGGTGGCCCAGCGTGGGGTCGCGTCCTTGCAAGAAACGCAGCGTGGGGCCGATGGTGTCGCAATAGCGCTCGAACTGTTCTTCAAACGACTGCAGCGTGGGCGTGCGCTTTTTGGGCGGAACGGCTTTGACGCGGTCTAACACGGCTGTCAAGCCTGGAGTCGTGAACAGGCGCAGCACCAGTTTGAGCGCCAGGTCGTCTTGCGATGCAGCCACCCCTTGCGAGCGCAAAAAGCCCGTCAGGTAGGCGGTGGACGGGTAGGGCGTGTTGAGCTGTGTCATCGGGGGGATGAGCGACAGCACGCGGGTCGCCCCGCCCTGGGACGCAGTCTCGGTCATTACAGAAAACGCTCCAGCAACTTCTTGGAATGTCGGTCCAAGTGGCGCCAGTCTGCAATGCGGTATTGCAAGCCACTGCTGCTGGCGATCAGCAATTGGCCTTCGGCCAGCCGGCGGATGTCGTCTTCGGACTTGAGCACCATCTGGGTGTCGCCCCGGTCGGTGCTGACGCTCCAGGTGCTGGGCGTGGAGAAGGTGGACACGTCAAGGATGCGGGTGATGGCGGGCGTGAACTCGCGGATGGCCAGTTCTTCATCGATCAGACTGCGGGTGTCGAGGGGCAGGTCATCCAGGCGGTCCACCCAGGCCAGCTCGTGCCCATCGGCGCTGACCAGCGACAGGCCTTTGTCGGGTGCCGCAATCGGGAAGGCACGCACGGGGGTCACGCCCACATGTTCAGCGCCATCGGCACCGACAAAGACCAGTTTGCCAAAGGCATTGCGGCTCAGATTCAGCTTCATACGGCGTCCTGTTCTGCCTTGCGGGCCTGCGCTTCATACAGGCGCCAGTAGGCCCCTTGCTTGGCCATCAATTCGTCGTGCGGCCCCACTTCGACCACCTTGCCGCGGTCCATCACCACCAGCCTGTCGGCCTTGCGCAACGTGGACAAGCGGTGGGCAATGGCGATGGTGGTGCGGCCTTGCACCAGGTTGTCCAGCGCCTTTTGGATTTCTTTCTCGGTTTCGGTGTCCACGGCGGACGTGGCCTCGTCCATGATCAGGATGCGAGGGTCGATCAAGAGGGCGCGGGCAATCGAGATGCGCTGACGCTCGCCGCCAGACAGGCCCTGACCGCGTTCGCCCACGAGCGAGTCATAGCCATGCGGCAGGCGCAAGATGAACTCATGCGCATGGGCGGCGCGTGCCGCGGCCACGATCTCTTCGCGGGTGGCGTCGGGCTTGCCGTAGGCAATGTTCTCTGCAATCGTGCCAAAGAACAGGAAGGGCTCTTGCAGCACCAGGCCGATGTTTTTGCGGAAGTCGGAGATGGCGATGCGGCGGATGTCGACCCCATCGACCTTGATGGCGCCGTCGGTCACGTCATAGAAACGGCAGATCAGGTTGACCAGGGTGCTCTTGCCGCTGCCGCTGTGGCCGACCAGGCCGATCATTTCGCCGGGCTGGATGTCCAGACTCAGGTTGCGAACCACGGTGCGGCTGCCGTAGCGGAAGCCGATGCTGTTCATCTCGATGCGGCCTTGCACGTGGTTCAAGCGCACCGGCTGGGTGGGCTCGGGCACGTTGGAGACGTGGTCCAGGATGTCAAAAATGCGCTTGGCACCGGCGGCGGCCTTTTGCGTGACGGACACGATGCGGCTCATCGAATCGAGCCGGCCGTAAAAGCGCCCGATGTAGGCGATGAACGCGGTCAGCACCCCCACCGTGATGTGCTTTTGCGAGGCCTGCCAGATGCCAAAGGCCCAGACCACCAGCAGCCCGATTTCGGTCATCAGCGACACGGTGGGCGAGAACAGCGACCAGGTCTTGTTGAGCTTGTCGTTGACTTGCAGGTTGTACTGGTTGGCCGCACGAAAGCGATCGGCCTCGCGCTTTTCTTGCGCAAAGGCCTTGACCACGCGGATGCCGGGAATGGTGTCGGCCAGCACGTTGGTGACTTCGCCCCAGACGCGGTCGATTTTTTCAAAGCCGGTGCGCAGGCGGTCGCGCACCAGGTGGATCAGCCAGGCGATGAAGGGCAGGGGCACCAAGGTGACCAGGGCCAGCCAGGGGTTGATGGACACCAAAATGGCCGCCGTCATGGCGATCATCAGCACGTCGGTGGCGAAATCCAGCGCGTGCAAGGACAAGAACACGTTGATGCGGTCGGTTTCAGACCCGACGCGGTTCATCAGGTCGCCGGTTCGTTTGCTGCCAAAGTAGTCCAGCGACAGGCGCAGCAGGTGCTCGAAGGTGGTGGTGCGCAGATCGGCACCAATGCGCTCGGACACCAGCGCCAGGATGTAGGTGCGCGCCCAGCCCAGGGCCCAGGCCACGAGGGCCGAGGCCAGCAGGCCGCCCAGCAACATCGCCACCAGCGTGGGGTCAATGGCCTGGCCGTTCTGGAAGGGAATCAGCACCTTGTCCATCAAAGGCATGGTCAGGTACGGAGGGACCAGGGTGGCGGCGGTGGCACCCAGCGTCAGCGAAAAACCGCCGAACAATTGCCATTGGTAGGGCTTTGCAAAACGCCAAAGTCTGAGCAATACCCAGGTCGACGGGGGCGTTTGGCCCTCGCGGTTGCAGACTGGGCACTCTTCGGCATCCGGAGGCAATTGGGCGTGGCAGGTGGGGCACACGCCCGGCTCGTCTTCAGCTTGTTCCTGGCCCGTTTGCTGCGCCGACTGCAGTTTTTCGAACTGTTCGACCAGGCGCATGGCC
>JAGWTE010000004.1 GCA_028869095.1 Burkholderiales bacterium
AAGCAGTGCATGGCGGCGGCAACATGAAGACTTACTGGCATCAACACCCTGAGACGGTGGAACGTCTGGCAGCCGAATACGCGCTCGGCACCCTGCCCGCTGCGGCCCGCCGACGGCTGGAAACCCTGATGCGGGATCGGCAGGACATCGCCCAGGCGGTCTGGTCCTGGCATGACACCTTGTCGGGCGCGCTTGTGTCTCAAGCCCCGCTGCCGGTCGACCTCAAGCAATGGCATCGGCTGGAGTCCCGCTTGTTTGCGCCTGCGGCTGCGTCAACGGCCCAGACTGCACAGCGCGCGCCATGGTGGTTTCGCTGGTTCGCCCCCCTGCCGTCCGGCATGCTGGCCTTGGGCCTGACCCTGGGCTTGGCCCTGCCCACCCTTTTGCCCACCTTGTCCCGCACCTGGCAAAGCGAAACGCAGTCCACGCAACCATCCACGCAATTGCCCGAAAGCTATGTGGGTGTGTTGGCCACGCGCGATGGGCAAGCTGGATTGATCGTGTCAAGCTTGCGCAAGGGGCTGCAGGTCGACATCAAGCAGCAAACCCCGGTTGAGGTTCCCAAGGGCCAGACGCTGTACCTGTGGCTGATCGACAAGGCTGGCCAAGCTCATGCTGTGGCCCCGATCCCAAACGGGCGCTTCGTCAGCCTGCGCTTGAACGATCCGGCTGAAACGACCTTCCAGGCGGCGGTGGAGTTGGCCGTGTCACTGGAACCCCAAGGCGGGGCGCCGACCCAAGCCAGTGGCGCGTTTGTCTATCGCGGGCTGTGCGGCAAGATCTGGAAGCCGCCTCTGGCGCCCCGGTAAATCATCAAGCCAAGGTTTTGGGCTGCCCTTCGGGACCAGGTGGCCCGCCCCGGTGCGATTTGCTCCAGCTGTAATCGGCGGGCAACTCATCGCTGACGCCGGGCTTGCTCACGCAATCGCCCAACTCTGAGTTGGTGACGATGTGGGTGTGCAGAGGCTTGCCATCGGCATCCTTCTCCTTGCGCTTGGCTTCAGAGAAGGCCAAAGCCGCCAGAAGTTGGTCGTCCGCAAAGGACTCGACAAAGGGGCGACCCTGGGTCAGCCAATACACGACGATGCTCATGAAGGACTCAGAAAAGATGCCGGTGAGCCATCATAAGCGGGCGAGGTGCGCGGCCCACGCTGTGAACTGTCCTTCGCCCGCAGAAACCCATCAAATCAGCCTGATACCCATTGCAGGACACCGTCATGAACAAAGCCCCCGTCTTCTTCATCTCTCACGGCGCCCCCACCTTTGCGCTGGAGCCCGGCCAACTCGGCCCTCGCCTGCAGGCGCTGGGCCAGGCCCTGTCCGACGTGAAGGCCGTGCTGGTGGTCTCGCCGCACTGGCAAACCCATCAGGCCGTGGCGATGACCACCGCCAGCCCGGCGACGGTGCACGACTTTGGGGGTTTTGCCCCAGAGCTGTACACCCTGCAATACCCCGCCCAGGGCCACCCTCAACTGGCGCTGGAAGCCGCCCGCTTGCTCAGCCGCGCGGGCTTTGAAGCCGGGGTGGATGATCAACGTGGCCTGGATCACGGCGCCTGGGTGCCCATGCGCTATGTGCGACCTGAGGCAGACCTGCCTGTGTTCCAGGTGTCCATGCCCATCAGCCTCAACACGGCCAGCGCCGTGCGGCTGGGGCAGGCCCTCGCCCCTTTGCGCGAGCAAGGTGTGCTGATCGTGGCATCCGGCAGCCTGACGCACAACCTCTATGAGTTCCGAGGCCCCACGACGCAGGTGGCGCCCTATGCCGTCGAGTTTGTCGACTGGACGCGCCAGGCCGTCATCGACCACGATGTGGAACGCTTGGTCTCCTATCGCCAATTGGCACCGCACGCCGCGCGCGCACATCCCAGCGAAGAGCATTACCTGCCCTTGCTGGTGGCCATGGGCGCCCGCACGGATGACGAACCCGCCCAAGTCATCGAAGGCGGAATCCTCTATGGCATGTTGTCGATGGAGTCTTATGTTTGGGGGTTGCCGAACGGCCCAACATCCGCCAACATCGCGTGACCGCAGTCCACCAGGAGCTGACGATGCACGATCTAGCCGTCCTTCACATCGGTGCAGAGCAAACCGTGGTCATGCACGGCGGCGAGGTGGTGCCGCAAGCGGTGTTGACGCTGCCCATTGGTGCCCGCCAAACGGCCGCAGCGTATTTCCGCAGCCCGCGAGCCCGGCCCCTGGACATCGAGCGCGCCATCGCCGCGGTGGAAGACGAGGTCATGAAGCTGCGAGCCCTGATTCCAGACGACACCAAGCTGTGCACGACGGATGCGGCCATCGCCGAAATCGCGGTGCTGGCCGGTGCGCGCAAGGCGCCGCTGATGCACATGAGCCTGGATGCCATGGAGCAGGTGTTTGACCGCTGGACCGCCGTGGCCATGGGTCGCCCCGTGTCGCAAGATGAGGTGCCCACCTCGCCCCCCTTTGCTGCCACGCTCTTGATCTTGCGCGAGTTCATGCACCACTTGCAGTTTGGCGAGATCACCATCGTGGACCAATGCACGCCGGACGGGCCAACTGGTGCCTGAAACAGGCGGCTGACGGTTTTACGGGAGAATGCCCGGACCCCATTCATGGAGCCCGAGCGAATGAAGCCCATCGTCTTGATCACCGGTTGCGCCTCCGGCATTGGCAAAGCCTTGGCCCTGGCCTTTCACCAGCAGGGGCACAAGGTGTGCGCCACCGCGCGGCGTTTGGATGCCTTGGGCGATCTGGCAGCGCAGGGCATCCAGACCCAGCAACTCGATGTGACGGATGCAGCGGGGGTGCAAGCGGTTTTGCAGGCCCTTGAACAACAAGGCCAATGGGTCGAGACCCTGGTGAACAACGCAGGCTACGGCGCCATGGGGCCCCTCATGGATGTGTCACCTGAAGAAATGCAACGGCAGTTCGAGGTGAACGTCTTGGCGCCGATGGCGCTGTGCCGGGCGGTGCTACCCGGGATGGTGGCGCGGCGGGCCGGCCGCATCGTCAACATCAGCAGCGTGTCGGGCGTCATGCCCACGCCCTTTGCCGGGGCCTATTGCGCCAGCAAGGCCGCGCTCAATGCCCTGTCAGATGCCTTGCGCATGGAAGTGGCGCCCTTGGGCATCCAGGTCACCACCGTGCAACCCGGAGGCATCGAGTCCGGCTTTGGCGAAGCGGCGGGGCGCACGGTCATGCTCCAGTCGGGGTCCCCTTATGAACCCGTTCGCGATGCCATCATCGGCCGCGCGCAAGAAAGCCAGAAAGACGCCACACCCGCTGCCGTGTTTGCCGCGCAGATGGTGCGGGCGGTGATGCGCCCGGAGGCGCCTGCCGTCTTGCGCATCGGCAAGAAAAGCAGCTTGATGCCGGCTTTGAAAACCTGCTTGCCTGACCGCGTGCTGGACCGCCTCTTGCGCCGCAAGTTCGGACTGGAGCGGCTGCGCAACCCTTGACCCGATGGCGCAGGGCGCCACCCGACTCACTTCTGGTTCGCGCCCCCCTGACTGGTGAAGAAGAAGTCCGGCAGCGACAAGGTGGCCTCGGCCACATCCAGCAGACGCCGGTTGTGGTCCATCGATGCCTTTTGCAGCGAGCGAAAGGCAGCCTCTTCGGTCAGACCCAGGCGCGACATCAAAGCGCCCTTGGCCCGCTCGATCACCTTGCGTTCATGCAAGGCCCGCCGTGCGGCATCCAATTCGACTTCCATGCTGGCCAGACGCGCGGACTGCGTCTGCAGCAGATCGGCCAATGAGGAGGCCTTGGCGCTGTCCTCGCCCACCTGGCTGCCCCCCGCACCGTCCGACAGGGTCGGCAAAACCGGGACCGCATCGGGCTGCTCGGACGCATTGAAGAACCGGTCCACGGCATGGGTGTGCGGCGGTGGGTTCTCGCGCAAACGTTTGATCAGGCCTTCTGAATCTTGCAGATCCTGTTGGGTGACTTGCAACTGGGCCTGGCAAGCTTGGCGCAGGCATTGCACCAAGTCGACCTGACGGCGCCCCAACTCGGAGATGCGCGCACTGGACACCTCAAACCAGCTGTCACTCAGGCCGGTGTCCAGGGCCGCGCCGGGCCGCGCGGTACACAGGGTGCGGCGCAGGCGCTCCAGTTGGGCCACATGGGGGGTCAACTGGTACTGCTGCCAGCTGGTGCGCAAGGCGGGTTCGGCAAACTCTTCGAACACCTGCAGGCTGCGCTCTTGCGCATCGATCAGGTGCATGACGCGTTGCTGCTCGGCCTCGTCACTGGCCCCCGACGCAAAGAGTTGGGCGCCCACAGCGCGCTCTTGTCCTGCCGCTTCTTTGCCCTGAACCAGGTGCAGAAATGCCACCAGCAGGCGCGAGATGCCTGGATACGAAGCCGCATCGGCCACATGAAAAATCAACTCGACCAGGCCCGCGATCACGCGGCTGAACGCCGCCACGGCCTCATGCGCAGTGGGCGTGCGTTGGTCGATCTGCACCCGTAAATCAGCCAGGGCATCCAGGTCCAGCAGCACCCAGGCCATCAGCGAGAACATGCGCGCCGTGGCGCCGTGCTCTGGCACCAGCTGTTCGGCAAACAGCGTGCGCAATTCAGCCTCGATGGGTTTGGCCTTGTCCAGGGCCGATTGCCGTTCAAGCGCAAAGCGCTGGCCGCTGGAAGCCAGGTAAATGCTGGTCGCGCCCCGTTCACGCTGCAGCGCGTGGATGAGCTGGCCAATGACGTCCACCAGCTCGACCCGCCCGGCCAGATGCCTCACAGCATCAAGCTCCAGTTGTTTGGCGCGCAAAACGAGATGAGAAACAGACAGGGACATGGAGATTGAGATCAAGGGGTCACAAGCAAAGACCCGATTGTCCGCAATTTATGCGCGCCTGTGTTGGCCGGCAGGCTGGGCCTGGTGGCCACAGCCCCTGTCCCGCAGGTGCGGCTCGCCTCAGTGAGCGGCGACCAGCACCCGGCCACTGTCAACGCGCACCTCGTGAGCGCGCACCGACAGGTCGGGCGATTCCAGACACTCGCCTGTCTTCAGGTCGAAGTGATGTTTGTACAGCGGCGAGGCCACCACGATCTTGTCGCCCAGGCTGCCGATCAGCCCGCGTGACAACACGCTGGCGCCGTTTTTGGGGTCGACGTTGTCGATGGCGAAACACTGATCCTGGCCCACGCGGAAGACAGCCACGTGGCGGTCTTCCACCAGCGCGCACACGCCGGTGTTGGGCAGGATGTCGTCAAAGGCGCAAATGGCCGTCCAGTTCAAAGTCGTGGTGCTCATGTCATTAGTCCTTCCTGGTCGATCAAGCCTGGGTCGCGTCGATGGCGGCATCGGCACGTTCTTCAACACGGGCCGGACGGATCTGGCCGCGTTCCTTGATGAACATGATTTGCTCGTCCTTCTTGTCGCTGTTGACGAAAGAGCGGAAGCGCTTGCGGGTTTCAGGATCGTTGACGGCGGTCTTCCATTCGCACTGATAGGTGTCGACCACGTGTTGCATCTGGGCTTCCAGCTCGGCGTTCAGGCCCAGGCTGTCCTTGAGGATCACGTCCTTGAGGTAGTCCAGGCCCCCCTCCAGGTTTTCGCGCCAGGTGCTGGTGCGTTGCAGGCGGTCGGCGGTGCGCACGTAGAACATCAGGAAGCGATCGACCAGCTTGATCAGATCGGCCTTGGTCAGGTCAGAGGCGATCAGCTCGGCATGGCGAGGCTTCATGCCGCCGTTGCCGCACACGTACAGGTTCCAGCCCTTGTCGGTGGCGATGATGCCCACGTCCTTGCCTTGGGCTTCTGCGCATTCACGGGTGCAGCCCGAGACACCGAACTTGATCTTGTGCGGGGCACGCAGGCCCTTGTAGCGGTTTTCCAGCTCCACAGCCAGGCCCACCGAATCATCGACGCCGTAACGGCACCAGGTCGAGCCCACGCAGCTCTTGACCGTGCGCAGCGACTTGCCATAGGCGTGGCCGGACTCGAAGCCGGCGTCGATCAACTCTTCCCAGATCGAGGGCAGTTGTTCCACACGGGCACCGAACAAGTCCACACGCTGACCACCGGTGATCTTGGTGTACAGGCCGTACTTCTTGGCCACTTGACCCACGGCGATCAAGCCATCAGGCGTGACTTCACCACCGGCCATGCGAGGCACGACCGAGTAGGTGCCATCCTTTTGGATGTTGCCCAGGAAGTAGTCGTTGCTGTCTTGCAGACCAGCCAGGTCCTTCTTGAGGACGAAGTCGTTCCAGCACGACGCCAGGATGCTGGCAGCGGTGGGCTTGCAGATGTCGCAGCCCAGGCCCTTGCCATGCTTGGCCAGCAGTTCGTCGAAGCTGCGGATGTTGCCCACACGGATCATGTGGAACAGCTCTTGGCGCGAGTAAGCGAAGTGTTCGCACAGGTGGTTGTTCACCGCCATGCCTTGCTTCTTCATCTCCACCTTCATCACTTGCGTGACCAGGGGGACACAGCCGCCGCAAGTGGCACCGGCTTTGGTGCAGGCCTTGATCTCGCTGATGGAGGTGGCGCCTTCCGACACCGCCTTGCAGATCTGGCCCTTGGTGACGTTGTTGCACGAGCACAGTTGCGCACCATCGGGCAGCGCATCGGGGCCCAGGCCAGGCTTGGCCTTGCCATCGCTGGAAGGCAGGATCAGGAACTCGGGATCAGCCGGCAAGGTCAGGCCGTTGAGCGCCATTTGCAGCAGCGTGCCGTACTCGGTCGCATCGCCCACCAGCACGGCGCCCAGCAGCTTCTTGCCGTCTTCGCTCACCACGATCTTCTTGTAGATCTGGCGCAGCTCATCGGTGTAGTGGAAGGTGCGGGCGTTCGGGCTCTTGCCTTGGGCGTCGCCAATGCTGGCCACGTCCACGCCCATCAGCTTGAGCTTGGTGCTCATGTCAGCGCCCACAAAGGCCACGTCGTCCAGACCGGCAATGTGGCGGGCAGCCACGCGGGCCATGTCGTAGCCTGGGGCCACCAGGCCAAAGGTTTGGTCGTTCCAGGACGCGCACTCGCCGATGGCGTAGATGTTGTGGTCGCTGGTGCGGCATTCGCTGTCGATGACCACGCCACCCCGTGGGCCGATGGCCAGCACGCATTGGCGAGCCAGTTCATCACGTGGGCGGATGCCGGCGGAGAACACGATCATGTCGGTTTCCAGATAGCTGCCGTCTTCAAACACCATGCGGTGCAGGTGCTCGGCGCCATCGGTGATCTTCACGGTGCTGCGGCTGGTGTGAACATGCAGGCCCAGCGCTTCGATCTTGTTGCGCAGGACACGGCCACCGCCTTCGTCCACTTGCGCAGCCATCAGGCGCGGTGCGAACTCCACCACATTGGTGTCCAGCCCCATGTCGCGCAAGGCCTTGGCGCATTCCAGGCCCAGCAAGCCGCCACCGACCACGACGCCGTTCTTGGACTTGGCACCGGCGGCCTTCATCGCATCCAGGTCTTCGATGGTGCGGTAGACAAAGCACTTGGCACGGTCACGGCCAGGCACAGGCGGCACGAAGGGCACCGAGCCGGTAGCCAGCACGAGTTTGTCGTAGTGCAGTTCTTCGCCGTCTGCGGTGGTCACCGTGTTGGTGCGGCGCTCAATGGCCACAGCCTTGGCAGCCAGGCGCAGGGTGAAACCGGTGCGCTCGAAGAAGCCGGGCTCGACCAGGGACAAGTCCTCAGCCGTCTTGCCGGAGAAGTATTCAGACAGGTGAACCCGGTCGTAAGCGGCACGGGGCTCTTCGCAAAGGACCGTGACTTCGGCGTCCTTGATGCCCGACTCAGCCAGGCTTTCCAGGAATTTGTGGCCAACCATGCCATGACCAACGACGACGATCTTCATATGTGCTCCTGCGACGGAAGAGGGGCGGCACTGTGCCGAAACCCAATTGAGGGGAAAGGACAGCCAGATGCCCAAGCCGTACGGATGGGATCTCACTGTTTTCCGCCGTCGTTAGCGGAGACCTGAACCTGTGCACGCAAGCGACGATACCGGCGGGCACGTCTCTACCTATGCAATCGGCGTGCCAGCTCAAATCACGGGCCAAACCACAGGCCCAACACAGGAAACGCACCACATCTGGGGTGCGCCCAAAGCCAAGTCGCACCAAGGCGGTGCAACGCACCCAGCCAGCGTGCTCAGGTGTTCCCCCCTCGGGCCATCGCATTCATGCGCTGTGCCAGGGTGAAGTCGAGTTCGGTCAGGCCGCCCACATCATGGGTGCTCAGATCGACCTGGACCACGTTGTAGACATTGGACCAATTGGGGTGGTGATTCATCCGCTCGGCCACCAGGGCGCACGCGGTCATGAACCCGAAGGCCTCGGCGAAATCGGCAAATTTGAAAACCTTGTGCAAGGCGCCATCGAGCACGCCCCACCCCGCGACCGTGGTCAAGCGCGCTTGCACCTCGTCTTCACTCAGCTTGTGCGACATATCAAGGCCACTCCTTCCAGGCAAGGGGTCGAATGGCAGCGGGCTGTGACAACTTGATGACGTCACTCCCTTCATGAGACGGGCAGACCGCACCTGTTTTCACACTGCTCAAAACCACCCAGATGACGATACTCGCAATGCGACTCTTTGTGTATCCCATCACGCTTATGTCTCACTACCTTCCCGCAGTCACTTCCCGGCGCCTGGTGCTGGCGATCGCCGCGCTGCTGGCATTGCTGTTGAGCACGGCCGGCGCATCGCTGTTGAAAGAACAGAGGATCGCGGCCCTGATCACCCAACAGGCTCAGGACAATCAGGAGCGCACCGAGCTGTTTGCCGACATCAACGACAACGCCTTCGAGAGCACCCGCAAACTCATCATCTTGCTGACGGCACCGCGCGAAGTCCGGATGTATGCCCAAGAGGAAATCAACGCCGCCATCCGTCGGCTCGACAGCTCGATGAAGCTCTTGCCCCGCTACATCGACCAGGGCGATCACAACCCGGGCTTCGTCCTGATCGCCGATTGCCTGCGTCGCTACCAACAGTCTTCGACCCACACGGCCGCGCGCGTCAAGGCCGGCGACATGGCGGGAGCCCATCGCATGATGCTCGAGACCACGGAATTTGACCTCTCCAGCCTGATTGGCGCCATCCAAAGCCTGCAGCACGCGGAACAACAACAGCAGGCCCAACGCGTGACCGCCATGACGCAGCAACTGGATCGCTACAAGCAGTGGCTGCTGGTACTCAGCGCGACCGGCTTGCTGATCTCGATGGGCTTGTCTTGGTGGATCATCGCCGGCATTGCCGCACCGCTGCGCGCCGCAGCCAGTGCGGTGCGCAGCCTGGCCAAAGGGGATTACTCCAATCGCTGGACAGTGCAAAGCGGCGGAGAAGTCGGCGAAATCGCCACCGCCTTCAACCACCTGGCCGACGAGGTGCAACGCCGCGAACAAGCCCTGCGCGATCTGATCGACATCGATCTGCTGACGGGTCTGGCGCAGCGCAATCGCTTCTTGTCCGACCATGCGGCCTTGGCCGATGCGGCCCGCCATGATGGCCCCCGCGTGGCCCTGTTCTGCTTCGACATCGAACGCCTGAAATCCATCAACGCGGTGCTGGGCTTTGATGCCGGGGATGAGGTCATCGTCCAGGCCGCGCATCGCGCCAGCCAGTTGATTGGCGGCCCCAGCAAACTGGCCCGTCTGGGCGGTGGCACCTTGGCTGGCGTCATGACCCTGCACGCCGATGAAACCCCCATCGAGCGCGGCCACGCCTTCCAGCGTGCCATGGAGCATCGCATCCGCTGGCGGGAACACGATCTGGACATCGCCGTCACGGTGGGCCTTGCCTCAGGCCCGGAGCACGGCGCCAGTTTGCATGACCTGCTTCGCCGCGCCGAACAAGCCCTGTTCGATGCCAAGCGCCAGCGGCGCTCGCTGGTGACCTACAGCCCCTCGATCGAGGCCGCGCGCCTGTCCCACCTGAGCATGGTGTCAGAACTGCACCAGGCCATTGAGCAAGGCCACCTGCGCCCCTTCCTGCAGGCCAAGCTGTGTCTGGCCACCAACCGCATCGTGGGTGCCGAAGCGCTGGTACGCTGGCACCATCCCGAGCGCGGCATGATCCCGCCGGCCGAATTCATCCCGTTTGCAGAAAGCACCGGGCGGATTGTGGCCATCACCAACTACATGCTCGAACAGTGCATTGCGCTGATGCAAAAGCGGTTGCCCGGCATGACAGTCGCCGTCAACGTGTCGACATACGATCTGCGTGACACCACCTTCCCGATGCGCTTGAAGGCAACCCTGGAGCGGTATGGCGTTCCCGCCGAGCGCCTTCAGATCGAGATCACGGAAAGCGGCCTGCTGGACAGCGGCGATGTCCCGATTGCCTGCCTGAACGCCATACGCGAACTGGGCGTCAAAATCGCCATTGACGATTTTGGCACCGGCCAGTCGTCGCTGGCCTATCTGCAGAAACTGCCCGCGCAAGAATTGAAAATCGACCGTAGCTTCGTCGACCGATCGGATGCCGACCCGCAGCGGCGTGCCTTGCTGCAATCCATCGTGCGTCTGGGCCATGGCCTGGGCATGGTGGTCACCGCAGAGGGGGTCGAGACCCCGGGCGAGCTGGCCATGTTGCGCGAAGCCGGCTGCAACCTGGCTCAGGGTTACCTCATCGCCAAACCGATGGCCGTGGATGACTTTTTAAAGCAGTTTGATCAGTTCAACGCGAGGGGCGCCGACGACAGCTTGGCCAACCTCGCCAGGAGATCTGCGGGGACCTCTTGCACCGTGTTGACCACCCCTTGATAGATGGCGCCAGCATTGCCATCCAAGGTCATTGTGTCCCCTTCTTGCAGCACCGTGTCGCCAATGCGAATGCTGCGACCTGATTCATCCAGCTGCAACTCGCCACAGCCCACCAGGCAGACCTTGCCCAACTGGCGCGCCACCACCGAGGCATGTGAGGTACGGGCACCACGCTGCGTCAGCAAGCCTTGAGCCGATTCCAGGGCCGCGATGTCGCTGGTTTCGGCATCCCGCCTGACCAGAATGAATGCAGCACCGTCGGCCTGGCGAGCTTTGGCGCGCTCCTGGTCCAACACGATCTCGCCAATGGCCACACCGGTGCAGGCTGTGGCCGCATGGGCGAGCGGGGTCAAGGGCTCGCCATCGGGTGACACGACGCGCCGAGACGCCAGCACGCCGGCATCAAGCCCCTCGGTGCGCGCACGTGCCACCTCCGGGGTGATCAAGCCTTCGTCCAGCATGTCCAAGGCAATGCGCGCGGCCGCCTGGGGCGTGCGTTTGCCATGGCGGGTCTGCAGCATGTACAGCTGCCCCTCTTGCACCGTGAACTCGATGTCTTGCATGTCCATCAAGGCGTGCTCCAGCTGCCGGGCCGCGTCTTGCAGGGCTTGCCAGGCTGCGGGCAAGACGGTCGCCAACTCGTCACTGCCGTGGGCACTGCGGCGACCTGACACCACGTCCTCGCCTTGCGCATTGAACAAAAAGTCCACCCACAGTCGCGGCTCGCCCGTTGCGGGGTCGCGCGTGAACCCCACCCCGGCCCCAGAGCGCCCGCCTGCATTGCCAAACACCATGGTCTGCACGGTCACCGCTGTCCCCATCGAATCAGACAGCTGATTGACCCGGCGATACTCGCAGGCCTTGTCCGACTGCCAGGACGCCATCACCGCCTGGATGGCTTGCACCAGTTGCCGATGCGGATCCTGCGGAAAGGCGTGCCCCGCCCCTTGCTCATACACGGCCAGATACCGGCGCGTGAGCTCCCGCAGTTCCGAAAAATCCAAGTCCCGTTCATCCCGGCCTGCGGCCAGGGCCAGGGTTTCCGCCTCGAACACCTGGGCATCCAGCCCCGCCACCACTTCGCCATAACTGGCCACCAGACGGCGGTAGGAGTCCCACACCAAGCGGGGGTTGCCGGTTTGCCTCAAAAAGCCCGGCACAGTGGCATCGCACAGACCGATGTTGAGCAAGGTTTCCATCATGCCGGGCATGGACACCGGGGCCCCCGATCGCACCGACAGCAACAAGGGACGACGCGGGTCTCCCAGGGTCTGCCCCTGCCGGGTCTGCAAGGCAGCCAGACCTGCCTGCCAGGTGTCGAGGTGGCTGGCCCGCTCGCGACTGGTTTCATCTGCGCACCAGGCCGTGCCCAACACAAAGGCCGGTGGCACGGGCAAGCCGAGGTCCGCCATGCGCAACAGGTTATAGGCCTTGAAGCCCATGCCCTGGGACGTGACCTGGCCTTGCTGTGCAGATCGTTGCTCTGGCGAGCCACATCCGATGAAGTAGAGCGAGTCGAGCGTGTTCATGAGGTGATGCCCGTTTGGGTGAAGACCAATTCGCGCAGGCGGTAACCCGCGACCAACAATCGATCAGAGGCCAATTCCAAAGTCTGAGCCAGGTCATTGACCAGCATCAGCGAGGGCGCATCGTCCACCACACGCAAGATGGTGCGGCGAGCGTGGCGCAGCAATTCATCACACTGACGCTCGGCATGCAAGACCGCCCACAAGGCGTCCAGGAAGGCATCGTTGTCTGCCGCATCACTGCCCGCCCCCAAGGTGCGCGCAATGGTCAAGGCCTTGACATGATCCTGTGTCGACTGCAGCACGGTCTGGGCCAGCCGGGACAAGGCCTGCCGCACATCGCCATTCCAGCCCTTTTGATGGTGATCGGCGATCAAGCTGATCAGGAAGGCGGCCTCTTCCAGTGCGTCCGCCACATCGTCAGACAGCCCCATCAGTTGCGCGGCCGGTTGCCAACGCGGTTGGCGTGCCGCCTCGTCACGCGCCTGCATGACCAAGTGATCAGCGCGACGCTCCCACACCTTGGCGCGTGCAGCCAGGTCCTGCGCCACATCGCGCAAGCCATCGTGGCGGTGCGACAGCGCGTCGCTGACGGCTTGAGCCAGGGTCTGACAATAAGCGGCATGCTCATCGAGCAGGTCAAACTCCGCACCCCGCTTTTGCACCTGCCGCGTCAGCAACATGCGGGTCTCGTCAGCCACCAAGGCCAGGGGTTGTCCGTTCAACAGGGCCTTGCAAGACAGACGCATCACGTCCAGCAAGAAGGCTTGCGCATTGGCCTCGCCCAAGACGGCATCCAGCCGATCACCGATTCGGAAGGCGCCCTCGCCCGCGGCCTCCATCGCACGATAGATGAGCTGCTCCCCCCCGGCCTTCAACCACGCCATGTGGCCGATCTCCAGCCGAGCCGCTTCCGTGAGCACCGCAATGGCGGGGGACTTGCCGATGAACGCCTGCAAGCGCTTGCGAGCACGGTTCCAGTCAATCAGGAAAACGATGCGAGCGCCGATGCCTTCCAGCGCGGTCGCCACCCCTTCGTCATCCGGACAGTCAAAGGTGGCGGTGCCCACGGTGTAGGCCACGCCCTGGTTCAAATCAGCGGACACGCGCGACTCGGGCGTCGACCAGCGCGCCCCCAGCGACGTGAGTTGCGCCTGAAAGAAAGCAAACCGGCTGCGATGCAGATCTGAATAGGTCAAGGTGATGGCCAGGTTCTGAACCTGGATCACCAGCACATGCGCATCGTTGGTGCCAATGTCATTTTGAAGCATCAGGCGGTCACCGTCGCGCGTGGCGGCGGTATCCAGGCCGGGGTGATCGAGCTTGAGCATCGCCGTGCGGTGCAGCCCTCGCATGAAGGCACTGACCAATGGACGGTCTTCGTCGTGGAGCAGCCAGACATGCGCCCCATCCACTTCTTCGCTGGCCAGGTCCGCCGCCAAGCGGTTGATCTGTTTGTGCAGATCCATGATCAAGATGTGAAGGCTGTCGCCGTCGGCGCGCTTGCCATGCGTCAGGCTGCGAAGTTGCGCCACATCAAGCTGCTCGCCCTTCAACGCGGCCAGCCAGTCCAGCCAATGCCGCACGCGCAGGTGGGGCTCTGCATCGTTGGTTGTGGACTCCAGCACCGGCCGCGCCATGATGACCAGGTCATCGTGCAGACACTGAAGCAGGCGTTCCAGATCGGGTACCAACAGCGCATCGTCAATGCGACTGGCCCCCGCCACCAACTCCAGCAACCAAGACCCTGAGGTGATGCCCGCCGCCGCCAGCTCGCGCGACAAGTCCATGACCCCTTGGTGCGCATGTTCTGCGTGCACACAAGCCGCTTGCAACACCGTCAGGTACAGCTTGAGGCGATCATTGGCCAACAAAGCGGCCTTGACCCACACAGGCAACAACAACCCTCGCTGTCCCAGCGATACCAAGGCCTGATTCTTGTTCATGGTGAATGCTCCCAATGCTTGCCGATTTCAGTCTGGGTCGCTTGTGTGACGGCGAAGTGAAAGGCGCCTCAAGCTGACAAGCGCGCCTGCACAGGCTTGTTTCAGATCAAATGGCAAAACGCCAAGCCCAACCCGCTCGCACGCCCGGCTCAATCAGGCGCAAAATGGTTTCAACGCCAAACAGGGCGAGCACGGCCCGGCTGGAGTGATGCACATGGCCTTGATCGGATGGGACTGTCAGATTGCCCCGGGCGCAGACACCGACCTCGCCCTGCGCCAGATGGTCGCTGCCTGCCTGCGGCAGATCGTGCCCAACGCCCAGGCCATCGCTGCAGGCGTGGCCAACCCAGAGCACTTGCACCAACTTCGCATTGGGCTGCGCGGGCTCCGCAGCGCCCTGCATGTGTTCAGTGACTGGTCCAGCGCAGTGGCCCCCGACTGGCAGCCTCGATTGGGCGAGGTGTTCATCCAACTGGGCCGCACACGGGATCGCGACATGCTGCAAGCCTCCGTGCTGCCTGATTTGCGGGCTGTCCATGCCCCGCTGGCTGAGTTGCCACCGGCTCCGCCACGCGACCTCCTCGCCAGGGACGTGCTGAACCACCCGGATTGCACCCAGTTGTTTCGTGATCTGATCGCCTTCGCCGACGGTTCGCTGCTGCCCTCTCGCACCTCGCCCAAGCAGTCAAGAAAGAGGCTGAGGCAGGCAGCGGGTGCGCGCTTCGCGCATCTTCATCGTCAACTTTTAAGAGATGCCAAGGCCTACCCGCAACTCAATGAAGTCCAGCGACACCGCGTTCGCAAGCGCCTCAAACGGCTGCGCTATGGCGTGGAGTTGTTGGCCTCGGTGTTCCCGAAAGGCGCCGTCAAGCCCTATCTGGCGCACTTGCAGCCAGCGCAGGCGATCCTCGGTCAGTACAACGATCTGGTGGTGGCTGAACAGGTGTTCAAGCAACAGCTGCCAGCCGATCCACGCGCGTGGTTTGCGCTGGGCTGGATCGCAGCCCGGCAGGCCGCATTGCGACAAGACGCGAGCCGCGCCCTGATCCGATTGGCCCGGGCGCCCACGTTCTGGTGACCGGCCTCGGCGGTGGGTGATCTCGTCTGAAGCCGGCTACTTCTTGGCCCGGCCACGTCGCACCGGCTTGGCACCGCTCAATGCATGCTGCTGGTTGAGTTGCTCCAACCACAGCAAAGATTCTGCCTGAGACAGAAACCGCCGCAGGTAGTCGGGAGACAGGCCGCGCATCAAGCTCAGCGAACGCAGCATCAGCATGTGCGAATTGAGCGGGCCGGCGTTTTCAGGCCCGCGCCCTATGGCTTGATCCACCTGCTGTTCTGCCGCGATCTTGGACCACACCTCACTGAAGCCGCGCACGCTCTTCAACTCTGGCCGGCCCACACTGGCCCCACCGACTGCGCCCTCGCTGCTGTCGTGCGTGCGGCTGTGGATGTAGCGATTCAAATCGGCCAAGGGGGTGCTGCCAGCCTTGGGCAGTCTGGCCACGACGCGATGGGCGTCTTCCACGCGTTCTGGGCCACCGGATTGTGCCCATCGGCCGGTGTACGCCGTCAAGGCGTCTTGCAGCTTGCCCGCCAAGATCTGCCGCACCGCTTCAGGCTGGGCCTGCATGCGCTGAGCCAGCACCTGCATGTAATGAAAGCGAGCCGGGTCCAGACGATCGGCCCCCTCGCTTTGCAAGGCCTGCAGCGATGCCAGCAAGGACTCACTCATGGGCGTCAGGCTGGGTGTTGGCAGACCGCGGCACCGGCGCCATCTCAACGCGGCGATTCAGCGCCCGCCCCTTTTCATCGCTGTTGGAGGCCACTGGCTGCTCCGCCCCAAAGGCCGCAGCAAACACCTGATTTGAAGGCATGCCTTCTTCGATCAAAGCACGGGTCACCGTCAGGGCGCGCTGGGCCGACAGCTCCAGGTTGTCGGCAAAGCGACGGTCTTTGCCATCACGCAGGCGCTTGTCATCGGTGAAGCCGCTGACCATCAACATCTCATTGCGCTCGCCCAGATAGACCCGCAGGGGATTCACCAGGCTCTTCAGAATCTGCCGGCCATCAGGACGCAATTCATCCGAATTCACCGGGAACAACACGCTGCCGCTGATGCCAATGCGGCCATTGTTCAAGGTGACGCGCCCCGTTTGCAAGGGGATGGCCAAGGCCTTTTCCAAGGCCATGCGGCGCTGCTCTTCCGCGCGGCGTTTTTCGATCTCGGCATTCAGGTTGGACACCAGGTCCAGCTGGACCACCAGCACCCCCACCAGGATCAGCACGAAAGCCCCCAGCAAACCCGCCATCAGGTCACCGAAGACGGCCCAGACCGGCGCCGTCTGCTCGATGGCATCGTCCTGTTCGTCCACATCAATCATCGAGCGCCACCCACGGCTTGCATGGCCGGCTTGCTGTGCAGGCGGCGCATGTCTTCCACGATGCCTTGTTGCGAGCTGATGCTCAGGTCAATCACCTCGCGCGCCTGGGCCACGTAGTAGGCCAGCTGTTCGTCGCTGCGCGTCATCGATTGCTGGATGGCGCCTTCCATGCGCTGCAGGCTGTCGATCAGCTTCTCGTTGGTCGCGTTGAACAGCTGGACGCCATGGCTGAAGGACTCGCCCAGGCTGGCCAACTCCACGGCGCTGCTGGTCACGTGCGCGGCCACGTCGGCCACCTTGCCGGCTTGTGCGCTCAGCGATTCAGACAACTGGCTGCCCGCCTTGTCCAGCACCTGGGCAGCCGAGTTGACCATCGATTCAATCATCGCCTGCTGCTGGCCCGAAGCCTGGTTGATGGTCTGCAGCAAGGCACTCATCTGCGCCATCATCGCCGTGCGCTCTTCCAGCGCGAGGTTGTCACGCGTGGTCAGCTGGCTCATTTCCTGGCGCAATTGCGTGATCACGGCCGCCGCAGCTTGGGGCACCTCGGCGGCGGTCTGCAGCAAGCGGGTCAAGGGGGTTTCCAGGGCCGATCCCAAGGCTGCCAAATGGCCCGCCACGGCGGCTTGCAACTCATCCAATCGGTTCACGGCAGCCTGGCCCCGTGCGGCCTCCTCGTCTCGCAGCGCATTCAGTTCGGTACGCCACACGCTGGCCAGTTGGTCCATACGCTCGCCTTGGGATTGAATCCACGCGGACTCGGTCTCCATGCGCGAACGAATCAAGGCCTCAGACTGGTTCACCAATTGGGTCACGTCGCTCAAGGTCTGGCTGACGTGTTCGCTGGCTTGTTCTGTGATCTGGCCGGCGGTGCTCTCCAAGGTCTGGCAGATCGCTTGCTGTTGCGCCATGGTCTGTGCACCCACTTGCTGCCACTCCGTCGACAGCTGGGCGGCCATCTCACGCAGGGACTGCGTCCAGGCTGCCATGCGCTGGCGATCCGCCTCGGCCTGATCGGTTTGCGATCGGTTCGCGGTCTCGTTGATCGATGCCAACACCGCGTTGGAGCGCTGCTCGAACACCTCGGTGAACGACTTCAAGGCACGCTCGACCCCGTCCACCAATTGGGTGCTGCTTTGCGTGTGGGTCTGCAGCGCCGTCATCCACGTGTCGGACACCGTGCGTGCGGTGGACTCAAACTGCGACGACAAGCCCGTCAATTGGGTTTGCGTGGTGTCGATCAGGCGCTGGTGGCTGCGTTGCGACTCTTGCGCGATCTCGACCATCGCCGACGCCACCACGGGCTGGATGCTCTCACCCGCTGCTTTGGCGCTGGCGGTCAGGCTGTCTTTCAAAGACTTCCCAACCGTGTCAGACAGCTCGGTATAAGCCACCGACACATCGCGGTGGAACTGCGCTTGCTGCCCCAGCAACTGCTGATTCAACTGATCGCTGCGGCGCTCCAGCCCATCCATCATGGCCTGCAGCTTGTTGACGACCTCGGGCAGGGCATGGGCTTGCTGTTGCAGCGCCTTGAAGGTCTCCTGGCGTTGATGGGTCAGGGACAAGGGGCGGAACACCGTGGCAATGCGGGTGTCCAGCTGACGGGCCACATCCACCCGCTCACGGCGGCTGATGGCCGAGATCAAACCCAGCATGGCGGACGCGGCCACACCGGCCACCGAGGTGCCAAACGACAAGCCCAAGCCTTTGATAGGCGCGGCCAAGGCCGAGCGAATGGCTTGCAGATCCGACGAGCCTTCCAGCGCGAACACCGCGCCCTTGAAGGTCACCACCATGCCCAAGAAAGTGCCCAGCATGCCCAGCATGACCAAGAGCCCCACCAGGTAGGGCGTCAACGCCGGACCGGGCAAAGCCACGCGCTCCCCCTCAATGCGCAGCCGCACCGGATTTTGCAATGAAGGATGCAAGCGCTGCAACCAGGTGCCGAATTCGGTCAAGGGCTGCGGGATGTCGGCCAGCGCATCCACCAAGGTCGCGGTGGCCGCACGAAACTGCTTGAGCTCCAAGGCACCCAGCAAGTAGACAGCGGCGATCAGCGCCGTCATGGTCAAGGCCAACCAGCTGACGCCGACAAAGCCCACGCCCACCCAAACCACGGCCAACAAGCCCATCGCAAAGGCCACAGCAAAAACGATTCTGTTCATGGGTGCTTCTTAACCTCGTTGCTCAATGCCTCGATCAACCCCAAGACGGGTTGCAATCGAACGTCCACTTCTGCCACCAACATCCCCTGCCACTCCTTGCGAAAGGTGTCCAACCAGCCAGGCTGGTCCGCCTTGCGCAAGGCCTCAAACCGCCGCTCCAGGAACACCGGCACGGAGGCCATCAGCTTTTGCTCACGCGCGCCCAACATCTGCTCCATCAAGGCGTCCAGTGCGGCCAGTTGCCGCAACGGCGTCGAGACCCGAGACAGCACTTGCCGAACCTGGGACCGCAGTGGCGCCACCTTCGATTCGATCTGGCGCTGCTGCTCCTGATGGCGCTGGTAGTACGCCGCGTACTCGGCCGCTCTTTCACCATCTGGTTCAGTGGGCATCAAGGGCAGACTGGCCTTGACGGTCTTCACCAGGCCGGATCGCACATGCTGAAATTCAGCCTCCACCGCCGCCAAGTTGGCTGACAGTCCCTGCCCAGGTCGTTGCGGCGCAAACGTCTGGATGGACTGCAAGGCCGCATCCAGGCGGACGGTGCCGACGGCGTCCAGCCACAAGCCCAATCGCTCCGCCACGTCCTGTTTGGAGGACTCCACCTCGACGCTGGTCAAATCACTGAGCAAACGGACAAGTTTTGAACGGCTGATGTTCCGGTGCAGATTCATGAAATGGGGCCGACAAGGGGCCCCGATTCTATCAACCTGCCGTCAGCCCCCGCCCCTCACTTCACCCGCTGCTTTTCCAGCTTGCGGGCCAGGGTCCGGCGGTGCATGCCCAGGCGCCGGGCGGTCTCGGAGATGTTGAAGCCCGTCTCGGCCAAGGTTTCGTGGATGCGCTCCCACTCCAGGGTCTTGATGGAGGTGGTCCGCTCGGTCAACTCCACATCCGTGTCGCCCTCCACTTTGGAGAACGCCTCTTCGATGTCGTCCGTGTTGGCGGGCTTGGCCAGGTAATGGCGCGCCCCCAGTTTGATCGCTTCGACCGCCGTGGAGATGCTGGCATAGCCCGTCAGCACCACGATCACCATGTGCGGGTCGTGCGCATGCAAGTCTTGCACGCAGGCCAAGCCCGAATCGCCCCCCGCCAGCTTCAAGTCCACCACGGCATAGCCCGGCCGGTGCGTTTGCAGCAGCGCTTTGACCTCGGCCAGGCTGGCCGCCCGCAGCACGGCGTAGCCGCGGCGTTCGAACGAGCGCGACAGGGTGCGAGCAAAGGCCTCGTCGTCTTCGACAATGAGCAATTGGCGTGGGGCTTCCATGGGTCGCTATTCTGAGGTCATCAAAGAAGCTAGGGGCAAGGTGATGACCACTTCCGCACCGCCATAGGGCCGGTTCATGGCTTCAATGCGCCCGCCCAAGGTCCGCGCCACGTTCACCGACAAGAACAGGCCCAAGCCACCACCGGTTCGTCCCTTGCTGGACTCATACGGCTTGCCAAACCGCTGCAACATCTCAGGTGTGAAGCCCGGCCCTTCGTCCTGCACACGCAGCGTCAGCGTGTCGTCCTGGCAGCTGGCAATGATGCGCACCCGCCCTTGCGGCGAGGCCTCCAGCGCGTTGTCCAGCACGTTGTCGATCATTTGCTTGAGGGCGGTGTCAGAAATGAAGGGCACATCGGCCAGGTGTTCGCGATCAAACTCCAAGACCTTGACCGGGCGCGTCTGGCGCCAGTTGTCCACCAAGTCATCCAGGAAGTCGTGCAGCGTGGTGACCTCGGGGGCCTCGCCCCGGGTTTCGCCCGCCGATTGCAAGATGCCGGTGACGATGGCCTTGCAGCGGCTGACCTGCACCTGCATTTGCTCGATCTCTTCACGCAATTCGGGCTCGGCCGCAAAGGGCGTCATGCGGGCCCAGTCACCCAGGATCACCGACAAGGTCGCCAAGGGCGTGCCCAACTCGTGAGCCGCCCCCGAGGCCAGCAAGCCCATGCGGACGATGTGTTCTTCTTCTGCCGCGCGCTGGCGCAGGTCGGCCAGCCGCGCATCACGTTGGCGCAGGTTGCGGCCAATGCGCCCGATGAAAATCACCAGCAAGGACGCGTTGATCAGGAAGCAGGCCAGCAGCCCTCCCACATAGTGCGCCGATGGCGTGGGGCCGACCGCCTCGGGCAAGGCCAGCGGGTGATGCCATTGCGTGAGCGCCACGAAGCACAGGCTGGTCACCACCACCATGGCCCAGGTGTAGCGGGGCACCAGCAAGACCGAGCCCACGGCCACCTGCAAGAGGTAGAGGTAAATGAAGGGGTTGGCGCTGCCACCCGAGTAGTAAAGCTGCCCCGTCAGCACGGCCACATCCACCAGCAGGCCGGCAAACAACTCGCCATTGCTGACCGGCAAGGCCAGTCGGTAGCGCAGCCAGCTCGCCACGTTGAACACCGCCAGCACTGCCAACAAGGTGACCATTTCAACCAGCGGCAGGGGCACGTCCAGCAAGAACTCGACGATCAGGATCGTGAGCAATTGGCCCCCCACCGCCAACCAGCGCATCTGGATCAACTGCAGCAGGTTGTTGCTGTGCGCCAGGCGCTCGGGCACCAGGGCGACCTCGCCCAAAGGATGGAGCTGAGCGCCAGGATCAGTGTCGCGCTGGCTCGGCATGGCTTGCGCGTTTGTCAGCAAGGCGACGCAGACGCCGCTCGTCGGCCACCACATAACCCAGCGCACCGGCCGTCATCGCGGCCAAGGCGAACCAGGTCAGGGCATAGACCAGATGGTTGTTCGTGAAACGCAGAACCGTCAGGCCCGGCCGAGGCCATGTGGGGGTCACAGTGGAAGCAGGACGGGACGCCGGCTGATCGGGCGCGGCCACATCGATGAAATAAGGCGCCACCGGCTGGCCGGCCAGGCCTTGTGCCGCCGCCATGGCCAGCACATCGCGCGAATACCAACGGCCCTGTGTGCCGTCGTTCTTTTGCAAGGCACTGCCACCGGGCTCGGACCAGCGCAGCAGGCCAACCACGGTCTGCTCACCCGTGGGCTCCGTGGCGCGCCGTTTGGATGGCTCGCGCCATTCGGGCGGCACAAAGCCCCGATTGACCCACACCCAAAAACCTTGCTCGGTGCGCAGCGGTGTCAGCACCCAGTAGCCCCCCCCCAGTTCGGTACTGGCCCGCACCAGGGTTTCCTGATCATGCGCGAACTGGCCACGCACGCTCAGGCGCCGGTATTCGTCGGCCTCGCGTTTCAGCGACATCCACGCCGCCGGCCCGGGCCCCATCGCGGGGGCGCCATGCACATTGCGTTCGACCTGCGCGATGAGCGCTTCCTTCCAGGCCAGGCGCTTGACTTGCCAGATGCCCAAGGACGTGAAAGCCGCAAAAGCCGCAGCGGCCGCGATGAACATCGCGGCCAGCGTGCGGCTAGAACGAGGGGTGTGCGGGTGTGTGGTCAGGGTCAAGGCATGTTGCGCATGGCCTGAGGATCCATGCTGGGCATCATGTTGGTGTTGAGATGGTAGAGCACCCAGATCGAACCCGACAACATGATCACCACCAGCGCCGTGGTGAAGACCATGGCCAGCAGCGACCAGCCACCTTCCACCTTGGCATTCAAGTGCAGGAAGTAGACCATGTGCACCACCATCTGCACGGCAGCAAAGCCCAGGATCACAAAGGCCGTCAGTTTTGACGAAGGCAAGACCTTGCCCATCACCAACCAGAAGGGAATGGCCGTCAGGACCACGGACAGGATGAAACCGGTCAAATAGCCCTTGTAAGAGGCGTGGTAGCCGCCCTCTTCTTCGTGGTGATTGTGTTGATCGTGACTCATGGCAAAACGCCCATCAGGTAGACAAAAGTGAACACACCGATCCAGACCAGATCGAGGAAGTGCCAGAACATGGACAGGCACATCAGGCGGCGTTTGTTTTCTGCGGTCAAGCCCAGCTTGGAGACCTGCAACATCAACGTGATCAGCCAGATCGAGCCAAAGGTGACGTGCAGGCCGTGCGTGCCGACCAGGGTGAAGAAGGCCGACAGGAAGCCGCTGCGCCAAGGGCCGGCACCTTCGTGGATCAGGTGTGCAAACTCGGTCAATTCCAGGCTCAAAAAACCCAGGCCGAACAAGCCGGTGATGGCCAGCCAGCCCAGCACGCCCTTTTTGCTGCCGTTTTGCATCGCGATCATGGCAAAGCCATAGGTGATCGACGAGAACAGCAGCAAGGCCGTGTTGACCGCCACGATGGGCAGCTCGAACAAATCCGCCCCCGAAGGGCCGGCCGCGTAGCTGCGACCCAGCACGGCGTACACGGCAAAGAGCACCGCGAACATCAGGCAGTCGCTCATCAGGTAGAGCCAAAAGCCCAGGAGCGTGCCTTGTTGTGGATGATGGTCGCCGTTGTCAAAGAAGACCGGCGCACCGTTGGCGGACGTGAAGGCCGCAGTGTGTGTAGAAGCGTTAGCCATGATGTTTACCAAAACCTCCGACGATCAGGCTGCCGTAGCCAGGTGCGACGGGTCGCGAGCGTGCTCGCTGCGCGCCACCTCGTCTGCCGGGATGTAGAAGTCACGGTCGTAGTTGAACGTGTGCACGATGACGGCGATCACGACGGCCGCAAAGCCCAGTGCCGAGAACAACCACATGTGCCAGATCAGCGCAAAGCCCATGGCCGTGGCCAGCATCGCGATCACGAAACCAGCAGCCGTGTTTTTGGGCATGTGGATGGGCTTGAAGCCCACCATCGGGCGCTGCGCGCCGCGTTGCTTCATGTCGTGCCAGGCATCGTTGTCATGCACGATGGGCGTGAACGCGAAGTTGTAGTCAGGTGGCGGCGAAGCGGTGGACCACTCCAGCGTACGGCCATTCCAGATGTCGCCCGTTTCGTCACGCAGTTGATCACGCTTGAGGTAGCTGACCAGCAACTGCACGCCAAAGGCGGCAATGCCCAAAGCCACGATGCCCGCGCCCACCGCCGCGATCTGGAACCAGATCTGCAAAGAAGGATCGTCAAAGTGGTTCATGCGACGGGTGATGCCCATCAAGCCCAGCACATACAGCGGTGTGAAGGCCACCCAGAAGCCGATGAACCAGCACCAGAACGAGACCTTGCCCCAGAAGGCGTCCAGGCGATAGCCGAAGGCCTTGGGGAACCAGAAGTTGATGCCGGCAAACAGGCCAAACACCACGCCCCCAATGATCACATTGTGGAAGTGAGCGATCAGGAACAGGCTGTTGTGCAGCACGAAGTCCGCAGCCGGCACAGCCAGCAGCACGCCGGTCATACCACCGATGGCGAAGGTCACCATGAAGCCCACGGTCCACAGCATCGGCACTTCAAACTTGATGCGGCCACGGTACATCGTGAACAGCCAGTTGAAGATCTTGGCGCCGGTCGGGATCGAGATGATCATCGTCGTGATGCCGAAGAAGGAGTTGACGCTGGCGCCTGACCCCATGGTGAAGAAATGGTGCAGCCACACCAGGTAGGACAAGATCGTGATCACGACCGTGGCATAAACCATCGAGGCATACCCAAACAGCTTCTTGCCGCTGAACGTGGAGACCACTTCAGAAAAGATGCCAAACACGGGCAGCACCAGGATGTAGACCTCAGGGTGGCCCCAGATCCAGATCAGGTTCACGTACAACATGGGGTTGCCGCCCAGGTCGTTGGTGAAGAAGTTGGTGCCCAGGTAACGGTCTGCCGTCAACAGGGCCAGGGTCGCGGCCAGCACAGGGAAGGTCGCGACGATCAGCACGTTGGTGCACAGCGAGGTCCAGGTGAAGACGGGCATCTTCATCATGGTCATGCCCGGCGCACGCATCTTGATGATGGTGGCGATCAGGTTGATGCCCGACAGCGTGGTCCCCACCCCCGCTATCTGCAGCGACCACAGGTAGTAGTCCACCCCCACATCCGGGCTTTGCATCAAGCCCGACAGCGGTGGGTAAGCCAGCCAGCCGGTCTTGGCGAATTCGCCGATGAACAGGGACACCATCACCAGGCCGGCGCCACCCGCCGTCATCCAGAAGCTGAAGTTGTTCAGGAAGGGAAAGGCCACGTCGCGCGCGCCGATCTGCAGCGGCACCACGTAGTTCATGAAGCCCGTCACCAAAGGCATGGCGACGAAGAAGATCATGATCACGCCGTGGGCGGTGAAGACCTGGTCAAAGTGATGCGGCGGCAAAAAGCCGGCGTTGTCGCCAAAGGCCATGGCTTGCTGGGCACGCATCATCACCGCGTCAGCAAAGCCGCGCAGCAACATGACCAGACCCATCACGATGTACATGATGCCGATCTTCTTGTGGTCGATGCTGCAGATCCAGTCGCGCCACAGGGGGCCCCACAGGCGCATCTTGGTGAGCAAGGCCAACAAGCCTGCGCCACCCAGTGCCACTGCGGCAAAGGTGGCGACCAGGATCGGCTCGTGGTACGGGATCGCCTCAAGGCTGAGGCGTCCGAAGATCAATTGACTGAGTTCGGGGGACATCTTCGATCTCGTAAAGGCGTGATGCGCGACCCAAGCGGGTCACGCGGGATTCGTTGGATCAGGGCTGGGCGACCACTGCGGCAGCGGGTGTCATGGCCAAGGCTTTGCCGGTCGGGTTGACTGGCGTGCACAAAGAAGCCACCACGGTGCGTTGCTGCATGCCATCAGCGGTGCGCCACGATTGCTGGGTCAGACCGCTCACGCCGCCCTTGCCCAGGCCACCACGGGCATCAATGGCCATCATCTGGTTCATGCACATCTTGCTGGCGTCGACGCAGCGATTGAGGATGGCGCCATACAGGTCGGCATCGACGCTGGCGTAGCGGCGCACGCCGTCACGCTGGCTGGGTTGTTCCAGCTTGAGGTAGCCGGCGCGATCCAGCTTCAGGCCATCGGCTTTGTTGCTGGCCACCCAGCGCTCAAAGTCCTCAGGGCTCAGACCGTGGAACTTGAAGCGCATGTCCGAGAAGCCGCCACCGCTGTAGTTGGCCGACAGGCCTTGGTAGACACCCGCCTTGTTGATGACCGCGTGCAGCTTGGTCTCCATGCCCGGCATCGCGTAGACCATGCCGGCCAGCTCGGGGATGTAGAAGGCGTTCATCACGGTCGACGCGGTGATCTTGAACTCGATGGGGCGGTCCACCGGCGCGGCCAGTTCATTGACCGTGGCCATGCCTTGCTCGGGGTAGACGAACAACCACTTCCAGTCCAGGGCAACCACTTCGACCACCAGAGGCTTGACATCGGCCGGCACGGTGCGCTGCGCGTCAATGCGGTCCAGAGGACGATAGGGGTCGAGCTTGTGGGTGCTGATCCAGGTGATGGCACCCAGCACGATGATGATCAGCAGCGGTGCGCCCCAGATCATCAGCTCCAGACGGGTGGAGTGATCCCACTCAGGCGTGTAGGTGGCCTCGGTATTGGATTCGCGGTATCGCCATGCGAAAAACAACGTCAACACGATCACCGGCACGATGATCAGCAGCATCAGCAAGGTCGACGTGACGATCAAGTCAGCCTGCTGCTGGGCGATGTCGCCATGGGGCTTCATCACGACCCAATTGCAGCCCGACAGCGCGGCGGCCAGGCCAATCAGCCCCAAAAGGGGCAAAATTCTACGGGTTAAACGGGAAATGAGGTACATCTGGGTTACCCGTGAAGGGGAAAACGAGAGTTGCGCGACGGGCGCAAATGTATCTTGATTGAGCCAGATCAACCATTGGACATTTTGTCCAAGGCAAGGAGTACGCTCACATGACCGTCGCCGGCACCCATGCTCTTCACTCCCTGAAAACCACTCCCAACGCCCATCAAACGGACCCCGTTTCAGTCGCCCCCGGCGACATCGCTGTCGGCGTCGTGATCGGGCGCGCATCGGAATACTTCGACTTCTTTGTCTACGGGATCGCCTCGGTGCTGGTCTTCCCGGCTCTGTTCTTCCCCTTCGTCGACCGCTTGCAGGGCACCTTGTACGCCTTCGCCCTGCTCGCACTGGCCTTTGTGGTGCGCCCCTTGGGGACCTTGGTGGGCATGGCCATGCAACGGCAGTGGGACCGGGGCACCAAATTGACGGCCGCCCTGTTTTTGCTGGGCAGCTCCACCGTGGGCATGGCGCTGCTGCCCAGCTCCTCCACGGTCGGCGCCTGGACGGCCATCACGCTGCTCACGCTGTGCCGCATCGGCCAAGGCCTGGCGCTGGGCGCCTCGTGGGATGGCCTGCCCTCTTTGCTGGCCCTGAATGCGCCTGAGAGCCGCCGCGGCTGGTATGCCATGCTGGGCCAGTTGGGCGCGCCGCTGGGCTTCATCCTTGCTTGCGGCTTGTTTGCTTATTTGTGGGGCAGCCTGTCGGCAGAAGACTTCTTGAGCTGGGGCTGGCGCTACCCCTTCTTCGCGGCCTTCGCGATGAACGTGGTGGGGCTGTTTGCGCGCCTGCGTCTGGTCGTGACCCATGAATACGAGCGCGAACTCGAACTGCATGAACTCGATCCCTGCAACCCCAAGGAGTTGTTTGAGCAGCAAGGCCTCAATGTGGTCATCGGCGCCTTTGCCGCGCTGGCCAGCTATGCGCTGTTCCACCTGGTGACGGTGTTCCCGCTGTCGTGGATCACGCTGTATTCGCAGCAGGCGATCGGGCAGTTCCTGTCGGTCGAGCTGGCAGGCGCGGTTCTGTGCGCCGCCGCCATGCCGGTGTCGGGCCTGATGGCCGACCGCATCGGGCGCCGCCGCACCTTGGGGACGCTGGCCATCTTGATTGCCGCCTTCAGCGTGGTCACGCCGTGGCTGCTGGGCGGCGGCTCAGTGGGTCAAGATGCTTTCATCCTCATCGGCTTCTTGCTGTTGGGGCTGTCGTATGGGCAATCGGCTGGCTCGGTGACGTCCAACTTCTTGCCTCGCTTCCGTTACACCGGCGCAGCCCTGACGGCGGATCTGGCCTGGTTGATCGGGGCGGCCTTTGCGCCCTTGATCGCCCTGGGCCTGTCAGCGCGGTTTGGCCTGGTGGCTGTCAGCGTCTACCTCTTGACCGGCGCGCTGTGCACCTTGCTGGCCTTGCGTGTCAACCGCGCCTTGTACGCCGTGCGTGACTGATGAATCAGGGTCCCGTGACCGCATTGGCGACATCGGGACCCGACAAGACCTCAGAGATCTGGTGGGATGTGCCGTTGACCCAACGGATGTCGGCATCGCTGAACGGCTGGTCCCTGTGCTCCATGCAACTGAAGTTGAAGGTGCCCCACACTTTGCTCTCATGAAAAA
The DNA here is from genome assembly GCA_028869095.1 of Burkholderiales bacterium. Classification (GTDB taxonomy): domain Bacteria; phylum Pseudomonadota; class Gammaproteobacteria; order Burkholderiales; family Burkholderiaceae_C; genus Aquabacterium. Next base: position 27,923 of record JAGWTE010000004.1, read on the forward strand.
TGGGGGCGCTGATGTAGGCCTCTAGCGGCAAGGTTTCGTACAGCGGATGAAGCCGAAGTCCGCGGACCCCGTCAATTTCCGTCAGCGCGATGGTGACCTTTCTCTCATACACGGCGCGGCAATAGGTGTTCATCAAGGGGAACACTTCTCCGGCCACAAACACCCCGGTGCGCGACGAGACGGCCACGATTTCATATCGGTCGCCCTCGATGCGGCTCACGATGCCCATGGACATGGACAGGCGTTGACGCCCTTCCTCCAACCACGCCTGACTCAGCGTCTTCAGTTTTTGCAAATTCACAGCACACCCATTTTTTTTGTCGACAAGCAAACCACTCAGGCCACGCAGTGCCCTCGGCGCGAACATGACTATCCCTGGTCAAGTATTGGATGGGCTGACATAGTCTGTCAAACTCGTTGACGAACCACAACTCGGAGGTATCCACCATGGCTTTGCGCATCAACGACCTTGTCCCGAACTTCACGGCTGACACCGACCAGGGGTCCATTCAGTTTCATGACTGGATCGGTTCGGGCTGGGCCATTTTGTTTTCGCACCCCAAAGACTTCACCCCCGTTTGCACCACCGAGTTCGGCGCCGTAGCCCAACTGTCGGCAGAGTGGGCCAAGCGCGGCACCAAGGTCATCGGCGTGTCCGTCGATGGCGTGGAAGCGCACAAGAAGTGGAAGAGCGACATCGAAGCCTTCGGTGGCGCCAATGCGGGCTTCCCCATCATTGCGGACGAAGGCTTGGCCGTGTCCAAGGCTTTCGACATGCTGCCGGCCGAGGCTTACCTGCCCGATGGCCGCACGGCCAATGACACGGCCACCGTGCGCTCGGTGTTCATCATCGGCCCGGACAAGAAGCTCAAGCTGTCGATGACCTACCCCATGTCGGTGGGCCGCAACTTTGCCGAGGTGCTGCGCGCCCTGGACGCCTTGCAGCTGACTTACAACGTGCCGCTGGCCACTCCCGCCAACTGGACCGTGGGCCAAGATGTGATCGTCGCCTTGTCGCTCAACGACGACCAGGCCCGTGAGAAGTTTGGCAGCATCGACATCAAGCTGCCTTATCTGCGCACCACCAAGGCGCCCAAGTAATAGCTGGATCTCGGCGCCTGATGCCTCAAGCGAGGGGCAGGTCAGGCGCCTTGTAAACCAGCACCTTGAGCGAGCGGTCGCTGGACACATCGCCAAAGACCGCCGGGTTCTGCACCCGCTCCACAAAGCTCAACTGCGGTGCTTGCGCTTGCATGAGGTCTCGCAAGAAGGCCACGCCCAGTTTGGGCGAGTTCAAACACAGCAAGGCGTGCCCACCTGGTTTCAGCAGATCAGGCAGACGGCGCATCAAGCGGGCGTAGTCCTTCTCGGCAATGAAGCTGCCCTTTTGATACGAGGGCGGATCCGAGATGATCAAGTCATAGGGCCCACTGCGGGTGATCTTGCCCCACGAACTGAAGACGTCATGGGGCATGAAACTGGCTCCGGCCGTGAGCCCGTTGAGCTGGTGGTTTTGCTTGCCGATCCCCAAGGCGCCCCCGCTCATGTCCATGTTGATCACTTGCCTGGCACCGGCCTGCAAGGCCACCACCGAGAACGCACAGGTGTAGGCAAACAGGTTGAGCACCTTCAGCCCAGGGCGGGCGGCCACATGCTCGCGCACCCAGCGTCGGCCCTCGGCCATGTCGACAAAGAAGCCATGGTTCTGGCCCCTGAGCACATGCACCCGATAGCGCGCGCCCTGCTCGGTGACCACATGGGGATCGGGCACGCTGCCGGCCATCAGCCTCGTGTCAGCTTGCGCTTCGTGTCGATGCTGGAAGACCCAGTTCAACGGCTGGTCGGGAGCCAACTGCTGCCAACGTTCAGCCAGAGCTGCGCCAATGGTGGCCAGTTCATCGTCGGTCGCCGGCAGGAAGCTGGTCAACACCCACACGGGTGGAAAACAATCCAGCGTCCATTGTTCGCAGCCTGGGTGCAGGCCACCGCGTCCATGGAACACCCGCTGGGCATCAGAGGGCAGGCTCATCTGGGCGATGGCGTCGAGCAAAGCTTGCATGGGGTCGGTGTCGCTGGTCTATGCTGAGAGCATGAAAAGCCGAAAGTCTATCTTGATCGTCTATCACTCCATGACGGGCGGCACGCGCCAGATGGCGGAAGCGGCACGCGCGGGCGCTCAAGCGGAGCCAGGTGTGGAGGTCAAGCTGCTGCACGCCTCGCAGGCGGGACCCGATGAGGTGTTGGCCGCAGACGGGTTCATCTTCGCCACACCCGAAAACCTGGCCGCCATCAGCGGGCAACTCAAGGACTTTTTTGACCGCTGCTATTACCCTGTGCTCGACCGCATCCAGGGCCGCCCTTATGCCAGCCTGATCTGCGCGGGCAGCGATGGACACAATGCAGCCCGCCAGATTGATCGCATCGCCACGGGCTGGCGCCTCAAGCCCATCGCCGAGGCCTTGATCGTCTGCACGCACGCGCAAACGACAGAGGCCATTCTGGCGCCCAAGCACCTTGGCGCCGATGAACTGGAGGGCTGCCAGGCTTTGGGCGAAGCCCTGGCAACGGGACTGGTGCTGGGCGTGTTTTGACACGGCATGCCCTCGACGACTGGAAGGTGGCACGGCACCGTGATCCGTGGCAGCATCGGTGCTGCACCGACTTTTGATGTGTCCATGCCCTCTCGCGTCTCTCACCGCCCCGCCCTGCCGATTCAATCGACGCTTCTCGCTGCGCTGCTCTCGCTGACGGTTCTGGCAGGCTGCGCCTCGGCGCCCACTGGGTCCGTGCACACGCCGCAGCAGGCCGCATTGGCATCCAATCCAGCATCCAATCCGGCCTCTATGCCGGCCTCCGCACTGGACGGCACACCGCCCCCGGTTCAGTCTGGCAACGACGCGCAAGTCGAACAGCGGTTTGCACAATGGGTGGCCCGCTTCCAAGACACCGCGCGTGCGGCGGGCATTGACGAGGCCACGCTGCATGCGGCCTTTGACCACGTGCGCTTGCGCCCCCGCCTGGTCGAACAAGACCGCGCCCAACCCGAGTTCACCCGCACCTTGTGGGACTACCTGGAAGCCGTGGTCTCGCCACAGCGCATCGCCACCGGGCAGCAAAAACTGCTGCAGTTCCGCACCGAGGCCGATGCGGCCACCACACGCTACGGCGTGCCCGGCCCGATCCTGGCTGCGGTCTGGGGCATGGAGAGCAATTACGGCCGCAACTACGGCGATGTCCCTGTCATCGATGCCTTGGCCACACTGGGCTTTGAAGGACGGCGCGAGAGTTGGGCCAAGGGCGAGTTGCTGGCGGCGCTGAAGATCTTGCAACGCGGTGACATCGACCGCGATCACATGATCGGATCCTGGGCGGGTGCCATGGGCCAGACCCAGTTCATGCCCTCGTCCTTCCTGTCGTATGCGGTGGACGCCGATGGCGATGGGCGCCGTGACATCTGGGGCAGCATGGCCGATGTGCTGGCGTCAACCGCCAACTTCCTGGCCCGCTCGGGTTGGCAGGCCGACGAGACCTGGGGGGCCGAGGTCCAGGTGCCCACCGGCTTTGATCCCGCCCGCGCCGACCCGGCTGTGCGGCAAGCCTCGGCCCAATGGGCTCTTGATGGCGTGCGCAGTCTGGACGGTGCACCCCTGCCCAATTTGGCCGACGCGGCGATCTTGCAACCTGCGGGCGCGCGTGGGCCGTCCTTCATCGTGGGACGCAACTACCGCACCATCTTGCGCTACAACAACTCGACCAGTTACGCGCTGACCGTGTGCATGTTGGCGCAACGCATTGCAGGCGGCCCTGCCGTGCAAGCGGCCTGGCCTCGCGATTTGCGCGCGCTGACCCGCAGCGACATGCTGGCTCTGCAAACCGCCTTGAACCGACGTGGTTTTGACAGCGGCACACCAGATGGCCAGATGGGCCCGGCCACACGCCGTGCCTTGCAACAGTTCCAGCGCAGCAAGGGCCTGCCAGCAGACGGCTACCCCACCGCTGAACTGCTGGAGCTGTTACAGCAAGATCAGTAGCCCGAGCTCAAAGCCCGGCACGGCGCTCGACGGGCAGGCCCATTTGATTCCAGGTCAGCATGCCGCCGCGCATATTGGCCAAGCGTGTGAAGCCGCCTTGCCGCAGCAGCACCGTGGCCTGGCCGGAGCGCATGCCGGCGTGGCACACCGTGATCACTGGTCGGTCTTGCGGCACCTCGGCCATGCGATCTTTCAATTCGTTCAAGGGCAAGATTTGCGCCCCTTTGATGCGGCCCAGACGCTCGTCCATCTCCTCAGACTGGCGCACATCCAGCACCCAGACTTCATCCAGGTGCTCAGACACCCAATCGGGGTCGATCTCGTGCAGCCCGGCATAGGTCTGGCGCACAGGGCCCCAGTCAGCCAGTTGCGGCACCTTGGCGTCGACCGGCTGACCGCAACGCAAGTTGGCCGGCAAGGCCACGGCCAGTTGCTTGGGGTGCGGCAAGTGCAGGTTCTCCATGAAGCCCACGAAGTCGCGCTCGTCCGCATGGCCGCCAATGCGCGGGTTGTGCGCCCGCTCTTCGGCCACGGATGACATGGTGCGCCCGCTGTAGTCGTGTCCCGGGAAGATCAAACAGTCATCCGGCAAGCTGAAGATCTGCTCGGTGATCGAGTGGTAGAGCGTGCGTGCATTGCCTTGTTGGAAGTCGCAGCGCCCTGCCCCGCGGATCAACAAGCAGTCCCCCGTGAAGGCCATGCGGTGGTCGTCACTCACGTAGGTGATGCAGCCATCGGTATGCCCCGGTGTGGCGCGCACTTCCAGGTGATGTTGGCCGAAGGTGACGCGATCGCCATGGTCCAGCAACAGGTCCGCGCCCTGCATGTCGGTGCCATAGCGCCTGGAGATGCCAATGCGGCAGCCCGTGGCCTGCTGCATCAGCCAGGCACCGGTCACATGATCGGCATGGCAATGCGTGTCCAGCGTGGCCACCAGTTTGAGGCCCAACTCGTCGATCAGGGCATGATCACGCAGGTGCTGTTCGTACACCGGGTCGATGATCACAGCCTGACGGGTGGCCGCGCAGCCCAACAAGTAGGTGTAGGTCGATGACGCAGCATCGAACAATTGACGGAAGATCAAATCACCGAACATCGCTCACTCCGTTTGCCTGACACCATTATGCGGACCCGACCGGCGCCGTGTCAGCACATCAGGATCAAACGCCGCAGGTGTCCAAGGCCACGGCTGACTCTGCCTCTGGTGCAGAAGGCGCTTCGTGACGCGATTTGCCTGCTGCGACCTGAGTGGGTTCGTTCAGGCGGACGCCGTTTTTCACCGCCACCACTTCAGCCAGGATGGACAGCGCGATCTCGGCCGGGGTCTTGCTGCCGATGTACAGCCCGGCTGGCCCATGCAGCGATTGCAGGGCCGACTCGGGCACATCGAAGTGCGTACGCAGCCGCTCGCGGCGGTGCATGCTGTTGCGACGCGAGCCGATGGCGCCCACATAAAACGCCTCGGACTGCAGGGCATCGATCAAGGCCAGGTCATCCAGCTTGGGGTCATGCGTCAAGGCCACCACGGCCGTGCGGGCATCGGGCTGCAAGCGCTGGATCAGGTCGTCCGGCATCTCATGGCACACGGTCACCCCGGCCAAACGCCAATTGGCCCGGTGTTCTTCGCGCGGGTCGCAGACGATGACCTCAAAGCCCACACTCAGCGCCATCTCGCTCAGGTAACGGGACAAGTCACCCGCACCGATGACGATGAGGCGGGCTTTGGGGCCCAGATAGGTCGTCAGGTGATGTTCATCCATGCGCGGCACGCCGTCACGCTGGCCTTCATGCAGGTCGACACGGCCCGTGCGCAAGTCCAGCACCCGCTCGGTGCTGCGTCGCTGCTGGCAGGCCTGTAGCAGCTCGTCCAGGCGACTGTGCTGGGACACGGGCTCCAGCACCAACTCGACCGTGCCGCCACAAGGCAGGCCAAAGCGATGCGCTTCGTCTGCCGAGATGCCATAGCGCAGCACCGTGGGCGTCGAACTGGCGCAAGCGGCCTGCACGCCCCCTTCACGAATGCGGTGGATGAGGTCGTCTTCGATGCAACCGCCGGACACCGAACCCACGGTCTCGCCCCGCTCATTGATGGCCATGAGCGAGCCCGGTGGACGAGGGGACGAACCCCAGGTCCGCGCCACGGTAACCAGCACCACCGGCTGGCCGGCTTGGTGCCAACTCAGCGCGGTGCGCAAGACCAGGGTGTCCAGGTCTTCCATGATCAAGCCAGCTTGAATGGCAGCTCACGCACGGGCTTGCCGGTCAAGCGGGTGATGGCGTTGGCAAACGCTGGGGCCAGCGGCGGCAGGCCCGGCTCGCCCATGCCGGTAGGCGGGTCGGCACTGGGCACCACATGCACGGCAAATTCAGGCATGTCGGTGATGCGTGGCACCACGAAATCCCCGAAGTTGCTCTGCTGCACCTCGCCATCCTTGAGTGTGATGGCAGCCCCCGGCAGACACATGGACAAGCCCATCAGGGCCGCACCTTGGATCTGCGCTTCAATCGTGCGCGGGTTCACGGCCAAATTGCAATGCACACCGGCTGTCACGCGGTGCAGCACCGCGCTGCCCTTTTTGACCGACGCCTCGACCACATAGGCCACCACGGTTTCAAAGGACTCGTGCACCGCCACGCCCCAGGCGTGTCCCGCGGGCAAGCGCTTCTTGCCATAGCCACTTTGGTCCACCGCCAATTGCAGCGCTGCGCTGTGGCGCGGATGCTTGTCGCCAAACATCTGCATGCGATAGGCCACCGGGTCTTGCTTGGTGGCCCGCGCGATTTCGTCGACCAGGGTCTCCATCACAAACGCGTTGTGGGTAGAGCCCACGCTGCGCCACCACAGCACCGGCACGTTCACCTTGGGGTGATGCACCGTCAAACGCATGGGGAAGGGATAGGGCTCCAGCATGCCTTCCGGCCCCGTGGCATCGATGCCGTTCTTGACCATGCTGCCTTCAAACGGCGTGCCCATGGTGATGGACTGCCCAACGATGACATGGTCCCAGGCCAGCACCTTGCCTTTCGCGTCAAAACCAATGCGCGCCTGGTGCAAGTGCATGGGACGGTAGTAGCCGCCACGGATGTCATCCTCACGGCTCCAGACCATGCGAACGGGCGCAGTCAAGCCGGCCGCGCGTGCGGCCTTGGCAATCTGGCAAGCCTCGACCACATAGTCGCTGCTGCCCACGGCCCGTCGGCCAAAGCCACCACCGGCCATTTGCACATGCACGGCCACTTGCTCGGGCTTGAGCCCCAGCACCCTGGCGGCCGCACCGCCATCCAGGCCGGGCATCTGAGAACCCACCCACAACTCGGCCTTGCCTTCCGAGAGTTGCACCGTGCAGTTCAAGGGCTCCATGGGCGCGTGGGCCAGGTAAGGGAACATGAACTCGGCCTCGATGTGTCGCGGTGCACTGGTCATGGGCGCCATGTCGGCATCGAAGCGGCGAGGGCCAGGCTGCTTGGCCAGCTCGCGGTACTGGGCCAGTTGCTTGGCGCTGTCGACCTTCTCGACCTTGGACGTGTCCCATTGCAGCTTCAAGGCATCGCGCCCCTGCTTGGCGGGCCAATAGCCATCGGCCACCACGGCCACGCTCTCGCCGCCACGATCCGCCGGCACACGCAGCACCGCCTTCACGCCTTTGATGGCACGGGCTGCACTGTCGTCCACCGAAGTCAGGCGGGCACCGAACACGGGCGGGTGGGCCACCACCGCCGTCAACTGACCCGGCAAGTGCATGTCAATGCCAAAGCTCTGCCGCCCACTGCTCTTGGCCTTCGCATCCAAACGGTTGGTGGGTTGGCCAATGAGGCGGAAGGTTTTGGGGTCCTTCAACGCCACCTTCTCAGGCACGGGCTGCGCCATCGCGGCCTCGGCCAGTTCGCCATAGCTGGCCTTCAGCCCGCCGGGGCCCAAGACGGCACCCGACTGCGTGCGCAAAGAGCTCACGTCCACCTTCCAGCGCGCGGCCGCAGCGCCCAACAACATGGCACGGGCACGCGCACCCAGCTCACGGTATTGCGTGAAGCTGTGCTTGACCGAGTTAGAGCCCCCGGTCAGGTGCATGCCCCACAGCGGGTCCACATAAGCCGGGTCGTTCGAGCCGTGCTGACTGCGCACCAGGCTCCAGTCGGCATCCAACTCTTC
>JAGWTE010000126.1 GCA_028869095.1 Burkholderiales bacterium
ATGGCATCGCCGATGAGTTTCTTTTCATCCACGGGTTCGACGTAATCCGTCTTGATCATCCCGAATGCTGCAGCGAGTTGCTGCATTTCTTCCAGGGGTAAAGGCGCAACGGCATTGCGTGCTGTGGCCTGGAATTGCATGGTGGTCAGGCCACCGGCCAGCGCGCCCAGCGAGACCCAGCCTGCAATCTTCAATTTGGAAGTCATGGCGTGTATTTGCCCTATCAGGATAACCTTTGCCAGTATAGGCGGGCTGCGCCCCCCAATCGGGCGAATAAGACCGTAGTCAGGACTCTGTTGATCAAATCGAGTACCAGCCAACCCGAAACCAGCCCAGCGCTCGGCAAACTGTCGCGCATTCGTCACGGGTGCCCCCGATCCCCACAGCCTCAGTTGAAATGCTAAGGTGTGAGGGTCTGCATGGTCAGAATATTCCTAGAAAGCCCCTTGTCGATGCGCCTTCCCTCCGTGACCGCCGCCCCATTGCGCCAAACATTGCGCCAAGGGCTGATCACGTGGCTCGCCTACACGCTGTCGGGCTTGGTCGCCATGACGCTGGCGGCGCCAGGCTCGCCTGTCTCCCAACTGTATTTGGCTGCGGGGGTGGGACTGGGTCTGGTGATGGGATGGGGGCCGGCCATGCTCGTCGCCGTGGGCTTGGGCGGGGCCACTGTGATCGTCCTGGCTCACACCATCATGCACTCGCCCATTGGGGTCGGGGTCATCTTGGCCCAGGCACTGATTTGCGGATCTGGCGCCGCGCTACAAGTGTGGGTGGCCTGCCGACTGGCCTTAGGCCGCCATTGGCCGCACGACCTGATGCTGGATCGGCCGATGCAAATCGGCAGTTTTTTGTTGCGTGCTGGCCCCATTGCCAGTGTCACCAACGCCTTGATTTCCGTGCCCAGCATGGTGGCACTGGGCATCTTGCCCGCCGATGCAGCATTCAAGTCGGCCATCGGTTGGTGGGCTGGCGATACGCTGGGGGTGATGATTGGCATGCCCATCATGCTGACCTTGGTCGCCCGCCCCCAATTGCTGTGGCAAGCACGACAAAAGGTGGTGGGCATTCCTCTGGCCATTGCCACCGTGCTGCTGAGCCTGTCGATCCACCATGTGCAGAACTGGGAGCTTGAGCGCGAAACGGCGGTGTTTGAGCGCGATGTGGCGAGCACCACCAAAGAAGTCACCCTCCGGCTGACGGGCTATTTGCATGCGCTGGAGGCCCTCAATGGGGTGTACGTGGCCTCCGACGATGTCAACCGCCGGGAATTTGCACAAGCCGCCCATTACTGGCTGAACACCTTGCAAGGGCTACAGGCCTTGGGATGGGAGGAGCGGGTATCGGCAGCGCAACTCCCGGCCTTCGAAGCCCAGCAACGCGCCGAGGGTGTGCACCAGTATCAGGTGTTTGACCGTGTGCCGGGGAGCAGCGAGCACCGCAAGCCCAGCGGACCTGAAGTGGTGGCCATGCGATTTGTCGAACCGTCGGCCACGAACGAGCGGGCCATGGGCCTCAATATCTTGTCCACAGACGTGACACGCCAGGCCTATGAGCAAGCTGTGGCGACCGGGCATGCCACGGCCACGCGGGGCTTCAAGCTGGCCCAGGAAATAGGCCATCAGTTGGGCGTGGTGGTTTATCACCCGGTGTTTCTGCCCATTCGACCCCACGGGGCTCAGGCTACCCCCACACCCCCGGAAGTCAAGGGCACCTTGTTCGCCACGCTGCGCATGGACGATACCATGCGGGCGATGCTGCAAAACATGCCGAGCTACCTCAGTGCCTGCATCGTGGAGGGGACTGGCGCCCAGGCGGTGACGCTGGGGGGGAGTCCCGACTGCCAAAGCAGCGCATGGCTCACACAAACCACCCTCCACCGACGCCTCGTGCCCTTGGCATTTGCCGGGGCGCAATGGAATCTGGTGGTGTGGTCCACCCAGCCGGTCCCCATCGTTGGCCGAGGGACGGGCTCTTGGCTTTTGGCTGTTGGCGGTTCTGCTTTTGCTGCGGCGTTGGGCGCCATGCTGTTGGTCATTTCAGGCCATACACGCAAGACAGAAGCCGCCGCACAAGAGGCGCAGGACCAGCGCCAGACAGCCGAGGCGGCCAACCGGGCCAAGAGCGAGTTTCTGTCCCGCATGAGCCACGAGTTGCGCACCCCGCTCAACGCGGTGCTCGGCTTCGCGCAGGTGATGGAACTGGACAGTCATGCACCGCTGCCTGCGCCGCAGCAGCAACGCCTGCGACAAATTCAGCAAGCAGGCTGGCACCTGCTGGACATGATCGACGACGTGCTGGACATCTCTCGCATTGAGACCGGCAGCTTGCGATTGGCCACAGAGCCGGTGGCGGTGGGCCATGCCATTGATCAAATCTGCACGCAAGTCAAAGATCAGGCCGCCAACCTGGGCATCGAGTTGATCTGGCCTCATGACGTCCCTTCGGATTGGGGCGTCCAGGCTGATCCCGGCCGCTTGCGTCAGATCCTGCACACCTTGCTGGACAACGGGGTCGCCTACAACCAGCGACAAGGATCGGTGTCCGTGAGCGTGTCGCGTCAACAAGCCGCCGATGGATCGGCCCGCATGGTGATCACCGTCAAAGACACGGGCATGGGCATGTCAGCCGATCAGGTGTCGCAACTGTTCCAGCCCTTCAACCGGCTGGGTCGGGAAAAGCAAGTGCCTGATGGCGCAGGGGTGGGCCTGGCGATCAGCCGACATCTGGCCACCTTGATGGGCGGTGAGCTGGAAGCCGCCAGCCGCGAAGGCTTGGGCGCCACCTTCACCCTGACCTTGCCTGCAACCGTCATCGAGATCCCAAAAACCACGCCAGCACGGCCCGACCCAGGCCCCTTGTCCGTCCCGCCCGAATCGCCCCGGCACGTGCTGTATGTCGAGGACAACCTGGTCAACAGCGAGGTGGTGCGCGCAGCGCTGGAAGACCGCCCCTGGATTCACTTGACCGTGGCGCCCACCATTGAGCAGGGCTTGAGCGTCCTGCACAACCGTCTGCAGGGGCCTCGTCCCAACCTGATTTTGTTGGACGTGCATTTGCCGGATGCCTCAGGCCAGGAGTTCCTGCGACTGGTCAAGGCCAACCCAGACACCAGCAACATCCCGGTGATCATGATTTCTGCCGATGCCATGCCCGAACAGATCGAGGCCGCTCTGTCTGCCGGAGCGGCCTGCTACCTGACCAAGCCCGTGCAACTGGCTGCGTTGTTGACCCAAGTGGACGAGCTCTTGAAGCAAGCCGAGGCTTGAGCCCCGCACAGCGCTTTAGCGTGGCGCGTACTCAGGCACCAGATCGTGCAGACGTGCGCGCAGCACGGTCGGTGCGGCGGCCCCTTCATCAGCCGCCAAGGCCATCAGGCGTTCGATCCAATCGGCTGGCAACTCGCCTCGCAACTGCGCCAGGCGCAAGCGCGGATGCGGCGTGGGCAAGGTGGTGTCGGCATCGGCCAACAACTCTTCGTAAAGCTTTTCGCCCGGACGCAAGCCACTGAAGACAATCGGAATGTCGGCCTCGTTGTGGCCCATCAGGCGAATCAACTCACGGGCCAGATCGGCAATGCGCACCGCCTGCCCCATGTCCATCACGAAGACCTGCCCCGTCTCGGCCAATGCCGCCGCTTGCAGCACCAACTGGGCCGCTTCGGGAATGGTCATGAAGTAACGGGTGATATCGGGATGGGTGACCGTGACCGGCCCGCCTTTGGCAATTTGCTCTTTGAACTTGGGGATCACGCTGCCGCTGGAGCCCAGCACATTGCCAAAGCGCACGGCCATGAAGCGCGTGCCCGGCGCCTTGGCGGCCCAATGCGACACCACCATCTCGGCGGCACGCTTGGTGGCGCCCATGACGTTGGTTGGGTTGACGGCCTTGTCTGTCGAGATCAAGACAAAGCGCTGGACGCCCTGCTCAGCCGCAGCCTGAGCCACTTGGTAGGTGCCCAGGGTGTTGTTGCGCAAAGCGATCCAGGCATTCTCGTCTTCCATCAACGGCACGTGCTTGTAGGCAGCCGCATGGAACACGAGATCGGGCTGGTATTGCCCCATGACCCGACGCAAGGCTTCCTGGTCCTTGACATCGCCCACCAAACGCACCAAGGGGACATGCGGAAAGCGTTCGCTCAGGTCTTGCTCGACCTGGTAGAGCGCAAATTCACTGAGCTCGAACAGCACCAGGCGACTGGGGCCAAAGCGCGCAATCTGGCGGCACAACTCGGACCCAATCGACCCCCCTGCCCCGGTCAGCATCACGGTCTTGCCACTGATCAAGGTGGAGACCGCGCTTTCATCCAGCTTGACGGGCTCGCGACCCAACACATCTTCAGGCTCGATGTCGCGCACGCGATCCACGCGCGAGCGCCCATCGCGCAACTCGTCAGACGTCGGCACCGTCAAGACCGGCAGGCCGGTTGCGGCGGCCAGGTCCAATGCACGCTTGCGTTGCGCCCCGGTGGCCGATGGCATGGCCAACACCAGATGGGTCACGTCGTCGAGCAAGTCGGGCTGGCTCAGCTTGTCCAAGCCCCCCCAGACCGTCACGCCCGAGATGCGGGCACCATGCTTTCTCACATCGTCGTCCAAGAGGCCGACGACCGACCAGCCTCGGTGTTGGATGCCAGCAATCAACAATTTGGCAGCCGCACCGGCGCCCAGCACCAAAGCACGCTGTCCAGTGACATCGCCACCACCACGGCGTTGCCGGGCATGGTCATTGAGCAGGCGAATCGACATGCGCGCCAACGCCAGCGTGATCAGGGTGAAGACGGGATGCAAGGCCAGTACCGCGCGAGGGATCTCGACCAGTTGTGCCATCAAGACCACCACGGCACTGGCCAAGCCCGCTCCCAGGCAAACCCAGGCCAGGCGCACGATCTCGGTAAAGCTGGCATAGCGCCAGCTGGCTCGCGGCACGCCCAAGGCCCAGGACACCACGCTGTAGACCGCGATCACACCGGCCAGCACGGCCGTGTCATAGGTGGGGCGTTCATGGAGCCAGCGCTCGACCCCCATGCGAAACAGATAGGTCGTGTGCCAGGCCAATGCAATCAGGCAGGCATCTGCCAAGAGCACCACCCATTGGCGTTGCGGGCGAAGGGTGTCCAGGTAACGGTTGAAGGCAGTCCACATCATGGGTGACTCAGCAGGCGATCAGGGGCAGATCAGGCCATGGTTGATCAAGGTGGCGCGATCCAGCACCCACAGGCGCTTGCGCTTGACCACCACTTGTGGCGCTTGCCAGGCCAGTTCGGGGTAGTCACGCTCCGCTTCATCAGAGGCCACCACCATCAGGCGTGGCGCACGGCACAGCCAGACATGCCATTGGTCGGGGCGAATCAGCAGTTGCGCAGCCAAGGGTTGGTTGAATTCGCCCGCATCGAACAATTCTTTCTGGTCGTTGTCGTGCAGAGGCAGGTCCGGGCTTTGCCAATCGGCCACCATGGGCAACGGTTGACGCAAGCCCAGGTAAAACGGCAGGTCGTAAGCGAATTCGTCCACATACAGCAGTGGCACGCCCTGCTGCAGCAAGGGCTGCACGATCGGCACCATGGGCCGTGTGGACTGCTGGTCATAACGCACGGCAGCCCCGATCAAGGCCACGCAGGCCAATGCTGACACGATTGCGGTGACCAGGATGGCGCGCCCGCCCTCCCACCATCGGCCGGCCGAGCGGCGCAAGGCCCCATCGGCCATCAGGTAGGCCAGAGGCGGCAAAGCCGGCAGCACATAGCCCGGCAACTTGGACGCGGGCAGCGAGAAGAAGCCCACGATGACCACCAGCCAAACCCACATCAGCAGGTTCAGGCCTGCTGGCTGCTCGGACGCCACTGGGGCTGTGGTGGGTTGTTGACCCCGCTTCGACCAGATCCACACGGGCCACCACGGCAGGGTCAGCGCCATGATCAAGGGCACATAAAACCAGATGGGATGCGCGTTGTTGAACCCCGTTTGGGTGAAACGCTGAAAGTGCTGGTAGACAAAGAAGTAATGGAAAAAGTCGGGATACAGGCGCTGCATCAGCACGAACCAAGGCGCCGCCACCAGGGCAAACAAGATCAAACCCGGCACCGAGATCAGCCACAGCACGCGGCGCCAGCGGCCAGACAAGAGCAGCCACAGCACCAGCACCGCGCCGGGCAAGACCAAGCCAATCAGGCCTTTGGCCAACAGCCCCAGGCCCGCCAAGGCATAGGCCCCCCACAGGCTGGCACGGTGTGGCAAACCCTTTTCAGCCAACAAGACGGCATGCGCAGCCAAAGCGATGGTGGCCGTGATGCAGCCAGCCACAAGCATGTCCAAGTTGGCGTATTGCGCCCCGCCAAAGTAAAAAGGCTGGGTCAACAAGGCCACGGTGGCCCAGCGGGCACGCGCTGCCCCGGCCCAGCGCTGCGCAAACCCATACAGAGCCCAGGCGCCCAGCCAGGCACCCAGCACCGAGGCCATGCGTGCCGCCACCAGGTTCAGCCCGAATACCGACAGAGACGACGCGGTGAGCCAATAAAACAGAGGGGGCTTGTGAAAGAACGGCAAGCCATTGAGCGTGGGGGTGAGCCAGTCGCCCGAGCGGATCATTTCCCAGGCAACACCGGCATAGCGGCCCTCATCCGGCACGGCCAGGGGACGCCATCCGGCCGTACACAACAGCCAGACGAACATCAACAGGGGCCACAGCCAATTTGAACGAGAGCGAGTCACGGACACGTCAACCACACCAGAAGCGACAAAGGGCACAGTGTAACGAAGGGGGATCAGGCCAGCGTGGTGACACGAACCGAGGCCCGCACCAGCAGGCGCTCCCACTCGGCGCCCGTCAGCACTTGGTATTCCATCGCGCGGGACGCGGCAATCACGTCCTCGACAGGCCCAGCAGCCACACCGGGTTTGGCAGGATGACACATCAGCAAGTCGCCTTGGGGTCGAGCCAGTTGCAGCCAACCTTGCCAACGCGACAGGTAGGCGGGGGCATCCGCGTCAAAAGGATAGACCCCCAGCAGATGCTCGGTGGTGCGCAGCCCGCGAGCACGCGCCAGACGCGCCAAGGCGGCCGATCCCAGCACACTGATGATGTGCGCTTTGAGCGTATCGGCCACGCTGATGCCTTGCCAGATGGCGCGCCAGCCGGGCGCACGGCAGCGGCGCAGCCAGGGCCGCGCTGCGCCAGCGGCCAAACGGCTGTCCAACACCGCCATCAAAGCCTCGCGCACTTGAGGCAACTGGTGGACATGCTGGTGGCCGTCGACGAAATCAGGGGCCTGGCCCCATACGGCCACGAAGCGATCCCACTGCCGTGCGATCTCGATGCGCAGGGCAGCGGGGTCCAAGCGGCGCCAATAAGCCGCCTGGATCAAGGCACCCAAGGGCTGGCTGGGCCACGCAGCCTGAGCCACGGGGTCCAGGCATTCTGTGAGATTCAAATGCAGACCGATGTCTGCCTGGCGCCCCGTTTGGCCTGCCCCGCCTGCAGGCTCACTTGCATAAGCAGCGACCTTCAGGGCAGCGGCATCACGTGCCCAGGTCTCGCCATCAACCAAGCAACTGACCGCCGAGATGCGACGCTGGCCCAGCAGGTCCAAAACAGCCTGGTTGACGCCGGCATGCAGTCCGAAGTCGTCGACACAGACCACCAGCTGCCGGGTGGCTGCCATCACCATGTGCCGGTCCCGGACCCTTGTTCTGGCGTGGGTGGGTTGTCAGAGGGCAAACCTTGACCCAAAGCCCGACGCACCACGTAGACCGGTCGGTTCTTGACCTCTTCAAAGATCCGGGCCACGTATTCGCCCAGGATCCCCAGCGAGATCAGCTGGATGCCAACGAAGAACAGCAGACACACGATGATGGTGGTCCAACCAGAGACTTCGTTACCGTGCATGAGGTAGTCTTCGACCACGAACGCGCCATAGCCAAAGGCGATCACGGCCAGCACCAAACCGATGATGCTGGCAAATCGCAAGGGCCAGGTCGTGAAGGCCGTCAAGCCGTCAATCGAGAACGCCAGCAAACGCAGGGCGTTGTAGTTGGTGACGCCGCTGGCCCGCTCAGCCGGCTCGTAGGGAATGGCCACTGACTTGAAGCCGACCCAGGCGTACAGCCCCTTCATGAAGCGGTTGCGCTCGGGCAGGGCTTGCAAGGCATTGACCACCGCGCGGTCCATCAGGCGGAAGTCACCCGCATCGGGCGGCACCTGAAAACGCGATTTGGCGTTGATCAAGCGGTAAAACGCCCGCGTGCCCAGTTGCTTGAACAGCGACTCGTCGTCGCGGTTGGCGCGCAAGGCGTACACCACATCTGCCCCGCTTTGCCAGTGCTGGACCATGTCGGCGACCAACTTGGGCGGATGCTGCATGT
>JAGWTE010000127.1 GCA_028869095.1 Burkholderiales bacterium
AATGAGGGCGTATGACGGCAAGTCAGCCGATAGCGTGAGTTCACTGTTACGCGCCAAGTGACTGCAATCGCTGCAATACGGTCATTCATGAAGCAGATATCAACTTGCGCTTTGGGTCGAGTCCCAACAAGTAGCCTGTCTTGCTCGAACTGGAAAAGTGGCAGTTTCGAGTCGGAGGGCTGCGCGATTGAGGGGAAACCTAATTGGCCGTCGGTTGAAATGCTAACGCTTGCGCACAGGCATCAAATCCGTACAGGTGCCATGTGCAGCCTCGGCCGCCAAGCCCACGCTTTCACCCAGGGTCGGATGCGGGTGAATGGTCTTGCCGATGTCAACTTCATCCGCACCCATCTCAATGGCCAGTGCCACTTCACTGATCAGGTCGCCCGCGCCCGTCCCGACAATGCCCCCACCGACGATGCGATGGGTCTGCGCATCAAAGATCAACTTGGTGAAACCCTCTGAACGGCCATTGGCCAAGGCACGGCCCGAGGCACCCCAAGGGAACAAGCCCTTCTTGATCTCGATGCCCTGGGCCTTGGCCTGCTCTTCCGTCAAGCCCACCCAGGCGATCTCAGGGTCTGTGTACGCCACACCCGGAATCACGCGGGCATCAAAGGCCGCACGCGCCAAGGCTGAGTCATTGAGCAACTCGCCCGCAATCACTTCTGCCGCCACATGCCCTTCATGCACGGCCTTGTGCGCCAGCATGGGTTGGCCCACGATGTCGCCAATGGCAAAAATGCTGGGCACGTTGCTGCGCATTTGCGCATCCACGGGAATGAAGCCGCGCTCGTTGACTTGTACGCCGGCCTTGTCTGCGCCGATCTTGCGGCCATTGGGGCTGCGGCCCACGGCTTGCAAGACCAAGTCATAGGTCTGTGCCTCAGGGGCTGCTTGAGATGGATCGACCGCTTCAAACCGAACCTCAATGCCATCGGCCTTCGCGCTGGCCGCCACCGTCTTGGTGTTGAGCAGGATGCGATCAAAGCGATGCGCGTTGTACTTCTGCCAAGCCTGCACCAGATCGCGGTCGGCACCGGGGATCAAGGCCCCGCTCATTTCGACCACGTCTACGCGCGCCCCCAGGGTGGAGTACACGGTGGCCATTTCCAGACCGATGATGCCGCCGCCCACCACCAACATGCGCTGGGGCACCTTGGGCAAAGTCAAGGCACCAGTTGAATCCACCACACGTTCATCATCGGGCATGAAGGGCAAGCGCACGGCTTGCGAGCCGGCAGCCACAATGCAGCGCTTGAAGCTCAACACCTGCTTGTCACCCGACTTGTCTTGCCCGGTGCCCGTGGTGCCTTCGACCTCAATGTGATGGGCATCGACCAAGCTACCGTAGCCACGCACCACTTGCACCTTGCGGGCCTTGGCCATGCCCGCCAAGCCGGTGGTCAATTTGCTGGTCACGCTGGACTTGTGCGCGCGCAGCTTGTTCAAGTCCAGGCTGGGTAAACCAAAGCTCACGCCCAGCTTGTCAAAGTGCTTGACCTCGTCCATCACGGCGGCCACGTGCAGCAAGGCTTTGGAGGGGATGCAGCCCACGTTCAGGCACACGCCTCCCAACTCGCTGTAGCGCTCCACCAGGATGACTTTCAAGCCCAGGTCAGCGGCACGGAAAGCCGCGCTGTAACCGCCAGGGCCACCACCTAGCACCAGCACATCGCAATCAGCTTGATCTGGGATGCTCGCGGCTGCGGCACCAGCGGCAGGTGCAACGGGGGCTGCCACGGTCTGGCTGGTCGGTGCAGCGGCGGATAACGGGGCGGATACAGGCGCAGGGGCCGGAGATGCAGCAGACACGGCCTGCACCACCTCCATCGACAGGATCACCGATCCTGTGCTGACACGGTCACCCAGCTTGATCTTGATCTCTGACACCACCCCGGCTTGCGGACTGGGCACTTCCATTGAAGCCTTGTCTGACTCCAAGGTGATCAGGCTTTGCTCAGCCGTCACAGATTGACCTGGCTTGACCAGGATCTCGATCACCGCCGCATCGGCAATGTCGCCAATATCAGGAACACGAATGTCAATGATCGCCATGGTCACACCAGTGCACGGCGGAAGTCCGCCAACAAAGAACCCAGGAAGGCGTTAAACCGTGCCGCAGACGCACCATCGATCACCCGGTGGTCGTAGCTCAAGCTCAAAGGCAAGGTCAGGCGGGGCTCAAAGGCCGAGCCATTCCAGATCGGCTTCATGGCCGAGCGGCACACGCCCAAAATCGCCACCTCAGGCGCATTGATGATGGGCGTGAAGGTGGTGCCACCAAACCCGCCCAGCGACGAGATCGAGAACGTGCCCCCCTGCATCTCAGCGGGCGACAACTTGCCCTCACGAGCCTTGGCGGCCAGGGCTGCGCTCTCGGTTGCCAACTGTGTCAAGGACTTGGTGTCGGCATCGCGGATCACCGGCACCACCAAGCCATTGGGCGTATCGGCCGCAAAGCCAATGTGCACGTATTGCTTGAGGACCAGGTCGTCGCCATCCAACGAGGCGTTGAACTGCGGGAAACGCTTCAAAGCCACGGCGCACGCCTTGATCAAAAAGGCCAGCAAGGTGAACTTGGTGCCCGCCTTGGCGTGCTCTTCGTTGAGCTTGACGCGGAAGGCTTCCAGCTCGGTGATGTCCGCCTCGTCGTTGTTGGTGACGTGAGGGATGCGCACCCAGTTGCGATGCAGATTGGCGCCACTGATCTTTTTGATGCGCGACAGCGGCTGGCGCTCAATGGGGCCATATTTGGCAAAGTCCACTTGCGGCCAGGGCAGCAAATCCAGGCCGGCCCCGCCGGAACTGACCGAAGCCGCTACAGGCTGATTGGCTTGAGCCAAGGCACCCTTCACGTACTGCTGGATATCTGCGTGGGTGATGCGGCCCTTAGGACCACTACCCGGCACCTTGTCCAAGGCCACACCCAACTCACGCGCGAACTTGCGCACCGATGGCGAAGCATGAGGCACGCCGTGGGTGGAAGGCGGCTCAGCCGGACCGAGCGACGCCGTTGGCGCGACGCGGATACTGTGCGCTGGCACCACCTCGCCCCCTGTTGGCGCTGGCGCAGCGGCAGACTCCGCACTGGCAGCCACCGCCGAGGTCGATGCGACGGTCGTCGCAGCAGCCGCTGCCACAGCAGGTGTCGCCACTGATGCTGCGACAGGCACCGCCGCATCCGCCGTCTCCAAGATCCCGATGATCGAGCCTTGGCTGACCTTGTCCCCCAGGCGCACGCGCAACTCTTGCAGCACACCCGCATGAGACGACGGCACCTCCATCGAGGCCTTGTCCGACTCAATGGTGATCAGGCTTTGCTCAGCCTTGATCGTCGCCCCCGGTTTGACCAGGATTTCAATGACCGCGGCATCGTGCACATCGCCGATGTCGGGAACGCTCAATTCAATGCGTGCCATAGGGTGATGCCTCAGGCAAAAAGCGGATTGATCTTGTCGGGGCTGATGCCATAGCGCTGGATGGCTTGCGCCACCACGGTCGCGGGCACCGATCCCTCGTCAGCCAGCGCCTTGAGCGCGGCCACGACGATGTAATGCCGGTCGATCTCAAAGTGCTCGCGCAGGCGATAGCGGAAGTCACTGCGGCCAAAGCCGTCGGTGCCCAAGACCTTGTAGCCGCGGCCTTTGGGAATGTAGGCCCGGATCTGTTCAGGCAAGGCCTTCACATAGTCGGTCGACGCCACAACGGGCCCAGCATGGCCTTGCAACTGGCGCGTCACGAAAGGCACACGCTGCGCCTCGGTCGGGTGCAACAGGTTCCACCGTTCGCAGTCTTGGCCATCGCGAGCCAACTGATTGAAGCTGGGGCAGCTCCACACATTGGCCGCCACATCCCAATCGGCTGCCAGCAACTCACGTGCCGCCATCGATTCGCGCAAGATGGACCCTGCGCCCAGCAAGTTGACTTGCAACTTCTTTTGGGCCGGAGCGTCTTGCAACAAGTACATGCCGGCAATGATCTCGGCCTCGGTGCCTTGGCGCAGGCCGGGTTGAGCGTAGTTCTCGTTGAGCAAGGTCAGGTAGTAGAAGACGTTCTCCTGCTTCTCGACCATGCGCTTGAGGCCGTCTTGAATGATCACCGCCACTTCATGCGCAAAGCTGGGGTCGTAGCTCAAGCAGTTCGGGATGGTGCCGGCCACCAACTGGCTGTGGCCATCTTCGTGCTGCAAGCCTTCGCCGTTCAACGTCGTGCGGCCGGACGTACCGCCCAGCAAGAAGCCACGCGCCTGCATGTCGCCCGCCGCCCAAGCCAGGTCGCCCACGCGCTGCAGGCCGAACATCGAGTAGTAGATGTAGAACGGGATCATCACGCGGTTGTTCGTCGAATACGACGTGGCCGCCGCGATCCACGAACTCATGCCACCGGCTTCGTTGATGCCTTCTTGCAGGATCTGACCGGCCTTGTCTTCGCGGTAGTACATGACCTGGTCCTTGTCGACCGGGGTGTACTTTTGCCCTTCAGGCGCATAGATGCCGATCTGGCGGAACAAGCCCTCCATGCCAAACGTACGTGCCTCGTCCACCAAAATGGGCACCACACGGGGGCCCAGATTGGCGTCACGCAACAGCGGGGTCAGGCAACGCACAAAGGCCTGCGTAGTCGAAATCTCGCGCCCTTCGGCCGTGGGCTCCAGCACCGACTGGAAGGCGGACAGCTCTGGCACCGCCAGGCTCTCATCGGCCTTGACCCGGCGTTTGGGCAGATACCCACCCAGGGCTTGACGACGCTCTTGCAGGTATTTCATCTCCGGCGTGTTGTCCGCCGGTTTGATGAAGGGCAGCTTGGGGATGTCTTCATCGGGCACCGGGATGTTGAAGCGGTCACGGAAGGCCTTGATGTCCTCATCCGTCAGCTTCTTGGTCTGGTGCGCGGTGTTCTTGCCCTCACCGCTCTTGCCCATGCCAAAGCCCTTGACCGTCTTGATCAGCATCACGGTCGGCTGGCCCGTGTGGTTGGCCGCTGCGTGGTAGGCCGCATAGACCTTTTGCGGATCATGGCCACCCCGGTTCAAGCGCCAGATGTCGTCATCAGACAAGCGGGCCACCATCTCTGCGGTGCGCGGATCGCGGCCAAAGAAATGTTGCCGGACAAAGGCGCCATCGTTGGCCTTGCAGGCTTGGTAGTCACCGTCGACCATCTCCATCATGATCTTGCGCAGCACGCCTTCTTTGTCGCGCGCCAAGAGCGGGTCCCAATACGAGCCCCACAGCAGCTTGATCACGTTCCAGCCTGCCCCCCGGAACTCGCCTTCCAGCTCCTGGATGATCTTGCCGTTGCCGCGCACCGGGCCGTCCAGGCGCTGCAAATTGCAGTTGACGATGAAGATCAGGTTGTCGAGCTTCTCGCGGGCGGCCAAACCGATGGCGCCAAGCGATTCGGGCTCGTCCATCTCGCCGTCGCCGCAGAACACCCAGACCTTGCGCTTGGACGTGTCGGCAATACCCCGGGCATGCAGGTACTTCAAGAACCGCGCCTGGTAGATGGCCATCAAGGGCCCCAGGCCCATGGACACGGTTGGGAACTGCCAGAACTCGGGCATCAACTTGGGGTGCGGGTAGCTGGACAAGCCCTTGCCACCCACTTCTTGCCGGAAGTTGATCAACTGGTCTTCGGTGATGCGCCCTTCCATGAAGGCGCGCGCATAAATCCCTGGGGCTGAATGCCCTTGGATGTAGAGCAGGTCGCCGCCATGCCCATCGTGGTCACCATGCCAGAAGTGGTTGAAGCCACAGCCCAGCATCGTCGCCAGCGAAGCGAATGAAGAGATGTGCCCACCCAAGTCGCCACCGTCAGCCGGGTTGTGCCGGTTGGCCCGTACCACCATGGCCATGGCGTTCCAGCGCATGAAGGTGCGCAGGCGCTCTTCGATTTCCAGGTTACCGGGGCAATGGGCCTCGTCCTCCACCGCGATGGTATTGACATACGCCGTGGTGGCTGAAAACGGCAGATCAATCCCCGCTTGGCGGGCATGGTCCAGCAGGTGCTCCAGCAGGTCATGGGCCCGGGCGCGTCCCTCGGTTTCAATCACCCCGCTGAGGGCATCGAGCCACTCTCGGGTTTCTTGAGGATCCAGATCCATCGAAGCGGATGGCAGAGGATCGTTGGCAGACATAAGCAAGCCTCCAATGATGGGCATATCGTCACATTCAGTATGAGCGACAACACGCCACAATGGGGAAAATTGAACAATTCGATAAAGCCCGATTTACCCACCTATTCGTATTCAAATCCATTGTGGGAGACCACACGGATAATGCCGGCATGCCGTTTTCTGCTTCCACCAACACCGCCGCCCCTGTCGTCACGCCGGTACAGGGCCAAACCAGCCGCTTGTTCTGGCGCTGGTGGCGCAGGCAATCGCCCAGCCAGCAAGACCGTTACGCGACCTTGGGGCCGCTGGTTTCGGTGCTGCTGTTCCTGGCGGCCATCATCACGGCCTTCTGGTACCTGCGCAACGAAGAGCTGGAGCGCGAACAAGAGTCCGTGCGCCGCGACACTGAGGTCGTTCAGCAACAGTTGCGCCTGCGCTTGGTGGAAAACCAGGAACAACTGCTGCGCCTGGCGCGCGAAATCAGCCTTCGCCAAGTCAATCCCGACCAGTTCATGCACCAGGCCAGCGACTTCGTGCGCGCCCGCCCTGAACTCATCAGCCTGTCGTGGATTCAGGCCAACGCCAGCGTCAAAGCCACCCACCTGGCGCTGAACCTGCCCATGCAGCCCAACCAGGGGCTGGAGCTGAACACCGACAGCTCACACGACGACGTCTACGACCCGCTGCAACAAGCCATTGAACCCAAGAGCGCATTCAAACTGGCCCGCGAGCGGGGGCAACCGGTCTACACCCAGCCCTACACCAACCAGCTCGCCTCCAAGGTCATCCTGCTGCACATCCCGCTGATCGACCGCAGCGGCTTCAACGGCACCCTGGTGGCGGAATACTCGCTGGAAGCGCTGATGCGCTACCTCGTCCCCCGCGACGTGGCCAGCCGCCATGCCATGAGCCTGGTCCAGATCAGCGGCGAAGTGTTGACCAGCACCGTCGGTGGCACCAGTGAAACCACCACGCGACCCACCTTCGTCCACGAAGTCATGGTCACCCCCGTGGGCAACGGCTTGATCCTGCGCGGCATGGGCTTTCGCACCTCCTCCAAGCTGATCGGCAACACCTTGTTCTGGATGGTGATGGCGCTGTCTGCCTTCACGGTCTGGACCCTGATGGGCACCTTGCGCCACATGCGCCGCCGCGCCCAGATCCAAAAGACGCTGGTGCAAGAGACCAACTTCCGCCGCGCGATGGAAAACTCCATGCTGACCGGCATGCGCACCATCGACCTGGAAGGCCGCATCACCTACGTGAACCCGGCCTTTTGCGCCATGACAGGCTTTTCTGAAGAAGAGCTGATTGGTTGCGTGCCGCCCTACCCCTACTGGCCCAAAGACCGCCTGGACGAGTTCAACCGCATGTTCCAGCAAGAGTTGCTGGGCCGCAGCCCCATGGGTGGGGTCGAAGTGGTGATGCAGCGGCGCGACGGCAGCCAGTTTGACGCCCGCTTGTACGTGTCCCCCCTGATCGATGCCCAGGGCGACCAGACCGGCTGGATGACCTCGGTCACCAACATCACCGAAGCCAAGCGTGTGCGCGACCAGTTGACCGCTGCGCACGAGCGCTTCACCACCGTGCTGGAAGGCGTGGACGCCGCCGTGTCCGTGGTGTCCGTCCACCGGGGTGAGTTGCTGTTTGCCAACCGCACCTACCGCCTGTGGTTTGGCGCCAACCCCGACGCCCACAGCCTGCTGACCGGCGGCGAAATGCCCATCAATGTCTTCGGCGAAGACGATTCCGTGGACAGCTTTGGCGGCCTGCCCGCGCAAGAGTTGACCGACGCGGGCAGTGATTCGCGCGAAGTCTTCATGGAAAACGTCCACAAGTGGTTTGAAGTCCGCGCCCGCTACGTGCAGTGGACCGACGGCCACCTGGCCCAGATGTTGATCGCCACCGACATCACGGCACGGAAAGCGGCTGAAGAAGCCGCCGCCCGCCAGGCCGAAAAAGCCCAGTTCACCAGCCGCCTGATCACCATGGGCGAAATGGCGTCGACCGTGGCCCACGAGTTGAACCAGCCCCTGGCGGCCATCTCCAACTACTGCAGCGGCATGATCAGCCGAGTCAAAGCCGGCAACATCGAACAGGAACAGTTGATCGGGGCCTTGGACAAAACCTCGCGCCAAGCCCAACGTGCGGGCCAGATCATCCACCGCATCCGCCAGTTCGTGAAGCGCAGCGAGCCCCA
>JAGWTE010000128.1 GCA_028869095.1 Burkholderiales bacterium
CCAGGTTTCGCGCTGCGGGCATCCCACCTCGCGGCGGTCTTCACGAGGGTGGTCCAACACCCCAGGCGCGTCGGGGGCATCCAAACGCACGATCACGGGCCGGCTCATGTCGTCACCAGAAAGTGCTGACGGTAGTAGGCCAACTCATCAATGGATTCATGGATGTCGGCCAAAGCCGTGTGCTTTTGCGCCTTCTTGAACCCCTCAACCAGCCCCGGGCGCCAACGCTTGGCCAACTCCTTCAAGGTGCTGACATCCAGGTTGCGATAGTGGAAAAACGACTCCACCTCAGGCATGTAATTGGCCAGAAAACGCCGATCCTGGCAAATCGAGTTACCGCACATGGGCGATTTGTTGTTGCCCACGTACTGCTTGAGAAACGTGATCACCGCCTGAGTGGCCTGGGCCTCATCCACCGTGGAGGCCTTGACCCGGTCAATCAGGCCACTCTTGCCATGCGTGCCCTTGTTCCACTTGTCCATGGCATCCAACGCCTCGTCAGACTGATGGATGGCCAGCACCGGCCCCTCCACCCGCACCGACAAATCCGGATTGGTCACCACCACGGCGATCTCGATGATGCGGTCGCTCTGGGGTTTGAGCCCCGTCATCTCCAGGTCAATCCAGATCAGATTCAGGTCACTGCGGCTCAGGGCCGGCATCTCGGTCGGTGTCGGTGTCGGTGTCGGTGTCGGTGTCGGTGTCGGTGTCGGGGTCGGGGTCGGGGTTGCGACGGGCTCGCTCATGGATATCGGTGCTCTTGCTGCAAATAAGGGGTCGGCAGGATTGTGGAGCAACTCTTACACTTGCGCCCATGCATTCGACAACCTTGACCCTGGTATTTGCCGCTTTTGTGGTGGCCTCCCTGTTAACCAAGCTCTGGCTGGATGGCCGGCAGGTCCGCCATGTGGCCCAACACCGCGAGCAAGTGCCCCCCGCCTTTGCCGACGAGGTGTCGCTGGAGCAACACCATCGCGCAGCGGCCTACACCGTCGACAAACTGCGCTTTGGCCTGATCGTCAGTGCCGTTGGGGCGCTCACCTTGATCGGCTGGACCTTGCTGGGCGGCCTGCACAGCCTCAACCAGCTGGTCCGTGACACGGTCTTCACGCGCTGGGGCGCCCTGCCCTACCAACTGGCCCTGCTGGCCGGCTTCAGCGTCATCGGCGGCCTCATCGATCTGCCCCTGAGCGCCTGGAGCACCTTCCGGGTCGAGCAAAAGCACGGCTTCAACCGCATGAGCTGGGGGATGTGGCTGGGTGACCTGGTCAAGCAAAGCGTCCTGGGCGTGGTGCTGGGCACCCCCATTGCCGCCCTGATCCTGTGGCTGATGGGTGCCGCTGGCCAGCAATGGTGGCTGTGGGCCTGGGCCTCGTGGGTGGGCTTCAGCCTGCTGTTGATGGTGATCTTTCCCATCTTCATTGCGCCCCTGTTCAACAAATTCGAGCCCCTGGACGACGACAGCCTGGCCCAGCGCGTGACCGCCCTGATGAGCCGCTGCGGCTTCAAAGCCAAAGGCCTGTTCGTGATGGATGGCAGCCGTCGCTCGGCCCATGCCAATGCCTATTTCACGGGCCTGGGCGCCTCCAAGCGGGTCGTCTTCTTTGACACCCTGCTCAAAAAGCTCTCGCACGGCGAGGTCGAAGCCGTGCTGGCGCACGAATTGGGCCACTTCAAGCACAAGCACGTGCTCAAGCGCATGATCATGATGTTCGTCTTGAGCCTGGCGGGCTTTGCCCTCTTGGGCTGGCTGACCCGGCAGGTCTGGTTCTACCAAGGCCTGGGCGTCAACCCCAACCTCAATGCGCCCAACGATGCCCTGGCCCTGTTGCTGTTCATGCTGGCCTTGCCCTCGTTCATGTTCTTTGTCTCACCGATCTTTGCCTACTTCTCGCGCCGCGACGAATACGAAGCCGATGCCTACGCCTGCCAGCAAGCAGCCCGCGAAGACCTGGCCAGCGCCCTGATCAAGCTCTACAAGGACAACTCGGCCACTCTCACCCCCGATCCGGTCTATGTGCGCTTCCACTATTCGCACCCCCCCGCGTCCGAGCGATTGGCCGCCATGGCCGCTTTGCCCCGGGCGACAAGTCAGGCCGCAACATGAAGCGCCATCAACGTGCCAACCCAGGCAAGCCAAGCGCCGCCCCTCAAGCCAAACTGGAAACCGGCCTGGTCGTGTCCACACATGGCCGCCACTGCGTGGTGGAAACACCCGATCGCCGTCGCCTGATTTGCCACCCACGCGGCAAGAAAAGCGAAGTCGTGGTGGGTGACCACGTCACCTGGCACCTGACGCAAGAGCAGGGCGACGAAGGCATCATCG
Organism: Burkholderiales bacterium; assembly: GCA_028869095.1. Lineage (GTDB taxonomy): Bacteria > Pseudomonadota > Gammaproteobacteria > Burkholderiales > Burkholderiaceae_C > Aquabacterium. Next base: position 2,327 of record JAGWTE010000128.1, read on the forward strand.
TCCAGATCGAAGAGCGCAAGAACCTGCTCTACCGGCAAGACGAATGGCGCAGCAAATCCTTTGCGGCCAACCTCGACCTGCTCTTGATGTGGATTGCGGTCGAGCCCGTCTTCAGCGAAGCCCAACTGACCCGTGCCCTGATTGCCACCGAATCCGCCGGCATCCAGGTGTGCATCGTGCTCAACAAGGTTGACTTGCCCGGCGCGGATGCCGCACGCCAACGCCTGGCCCCTTACCGCGCCATGGGCTACGACGTGCTGGAGCTCTCGCTCAAGGGCGCCGAAGACGAAGCCAAGGCCCTGATCCTGCCCAAGCTGCGAGGCCGATCCACACTGGTGCTGGGCCCCTCTGGCGCCGGCAAGAGCACCCTGATCAATGCGCTGGCCCCTCACGCCCGCGCCGAGGTGGGCGAGATCTCGCACGCCTTGAACTCGGGCCGCCACACCACCACCACCAGCCAGTGGTACTGGGTCGAGCCCGATGCCGCCGAAGGTGTGGGTGACCACCAAACCGGCATCATCGACTCACCGGGCTTTCAAGAATTTGGCCTGCACCACATCGCCCCCACCGACCTGCCCCGCTTCATGCCCGATCTGGGCAAGCACCTGGGCGGCTGTCGCTTCAACAACTGCACGCACCGGCAAGAGCCGGGTTGCAGCATCAAAGCCGCCGCAGAACAAGGCCAGATCACAGCCATGCGCATGAGCCTGTACACCGCCCTGTTCGACGAACTCAGCCAGACCCGTTGGTAAGCATGAACGACACCCTCAGCGCTTTGGCGCCCACCTTGAACGCCTTCTCATCGGGCCAACTGCCCATGAATGCCTTGGCTCAACAATGGCGGCAGGCTGCGCAGACGCATCAACCGGCCCTGCCAGCACGCTATCTGGAGGTGCTGGAGAGGGTGTTATCGCAATTGGAATCCAGCGCCCTGTTCACCGAAGAGAGTTGCTCTTTCAGCCAAGGCGACATGGTGGCCGCACTGGGCGATTGGCTGCAACGTGCCCGCGCGCTCAACCCAAGTTGACGCGGGCGGCGCCCATTGCAGACCCGATTAGAGCGCATCAGCCAATCAGGTTGGCCAAGGACAGCAAGGCCAGCAACAGCATCCACAGCACGACCGAGCGCCAGATCAAGGCCACCACACTGCGCAGGTGTGCCATCTGAGGGGCCACGCCTGCCGTGCTGCCCACCGCATCGGTCACGTCAGCGTCTTCACCTTGCGTGAGCGTGCGGCTGATATCGCCCTGCTGCTCGCTGGCGCTGGGCGCCGCTTGTCCACCCAAGCGCACCCCCAGCGCGCCAGATGCAGCCGCCAGGATCGCGCCCTCGTTGGGGCGGGCCCACAGCGGCGCATGTCGGCGCCAAGTCTCCACCGCATCCTCAAAATTGCCCACCACAGCAAAGCCAAAGGCGGTCAAGCGAGCGGGCACATGATCCACCCAGCCAAACAGCTTTTGCGACAGGTTCATCAAACGGTCGTGCGTCGGCGTGCCGGTCACATGGCTCTTGTAGGACCAGTAGCGGTTGGTGAACTCGGCCATGCGGTACAGCACGGCACCGGCTGGCCCTAAGCCCACGGTCGACAAGGCCACAAACCAGAAAAACACCCCGAACACATGGCGGTGCGCGGCCAACAAAGAGTATTCCAACACGTGCCGCAACAACTCGGTACGTGGCAAATCGCTGGCATCCACATGCTGCCAGGTCGCCAGCAACTCGCGCGCACGGGCTTCACGCCCCTCTTCCAAGGCATCGCGGATGTCCGTGAAGTGATGGCTGAATTGGCGGAACCCCATGGTCAGGTACAGCACCGACACATTCAGCGCCAAGGCCAACACCGTGCTGTAGCGGTTGACCACCATGTAAGTGATGGCCAGCACCGCAGCCGGCGCCAGCACGGTGATGATCCACACCACGCGCGCGTGCACATCGGCCCCCGCATCAAAATTGCGACCAGCCCAGCGCACCCAGCCCGTCAAAGCGTGGTGAAAGAGATTGCGGGGCGACAGGGGCTTGAGCTGTTCAACCAACAAGGCGAACAGCACGGCAAAGAAGCTCATGGACAGATCATAGCGGGATGGCTCATGCCGATAGAAAGCGGTATAAATTTCGCAACATCGCAGCGGTGGCGCCCCAGATGAAATACTCACGCGCCAAACCCGGCGGTGTCCACGGCATCGCGTAAAACTCGACCGAAGAACCCGGCACCGGCACGGATCGACGCTGGTGATGCCCTGGGTTCATCAAAAACTCAAGCGGCACCTCAAACACCTCGGCCACTTCGCCAGGATCGGGCTGCAAAGATAACTCCGCACGCTCGTCCGAGGTCACATCAATCACCCCCACCACCGGCGTCACCATGAACCCAGAGATGGTGTTGTACGAGGGCAAGGTGCCCAAGATCCTGACCCGATCCGGGTTCAGGCCCACCTCTTCCTGCGCCTCGCGCAAGGCAGTGTGGATGGCATCGGCATCAGACGGTTCGCTGCGCCCACCAGGGAAACTGATCTGCCCGGCGTGGGCTTTCAAGTGCGGCTGGCGTTGGGTCAACAGCACCGTGGGCTGCTCACGCATGACCAGGGGCACCAGCACGGAGGCCGCCACGCGGGGGCCATCGGGCACCATGCGATCCCCCATCACATCGGGCTGCCACTGGGGTGGCTGAGCAAACCGCTGCACCAAGGCCGGGTAAGTCAGCCGATCTTGCGGCACATGCGGCAGATGGTGGTCTTGCGCCACCACCGGCGCAGTTTGGGGATCGAACAAAATGGACATAGTCCACCACGATAACAAAAACCGCCTGGGCTTGCGCAACAGGCGGTTTTGGGGGAGGCGAAACAGGCCAGCTTTTGACTTCGTCGAAACCTCGCTGGCTTTGCTTCGCAAAGCACCATGGCCTCTGGCCATGGCTGAGCTACGCTCAGGCGAGCTTTTCTTTGATACGTGCAGACTTGCCGCTGCGTTGACGCAGGTAGTACAGCTTGGCGCGACGCACGTCACCACGACGCTTGACTTCGATCGAAGCGATCAGGGGGCTGTACAGCTGGAACGTACGTTCCACACCTTCGCCGCTGGAGATCTTGCGAACGATGAAGCTGGAGTTCAGGCCGCGGTTACGCTTGGCGATCACGACGCCTTCGTAAGCCTGAACGCGCTTGCGGGTACCTTCAACCACGTTGACGGACACGATCACGGTGTCGCCAGGGGCGAATGTAGGGATGGTTTTGTTCAGACGAGCAATTTCTTCTTGCTCGAGCTGTTGAATGATGTTGGACATCAAAGGCTCCTAATTGATCATGCCCGCGCCACAGAGAAATTGAACTAGCCGGGTAGAGGATCGGAAAACCGCAGATTATAGCCCCAAGTTGGACAAAAAGTGTTCGTCCTGTTTGGAAAGTTCTCCACGGGAACGGGCCGCCTCGATCAGATCGGGACGGCGGCGGGCTGTGATGGCCAATTGCTGCTCGCGGCGCCAGCGTGCAATCTGGGCGTGATGCCCCGACATCAGCACCGGCGGCACCCCCACTGACTCGCCATCAGGCAGCGTCAGCACCTCGGGGCGGCTGTAATGCGGGCAGTCCAGCAGGCCATCAGAAAAACTGTCTTGTTCATGCGATGCGGCGTCGTGCAGCACTCCCGGCTGCAAGCGCGTCACCGCATCGATCAGGGCCAGGGCTGGCAACTCGCCGCCCGACAGAACGTAATCGCCCATGCTGACTTCTTCGTCCACATGGGCATCAATGAAGCGTTGGTCCACACCTTCGTAACGGCCGCACAGCAGCACAGCACCCGGGCTTTGCGACAGCGCCTGAACGCGAGCCTGGGTCAAAGGCTTGCCAGCCGGGCTGAACATGATCACCGGCAGTTTGGGGGCACCCGTTGAGACCTGATCGGCTCGGATGGCCGCCAAGGCCCGCACCAAAGGCTCGACCAGCATCACCATGCCAGGCCCGCCACCAAAGGGGCGGTCGTCCACGCGGCGATAAACGCCCTCGGCATGGTCGCGCAGCTGCCACAGGCGCACGTCGACCGCTTTGGATTCAAACGCGCGCCGAGTCACGCCCACCGTCTGAAACGGGGCGAACAACTCAGGAAACAGGGTGATGACGTCGAAACGCACGGACACGTCAGGTGCCCGCTCAGTAGTCCAGGCCCCAATCGGCCACGATGCGCTTGTCAGCCAAGCTGACGGAATCGATGTAGGCCGACACAAAGGGGATCATGCGCTCGGTGCCGTCCGCCCCTTTGAGGCGCAACACGCAAGTAGGACCGGTATCCATCAGGTCCACCACTTCACCCAGAACCTCGTCCTGGCGGTTGACCACGGTCAGCCCCATCAGGTCGACCCAATAAAACTCGTCATTGTCAGGCGTGGGGAACGCCGACCGGGACACGAAGACACGTGCGCCCTTGAGGGCTTCGGCACCATTGCGGTCTTCAACATCGTCCACCGTGGCCACGATGACGTCGCCTTGTTCTCGCGCTTGTTTGACGCGCAGCAGGCGCGGCTTGGACAAACGGGCAAGAGCAGCATCAGCCACCGAACCTGTGGTTTGCACCGCTTTTTTACCGGCACCCACTGCAGCAGCAGGTTTGACAACCGGTTTGGCCACACCGCCGCCTGGCGTTTCGCCGGGCTGCAGGAACCATTTCTTGGTGCAGAAAAGAGCCTGGGGGTCAGATGAAAAAGGCAGGACCTTGATCCCGCCTTTGATGCCCCAGGCATCGACGATGCGCCCGACTTCTACCGCATCTTCTGGCCAGACGACACCGTCTTCCAGAACCAGGGGAGACGCCGGAACGCGATCAGTCATATCAGGCAGCAGGAACCTGAGCCTTGGCTTGACGGACCAGACGGGTCACGGTGTCAGACACTTGGGCGCCGTTGTTGACCCAGTATTCCACGCGATCCAGGGACAGACGCAGGGTTTCAGCTTGGCCAGAAGCCATGGGGTTGTAGAAACCCACGCGCTCCAGGAAGCGGCCGTCACGACGGTTGCGCGAGTCAGCAGCAACGATGTTGAAGAAAGGGCGCTTCTTAGAGCCACCGCGAGCGAGTCGAATCACGACCATGATGTGTCCTTCAAATTGGATGGGGCGGCAGACGATCCCGGGAGACACTCGAGGACAGACCACCTGAGGTGATTTTGATTCCGGCCCGTTTAGATACGCGCTGCGCAGCCATCCATACAGGACAACCACCCAACTCGGGACAGGAAACCGCGGATTATAGTGCCAGACATTGCTTTTGTGTCACTCAATACCCATGTTCCCCACCTATAAGTCCAAAACACTGGCCACTTGGTCCGCCCTGCTGGGGGGCCCCGTGGGGCTACATCGGTTTTATTTGTACGGTTTGACGGACATTTGGGGCTGGCTGCACGCAATCCCGACCCTGCTGGGGCTGTGGGGAGTGGGCCGAGCCTTGGATTTGGGGCAGGACGACACCTTGTCATGGTTGCTGATCCCGATTTTGGGCTGCATTGTGGCGTTTACCATGCTACACGCCATCGTCTACGGACTGATGCCGGACGAAAAATGGAACGCTCGCTTCAATTCTGGGCTGACCGACGACCAAACAGTGGCCCCGAGCGGTTGGGCGGCGGTCATCGGCGTGGTGCTGGCCCTGATGATCGGCGCCACAGTGCTGATGGCCACCATCGCCTTTTCTGGCCAGCGCTATTTTGAATACCAGGTGCAAGAAGGTCTGAAGTTGAGCCAATGAGCTCAACCCTGAGTCAGGCGCGGAACATGAAATACGCCGCGCCGACCAGGCACAGTGCCGCCCAGATGTAGTCCAGCTTGAAAGGCTGCCCCAGATAAAACACGGCGAACGGCACGAACACGCTCAGGCTGATCACCTCTTGCATCACCTTGA
>JAGWTE010000291.1 GCA_028869095.1 Burkholderiales bacterium
GCAGCCGAGGACTGGCACAAGCTTGACAAAGCAATCGACAAGGCCCTTGAGGCACTGCGAGCCGATGCGCCGACTCAGCCCAACTGCAAGTCAGCCATGACCAATCTTCAGCAGACCTTTGCCACGCTGAGCGGCAAGCGCTGAATCGAAAGCACCGCGCCATGACAACCCCAAGCGAACGCGCCCTGGCCAAGGTCCCCGAGGTCACCCTGGGCTTCTGGCTCATCAAGATTGCCGCCACCACCCTTGGTGAAACCGGTGGTGACGCGGCATCTATGTCTTTGAACCTGGGCTACCTGCTCAGCACCGGCATTTTTGCCGCAGTGTTCCTGGTCGCGGTCATTGCCCAGGTCAAAGTCCGCAAGTTTCACCCTGGCCTGTACTGGATCACCATCGTCGCGACGACGACCGTGGGTACCACACTGGCTGACTTTGCGGATCGCTCTCTGGGGATCGGCTACGCCGGGGGCAGCAGCCTGCTGCTGGGGCTGTTGCTCGCTTCCTTGTTCATCTGGTACCGGACGATGGGTTCCGTGTCCGTGGGGGCGGTGAACTCCCCCAGGGCCGAGGTGTTCTATTGGGTCACGATCATGTTTTCCCAGACCTTGGGCACTGCGCTGGGGGACTGGACTGCCGATACGGCGGGCATGGGCTACACAGGCGCGGCCTTGTTGTTCGGCGGGATGCTGGCACTGATCACGGCAGCTTACCAATGGACCACCATCTCCAGAACGGCCCTGTTTTGGGGTGCCTTCATCCTGACCCGTCCACTCGGTGCCGTAGTGGGCGACTTTCTGGACAAGCCACTGAGCAGCGGCGGCCTGGCGTTGAGCCGCTACAGCGCATCCCTGGCCCTGCTGGCGTTCATGGCGGGCTGCATGCTGATGTTCAGGCAACGTGCTGCATCGGCTGGGCACTGATTACACTGGACGCCACTCAAGTGGGCACGGGAGTCTTCATGCGCGTCTTGCTGGTGGAAGATGATCCGATGATTGGTGAGGCCGTCCACGCTGCCTTGAAGGACGCGTCATACGCGGCGGATTGGGTACGCAATGGCTTGACCGCTCTGGGCACCTTGAAGAGCCAGCATTACGATCTTGTGTTGCTCGACCTGGGGCTGCCAGGCAAGGACGGCCTGGATGTCTTGCGCAGCGTGCGTGCAACAGACAACCCCGTGCCCTTGCTCATCATCACGGCACGAGACGGACTCGATGACCGCCTGCAAGGCCTGGATGGAGGCGCCGATGACTACGTGCTCAAGCCATTTCAAATGGCTGAGTTGCTGGCACGCATGCGCGCTGTGTTGCGGCGAAAGAGTGGCAATGCGGCGCCTGTGCAGGGCAACGGGGTGGTTTCGCTGGACCCCACCACCCGGCAGGCCCAGGTCCGCGATGCGACACCGATCCAGCTGTCCGGGCGCGAATTTGCCTTGCTGCAAGCGCTGTTGATTCGACCCGGGGCGATCTTGTCACGCAGTGAACTGGAAGACCGCATCTACGGCTGGGGGGAAGAAGTCGAGAGCAATGCTGTGGAATACCTGATTCATGCGATCAGGCGCAAGTTGGG
>JAGWTE010000129.1 GCA_028869095.1 Burkholderiales bacterium
ACGCTTGCGCTGCATCAAGGAATCAGGTGGAGGCCTTGTCGGCAGGCCGTTCTGAAGAGATCAAGCTGGACGCGCAGGGGCTCCTTCAACTCAAGCCTGGCCAGCGTGTCCAGTTCAATTTGGGCAGTTCCGGGGCGCTGGGTTTGGTGTTCGAACACGCCACGGCAACCTATAACAAAACCACGTTTTGGGAGGCTCACCTGGAAGGTGACCTGACCCAACGTGTGTCGCTCAAGCTCGATGAGCGGGGGCTGTCGGGTTCGGTGGTGTTGAAGAGCAAACGGTACTGGATCAGCCAGGTCAACGGCAAGACCTGGTTGACGCGCATGAACGATGCCAATTCGGTGGCGCAACACGCCACACCGAGTGCCAAGGTGTTTGGCAGTGCGCTGCAAGGCGAGGCCTTGGCGCGCGCACAGGCTGATCGGCCGGCTGATTTGCCGGCGGTGGGCTCTTATCCGGTCGACTTCAACATGGCCAAGCTGCAGTCTTTGCCCTTGAACAGCGAGGTGGAGTTGAATTTGCCTGATGGCCGCAACGTGTCGCTGGTGCATGACCGGGGCGACATCAGCCCGTCGGGCAACTACACCTTCATCGGATACGTGCGCGACAGGGGGACGGACCACCGCGTCATCCTGACATCGGGCGCGCAGGGCGAAACCTTTGGTGTGCTGAATTTGCCTGAAGGAGAGGTGCGTGTGGAAACACGCAAGGGGCAGACCTGGTTGGTGGACACCAAGAAGGCGGGGCTGACCTATGCGCCCATGGCTGAGCCCCTGATACCCGCTCAGGCGGCCATGGCCGCTTACAAGGCCAACAAGTCGTCTGCGGCTCAAGCGACGTCGACCACCTCGGGGGGCTACACCACCACATCCCTGGGCGTGGCCGCAGCCGCGCCGGGTGACACCACGGTCGACTTGATGGTGCTCTACACCCCGGGCATGGTGAACCGTTTGGGTGGTGACGCGCAAGCACGCACGCGCATTGACAACCTGGTGGCGGTCACCAACCAGATCATGGTGGACAGCCAGGTGGCCATTCGCATGCGCTTGGTCAAGGCCATGTATGTCAACCAAGACGATAACGTGAATCAAGGCAATTTGCTGCCGGCTCTGGCGGGTGGTCAAGGGGCGTTTGCGGGCGTGAGGGCCGCACGCGATGCGGTCGGCGCGGACTTGGTGCACCTGTTGCACAAGCCCACGGTGGGTGTCGGTTCATGTGGCCTGGCTTACTTGAGCGTGACCCAGGGGCCGCGTGGCAATGAGGGCTCGGGCTATGGCGTGACCGATGACAGTTGCCCGACCATGGTGATGGCGCACGAGTTGGGCCACAACTTTGGCAACAACCACGATCATGCGCAAGGCGGGGGCAGCCCGGTCTATCCGTATGCGTGGGGCTACATCGTGCCCGGGACCACTCTGGGGGACGTGATGTCGTATGCCAATCAACATTACTACAAGTATTCCAACCCGCGTTTGGGCGGCTGCAGTGGTCAGGCCTGTGGCCAGAACGACTATGCCGATGCGGCGCGGTCCATGAACCAGACGCGTGACATCGTGGCGGGCTATCGAGCCACCAAAGTGGGCAGCGGCGAGTTGGGCCTGGGCCCCGGTCAATCCATTCCTTCGGCCAATGGGCGCTATCAGCTGATCTACCAGACCGATGGCAACCTGGAGCTCTATTCGGGTAGCTCACCTTTGTGGGCGTCTGGCACATTGGGCCGGGGCGTGGGGACGGCCGTGATGCAGGGTGACGGCAACCTGGTGATCTACAACGCCTCGCAGCAGCCACTGTGGGCGTCTGGCACCTCTGGCAACCCTGGCAGCACCTTGGCCGTGCAAGACGATGGCAATGTGGTGATCTATCGCTCGGACCATGTCCCCTTGTGGGCCACGAACACCGTTCAGCATCCACCGACTTTGTCTGTAGGCGAGGCGCTGCAAGCGGGCCAAGCCATCACGTCGGCCAATGGGCGCTATCAGTTGATCTATCAGACGGACGGCAATTTGGTGTTGTACGCGGGCAGCGCGCCACTGTGGGCATCGGGCACATGGGGCCGAGGGGTGGGGACGGCGGTCATGCAGGGGGACGGCAACCTGGTCATCTACAACGCCTCGCATCAGCCCTTGTGGGCTTCGGGCACCTTCGGTAATGCGGGCAGCTCCCTGGTGGTTCAAGACGATGGCAATGTGGTGATCTATCGGCCTAACCACACGCCTTTGTGGGCCACCAACACGGCACGCTGATCCAACGGTGAAGGGGGATGGGGCGAACCCGCCCCCTTGAACCAAGGTCGCACGCAACTTTACGTATGTCATTCGCTTGGGCAAAAAATTACCCTTGCATCCCAGCGAAATGGATGGGGATCTGAGATGACGATGACTGCTAAATGGAGCTTGGCCTTGATGCTCGGCGTGTGCGCGGTGCCCGCAGCACAGGCGGGCGACTTGCCCAACGGGCGCTACGCCATCACCGTGGTTCAGAACGGCAAGTGTGTGGATGTGGCCTGGGCCTCGACGGCAGACGGCGCCAACATCGCCCAGGTTACCTGCAATGGCAACAACGCTCAGCAGTTCGACGTCACCGATGTGGGCGGCGGTTGGTACCAACTGATCAATGTCAACAGTGGCAAGGCCATCGATGTGGCCAGTGCCTCAACGGCAGACGGTGCCAACGTGCAGCAGTGGTCCAGCAATGGCACCGGTGCACAACGCTTTGCCATTCGCCGGGTCAGCGGAGACGAGTTCACCATCGTCAATCAGAACAGCAACAAGTGCGTGGATGTGGCCGGGGCCTCTAACGCTGATGGTGCCAACATCCAGCAGTGGACCTGTTATGGCGGCGGCAACCAGCGCTTCAAATTCAATGGCAAGGCGACGGGCGCCTTGTCCAACGGGCGCTACAAGCTGGTGTCGTCCAACAGCGGCAAGTGTGTGGACGTGAGCGCTGCGTCGACGGCAGATGGCGCCAACATCCAGCAGTACAGCTGCAATGGCACCAATGCGCAGGCCTTTGATGTCACCTCGACGGGTGGCGGTGCCTACAAGCTGATCAACGTCAACAGTGGCAAGGCGGTGGATGTGGCCGGTGGTGCCACCAACGATGGTGCCAACATCCAGCAGTGGAGCGACAACGGCAGCAGCGCGCAGCGCTTTGAGCTCAAGCTGGTGGCGGGTGACGAGTACACCGTGGTCAACCAGGGCAGTGGCAAGTGCATGGACGTGTCAGGCTGGGCGACCACGGATGGCGCCAACATCCTGCAATGGTCTTGTCACGGGGGCGCCAACCAGCGCTACCACTTGGTGGCTGTGTCAGGTGGCACATCGGGCAGTGGCAGCGCGGGCGGCAGTGCCTGCAGCACCAACCCGATCTGGTCTGACGAGTTCAACTACAGCGGCTTGCCCGATGGCAACAAGTGGAGCTTCGAAGTCCAGCGACCCGGTTGGGTCAACCATGAGTTGCAAAACTACACGGGCAATCGTCTGGAGAACGCACGCGTTGAGAACGGCCATTTGGTCATTGAGGCACGCCACGATTGGTATCAGGGCTATGAGATCTCATCGGCCCGTTTGAAGACCGCCTACAAAGGCGACTGGCTCAATGGCCGCGTCGAAGTGCGCGCCAAGTTGCCACCTGGCCGTGGCACGTGGCCCGCGATCTGGTTGATGCCGACTGACTCTGCCTATGGCGGCTGGCCCAACAGCGGCGAAATCGACATCATGGAGAACGTGGGTTATGACCCCTCGGCCATCCACGGATCGATCCACACCAATGCGCGCAACTTCATGCTGCACAACAACTTCCAGGCCACCACCTGGGATGCCAGCGTGGAGAGCAGCTATCACACCTATGCGGTGGACTGGAATCAGGACCGCATCCAGTTCCTCAAGGATGGACAGGTGTACGGCACGTTCAACAACGCACGCCAGGGGTGGACCACCTGGCCGTTTGACAAGCGCTTCTACCTGATCCTGAACCTGGCCATTGGCGGTGACTGGGGTGGTGCGCAAGGCGTGGACATGAACATCCTGCCCGCTCGCATGGAGGTGGACTGGGTCCGCGTCTACCCGGCTGGCAGCTGCAAGTAAATCGCCATCTGTTTCAAAGAGGACCGATCCATGACATCCACATTCCGACGCGGCTGGCTCGCAGCGGCAGGCCTGGCTTTGTCTGCAGGCAGTGCCTGGGCAGGGGACTTGCCCAATGGGCGCTACACCATGGTGGCCGTGCACAGCGGCAAATGCGCCGACGTGGCTTGGGCGTCGACGGCTGATGGCGCCAACATCGCGCAGGTGGGTTGCAACGGCAACAACGCTCAATTGTTTGACGTGACCGATACCGGAGGGGGCTGGTACCGGCTCACCAACGTCAACAGTGGCAAGGCGGTGGATGTGGCGGGCAACTCGCCGGCGGACGGGGCCAACATCCAGCAATGGAGCGACAACGGATCGGGGGCGCAACGCTTTGCGATTCGTCGCGCCAGCGGCGATGAGTTCACAGTCGTCAATCAGACCAGCGGCAAGTGTGTCGATGTGTCGGGCTGGTCCACGGCCGATGGTGCCAATATCTTGCAGTGGTCTTGCCATGGCGGCGCCAACCAGCGGTTCAAATTTGTCGGCAAGGCCAACGATGCTTTGGCCAACGGCCGCTATCGCTTGATGGCCATGAACAGTGGCAAGTGCATGGACGTGGCTTGGGCCTCGACGGCTGACGGCGCCAACATTGCGCAGGTCAGCTGCAATGGCAGCAATGCGCAGGCGTTTGACATCACCGACACCGGATCGGGCTGGTACAAACTGATCAACGTCAACAGCCGCAAGGCGGTGGATGTGCAGGGCGCATCGGTCTCAGACGGCGGCAACGTGCAGCAGTGGACCGACAACGGCACCGGCGCCCAGCGTTTCGCCTTCAAGAAGGTGGGGGTGGATGAGTACGTGCTGGTCAACCGCACCAGCGGCAAGTGCGTGGATGTGGCCGGAGGGGGCACGGCCGATGGCACCAATATCCAACAATGGGGTTGCAATGGCTCGTCCGCACAGCGCTTCAAGGCCGTGGCCTTGAACAGCGGCTCATCCAGCGGTGGCAGCACGGGTGGTGGGACTTCGAGCGGGGGATCGACTGGCGGCGGCACGGGGGGAACGGCCGGTGGTACGTCGGGAGGCACATCAGGCAGCGGCGCCGACTTGGGCAACCCGCCCGTTGACGATCCCAACATGATCGAGATCGGGGTCAAGAACAACTGCAAGGCCTCTTTGTGGATCAATGCCGCCGGTGCCGAAGCCGTGCTGCAACCCGACCGTGCGGAGTTGGCCTCAGGCGCCACCCGTTGGTACTACGCGCCCAAGCGCTGGACGGCCGCCCGCGTGACCGCCTTGACCGGCGGCCCCTATGGCGAAGAGATGGAAAAGGCCGAGATGACCTTCGTGCCCGATGCCACGGGCACGGTCCTGAACTACAACGTGACCTATGTTGACTGGCTGGGCTTGCCGATCAAGGTGACCTCTGTCGGCGGTGGGGTGGATTGCCGGCCTGCGACTTGTGCCGTGCCGCAGTCCACCGTGCTGTCGGGCTGCCCCGATGGCTTGCGCCAAGGCAACAAGTGCATGGCGCCGCGTACCTTCTGCTTGAATCCCGCCAATCAAGGCACGGCCCTGTGCCACAGCCTGGATGCGCAAATTCAGCGCTGTGCGACCACCAAAGAAGGTTGCGGCCATGCCATCAACGCCAAGACGCCAGAGGCCTTTGCTTGCTCAGGCGCTTTTGCGGAAGACCCCAAGTGGTGCGCTGCCTTGAACCGTGGCATGTTGGACAACCCCACCAGTGCCGACACCTCGCTGTACTACCGCAGTGGGCCTTACAGCAACTACTCCAAGTGGGTGCATCAGGTCTGTCCGGGCCTGTATTCCTTCCCTTATGACGACTATCCGCCCTCGGCCGGCGAGAGTGGCTTTCGGGCCTGCACGCAAGGCAAGCAAGTACAAGTCACGTTCTGTCCCGCTGGTTGACCCTGAGCCCCACTGCCTCCGGCTTTTTCCCGGCAGACGTTCGCTCACGCATCCGGTAAGGTGCGCAGGATGATCTGCTTGCGTGTCTTCTTGCGTGCATTGTTGGGCTTGGTGCTGGCTCTGTGCCTGGGGCGGGTCAGCGCTGCCCGACTGGATTTGCCGCAAGGGTTTCAGTTCCAGGCATTGGGGCCAGGGGTGGCCTACCTGGAAGACCCGATGGGTTTGTGGACACTGGCCGATGTCCTTCGCCGGCCTGATCCGCAGTGGGCGCACAACCCCAGCGATGTGCCGACGCTGGGCTACAGCCAGTCGGCCTTCTGGTTCAAATTTGCGATGAAGAACCGAGGGCCGGGGGGGCTCTCCACCTTGCTGGAGATTGCCTACCCCATGCTCAATCACGTCAACCTGTACGTGATCCAGGGTGGGGGCACGGTGTGGTCCTATCCCATGGGCAGCGGGCAGGCCGTGGCGCAACGCCCCTATCCGCATCGCAATTTTGTGGTGCCGATCGATCTGGCCCATGACGAAGAGGTGGAGGTCCTGCTCCGGGTCCAGACCACCAGTTCGATTCAAGTGCCCATCATGGCCTGGTCGCCTCAGGCCTTCCTGATCCAGGACAACATCATCAACATCCTGTACGGGGCTTATCTGGGCCTGGTGGTGATCATGTTTGCCTACAACCTGAAGCTGCTGATCGGAACGGGGGATCGCAACTACCTGTACTACATCTGCTGGGTCACCGGCATGGCCGGGTTCGTGATGTGCGTGCACGGCTTGAGCTTGCAGTACCTGTGGCCCGGTCAAGTGCACCTCAATGATCGGGCGCTGGTGCTGCTGGTGATCGGCATTTGTTCCAGCGCCATGATGTTCAGCGTGCATTTTCTGGATGTGCATGTGGCCATGCCTCAGCGCTTGAAGTGGATGCATGCGGTCTTGCTGGTCAACGCTGGCTTGGCCGTCGGCAGCTTCTTGTTTCCCTACAGCACCATGATCCGGCTGGCCATTGTGTCGACCGTGATCATCACGGCGGCGATCGGCCAAATGTCCATTCAGCGTTGGATGCAGGGCTACCGGCCCGCGCGCTATTTCGCCATTTCATTTGCCCTGGTCTTGCTGGGGGGCGTGGCCATGTCCTTGAGCAAGTTTGGTTTGATCCCTCGCTCGGTCTGGACCGAACACAGCGTCACGCTCGGATCGGCGTTGGAGATCGTCTTGCTCAACCTGGCCTTGGCCGATCGCTACAACGGCGAGCGTCAGGCGCGGGAGCGGGCCCAATCCGATCTGTTTGATTGGCAGCAAAAGCACAATGACATGCTGGAGGCCAAAGTCGCGCAGCGCACCAAGGAGCTGGAGTTGGCGAACTGGCAGCTGCAGCAGTACGTCAACCGCATGGCCCGACTGCAGATGGGATCAGAGCTGGGCGCCACCTTGATTCACGAACTGCGTCAGCCTCTTGCGGCCATCCAGAGCTTTGCACAAGGCGCGGTGACGATGATGCGGACCGCGCTGGATGCGGATCGCTTGGAGCGGGTGCTGGGCCGCATTGTCGACACGTCCAAAAAGGGCAATGTGATGCTGGATCGGATGCGAGCCTTTCTGACTCAGGACAACGAAAGCTTCCAGCCCTTTGACCTGCATGACAGCGTGCGCGAAGCCTTGGTCTGGCTGCGCCCCACTTGCCAGCAGGAGGGCGTGGTGCTGGACGTGCTGGATGCGGATGCTACGCCGCTTTGGGCGCAGGGCGATGGCGTGCTGGCGCAGCAAGTCATCGTCAATTTGCTGCGCAATGCGGTTGACGCCATGATTGCGGCCCCATCCGATCCGCGTCGGATCACCGTGACCACCTTTTCCGATTCGGTGTTTGCCCATTGCCGTGTGACCGATACCGGGCCGGGGCTGCCAGATCAGGCCCAGGATCAGTTGTTTGAGAGCTGCTTCACCACCAAGCCCAACGGCATGGGCATCGGCTTGAAACTGTCGCGCTCGATCGCCCGGGAAATGAGGGGCGATTTGACGATGGAGCCCGCGTCGGTCGGCGCCAGTTTCTTGTTCAGTATTCCGCTCGCGAAACATGCGGTTTCAAACGTTTCCGCATTCTGATTTTTGTTGTCCGATTGGCCTATTTTTCTCCCCCCGTCCGAGGGGGAAGTGAGGGTGATCGCTAGTGGCTTAACGTTCATTGTGAAATCCA
>JAGWTE010000005.1 GCA_028869095.1 Burkholderiales bacterium
GTGGTGGCTATAGCTCAGTTGGTAGAGTCCCAGATTGTGATTCTGGTTGTCGTGGGTTCGAGTCCCATTAGCCACCCCACCCAATAAGAAATCCCCTAGTAGACCGGTTCTACTAGGGGATTTTGCTTTGCGCCGGCGCGACAGTGCAACCTTCGTTTAGACGTCATTGCCTCATGAGCGCGGTGCGCTGTCGGCTATCCTGTCTCCACACAAAAATCGAAATCAAGGACGGACATGCTTGGAAAGATCGCTGGGTTCATCATGGGGTTTGGCGTGGCCTTGGCCGCAGTGCTGTTGGTCAGCATGTGGGCTGGCGTCATGCCTCGAGGCCTTGGCTGGCTGCTCTTGATTTTCGCTGCAGGGTCAGCGGGCTCTCGATGGTTGTCGGGTTTGTGGCCCAACGAAGGGTCTTCTGAGTCCTTCTGAAGCGTTGCGGGCGGCCCAGAAAAAGAAACAGCCTCCACGAGGGAGGCTGAAAACAAATCTGAAGTCATGCCTTTGTATTTACGGCAGATCTCATCCAGACTTGAGAGAAATTTTAAAAATTTTTCTTACCGCCAGACGCGGGTGTCGCGACGTTGACGTGTGACGTCGCGGCTGTACTCCAAAGTGGAGTTCATGCGGTCTTCTTGCAAAAAGCGTTGGTACTCACGCTTGCGGGCTTGGATTTGGCTGCCGCTCAGCAATCGCGCTACGACGTAGAGTGCGCTCACCAGGCCCAGTGTCATCGTCAAAGTCAAGATCATGATTGGCCACTTATTCTTCGTTGGTGGCCACTGTGCTGTGGAACGGCTTTAAGACCCCGAGGTTGGCGGCATAGGCTTGGTCAAACTCTCGGCGAGCACGGATGTGCTCATCCGCACAGGCTGTAAACAGGCGGTTTGTGCTGGGATTTTGGCAAGCACTCGGCTGAACGTAAAAAGCTTGCCAAGCCTGGTCCCGATTTTTGCGCTCCATCATTTGCTTGGCGCGTTGAGACTCTTGTTCTTGGCGGTCCTCGCGCAGCAAGGTCTGGCGGGCAGATACCTCGCGGCGCTCGGTTTGAGCTGCCTGGATGGCTTCAGCCGACGTGCGGTAGGCCGCTTGGCTGGCGCTGTAGGGGCGATGGTCCCCAAACCATTGTTGCGCCAAGCAAGCGACAAGCAGGCCGACTGCGGAAAAACCGCTGAGGTGGAGGTAGTTGAAGTTTTTCACAGAGGTACAGCCTTTTTCTGCGGATCAATTCACGGTAGGTGAGCGAATCGTAGACTTGTACACACCTTGTTACATTGGGGTTGCACCTGAGAACTATGCACGGACAACCTGAATGAGGGGGGCGTCAGTGCGGCAAAAAAAAAGCCTGCTCAGTGTGAGCAGGCTGCTGCGGCGCAAAAAGGTCGCTCAGAAGCGCGCGCCGATTTTCAGGTTATAGGTGGAGGCCTTGCCTGTGCGGTCGCCTTCGATGGCCAAGTTCATCAGACCCAAATTCAGGTTGACGCCGCCAAAGTACTTGGTCTGGCTGACCTTTTCAGACGACAGCGCGGGCGATTGGGGGGCTGATACGCGGGACTGGACGTAGCCGATGCCTGCGTAAGGGGTCAACAAGGTGAAGCCTTTGGACACGGAGATGTCAAAGCCGGTGCTGTTCATCTTGAGCTGGTCCAGCCTCGTGGTGGATGACAGCGAGATGCGTGCCGCGACTGCGGGTGCCAAGGTGCTGCCAGGCATGAAGGCCCAACGCAGTTCTCCGCCCAGTGCCGACAGCGGCGAGCCTGGCACGTTGGTGTAAGACGCGCCGACGTTGAGGTTGAAAGGCAAGCCTTTGTTGACGCGCAGGGCCACCGTGGGTATGACGGCAGGGACAGACGCGCCCCCTGCAGCCTTCTTGAGCACATCGCGGTTTTCAATGTGCGTGCCGCCCACGCTCAAGCCCAGATCAAACCCGGTGATGCCCAGATCGGCTGCGGGGATCACAGGTTTGTAGGACAGTGTGGATGACAAATCCTCGCTCAGCAGCCGGAATTCCGATTGGCTGAGTGTGCTGATGGAATTGAATTCATAAGCATGGGCCTGCGTTGCAGCGATCAGGGCAGATGCGACAACGATGCTGGGTAGCAAACGAAGGTTCATGGCAGCTCCAGAAAAGTCCATAAGACTCAGAAGATTGAACAAAAAGAGTGGGCTCAAAATGCTGACAGGCCACCTTCTTCCTCATTGAAAGAAGGTGGCCTGTGCCAACAAGGTCCAGGTGCTTGACGCACCTGCATGATCACTTCTTGGCTTTGGCGGCTTTCTTGGCAGGAGCCTTCTTGGCTGCTGGAGCTTTGGCAGCAGCCTTCTTGGCGGCAGCCTTAGGATCCACTGCGGCCTTGAATGTCGCACCAGGGGTGAACTTTGGCAGCTTGGCGGCCGCGATCTTGATCTTGGCGCCAGTGCTGGGGTTCACGCCATTGCGGGCTGCGCGAGCGTGCTGCTTGAACGTACCAAAGCCTGGCAGAGTGACCGTACCACCCTTCTTGACAGTCGTGACCACGACATCAAGAAGCGTATCCAGGATGCGACCAGCTTCTGCCTTGGACAGTTCATGCTGGGTAGCCAGATGCTGAATCAGTTCGCCTTTGTTCATCTGAGGAAACTCTTTGGGTTGCACCCGCAACATTGCGGGCGTAGGTATTGTGCCGGACCTCCACTAGGTGGATACCGGTTTTCCACCTATAAACATGCGAAAAACCCAGTTCTGATCGGCCCTGTAGCGTGATTGCGTCTTTTGTCAGGGCTGCTGCGTCTTTTTGATGATGCCTATCTGCGCTGTCGTCAAATCAGCACGATTTTGTAACCCACGTGTTTCGGTCGTGATTTTTTACCGCCGCAATTGTGCTTATGGTGGGCGCACGCGAGTGGCGCAGTTACAGCTAGACGCATCGCCAGGCTCAACTCTTCCTACAGTCGCTACCAGCGGCAAACTGGTTGGGGGAGTACGGCATGTCGAGATTTCATTCAATGTTCAAAGGGCAGACTTGGTTTGGTCTGTCGGTCAGTGTCGTCGCAGCGGCTACAGCCGGCATGGTGTGGGGCGCGCCGGGCGCGGTTCTTTGCTTTCTGGCCTTTGCAGGCGGGACGCTGGTACTGGAAGCGCATAGCCGTCGTGTCAAAGGACGGCAGGCCCGTGTGGTGTATCGGATGACTGAATTTTTGGGGCTTCTCGGTGCGCTGGGTGTCCTGATGACTGTGGCAACGGTGCTGACCTGACGCTGGTTTTGAGCCGGTTGTGCGAAGAGGGCTGATCCAATTAGATCGGCCCTTTTTGTTGGTGCCCCCCCGGTGCAGGGGGCTGCACTGAGGTTGTACCGGATTGTCAGTCACCCTGTTGCAGTGCAGTATGTGCGCCATTTCCCGAAGAAATCAGAGCTTGAGAGGATACGAAATGGGGCGTTCGAGTTTGGTGGCTGCACTGTGTGCTGCATGGCTGGCCTTGGTCAGCGTGTCGGCCATGGCGGCTTGTAAAACCCAGGCAACCACCGCTGCGCCCCCGACCGATCGTTTCACCGTTGAGGGCGACACGGTCAAGGACAAGTTGACCGGTTTGACCTGGAAGCGCTGCAGCCTGGGACAGAAGTGGAAAGACAAGGTGGGCTGTGTCGGCTTGGTCGATCAGGTCAAGTTCAATGCGGCAAAAGATGAAGAAGAGGATGGCTGGCGTTTGCCCAGGCCAGCTGAGCTGCGCTCCTTGCTATTGGGGCGCTGCCACAATCCCTCGATCAATGAAGAGGCCTTCCCGGACATGGATCCGGATTTCCAGTGGTACTGGGCATTCAACGGCAAGATGGATCAGGTCGTCAATTTTGGGGACGGCAATCCGCCTTTTTGCGATAGTCCAAAATGCAAGGGTAATGCGGTGCGTTTGGTTCGTGGCGAGATGCTGCCGCCGACTCCCGCTCCGGCTCCAGCGGCGCCTGTTCCTGCTGCCGCTCCCACCGATCCTGCATCGGGCGATCAGCCTGCATCCGATCCGCTCTTGAAGATTCCTGACGCGCGTTGATTCGACCAGCCACCACCACCATTGCATGACGATCCGTTTTGGGCAGCGCTGGCTGTCTTTGGACCTTTGGGTCATGTTGCTGCTCTTGGTGGCTTTGGCCGTGGCTGGATGGTGGGCGGTCGTGCGCTTTATCCAGCCCGAGCCTCCGCGGCACATCGTGATGACGGTTGGGCCGGAAGGCGGTGGCTACGAGGGGTTTGCCAAGCAGTTCAAGGCCGCGTTGGCCCGTGACGGCATTGACGTTGAATTGCGCCCCAGCGGCGGTGCGCTGGACGACCTCAAGCTGCTCAACGATCCAGCTTCCGACGTGGCCATCGCCTTGATCCAAGGTGGTTTGGCGCAGGACTCTGACGGTGACAACCTGATGAGTCTGGCTTCGCTGTACTACGAACCCGTCTGGGTGTTTTATCGCCGTGGCCTGGCCGTGGATCGGCTGAGTGCCCTGAAGGGGCTGCGTGTTGGGCTGGGCCCGCATGCCAGCGGCATGAATGCCTTGGCGGTGCAACTGTTCAATGCCAATGGTCTGGACAGCGACAACACCCATTTCGAGGCCTGGACGCCGCAGGAGGCCGCGCGGCGTTTGCAAAACCATGATTTGGATGCCGTGTTCCTGGTCGGCGCGCCCGAGTCTTCTTTGATCCAGCATTTGATGATGGCGCCAGGCATCAATGTGTTGTCGTTCAAGCAGGCGGATGCTTACTCGCGGCTGTTTCCCTTTTTGACCAGGGTGGTGGTGCCCGAGGGCGGGTTCAGTCTGGAGCGCAACATTCCTTCTCGGCCTGTCGAGTTGGTTGCGCCGACCGCCATTTTGGTGGCCCGTGACACCTTGCATCCCGCTTTGATCACCTTGT
Source organism: Burkholderiales bacterium (assembly GCA_028869095.1). Taxonomy (GTDB): domain Bacteria; phylum Pseudomonadota; class Gammaproteobacteria; order Burkholderiales; family Burkholderiaceae_C; genus Aquabacterium. Next base: position 4,870 of record JAGWTE010000005.1, read on the forward strand.
TCATGCAGGCAGCGACAGATCTGTTCGGTAACGACGGTCTGTTTCAGCACGAGGGGGATTTCCCGTCCCCCAAGGGCGTGGACATTCCCATGAGTCTGGATGCCGAGCACTACATGAAGGCCGGCCCTTCCTTCTTGCATCGGCATTTGCCGTTCTGGATCGCCGTCTGGATTGACCGGGTCATTGTGTTTGTGATCCCGGCTCTGGCATTGCTGGTGCCTTTGTTCCGCTATGCGCCAACGATTTATTCGTGGCGCGTGCGCTCGCGCATCTACCGGTGGTACGGCAAGCTCAAGAAGTTGGAGTTTGAGCTGGACTTCGAGCAACACGACATCGATGTCCCGTCTGCCTTGGCCAAGCTGGACGAGGTTGAGCGAGGCGTCAGTCAGATCCGCACGCCGCTGTCCTATTCCGAGCACCTGTACAACTTGCGTGCCCACATTGAGCTGGTGCGCCAGAGAATCCTCAAATTGTCGACGCCAGCGTGACTTACTAACGAAGCGTAGGGAGAGCCCCTCTCCACTTCGGCTTTGAACCCTCCGTAAAACCGATAAGACCCCTCTGGCAAGACGGGCCTACACTGGGTTTTGCATTGATGGAGGTTGTTCATGAATGCTCCGCTACCCGACCATGTCCTGAAGGCACTGGCATCGCTGTCCTTGGATGACAAGTACACGCTGGAGCGGGGGCGTGCCTTCATGAGTGGGATTCAGGCGCTGGTGCGCTTGCCGATCCTGCAGCAAACCCGTGACGCGATGTCAGGTTTGCACACTGCTGGGTTCATCAGTGGTTACCGTGGCTCACCCTTGGGGGGCTATGACCAGGCCTTGTGGAAGGCCCAATCCCACCTCAGCAAACACAACATCGTCTTTCAGCCCGGCGTCAACGAAGAGTTGGGTGCCACGGCCGTGTGGGGGACGCAGCAGTTGGATCTGCACCCCGAGCGGCAACGCTTTGATGGAGTGTTTGGCCTTTGGTATGGCAAGGGGCCAGGCGTGGATCGGTGTTCGGACGTGTTCAAGCACGCCAACATGGCAGGCTCTGCCAAACACGGCGGGGTGATCGCGGTGGCGGGTGATGACCATGCGGCCAAGAGTTCATCCCTGGCGCATCAAAGCGATCACATTTTCAAAGCCTGTGGGCTGCCGGTTTTCTTTCCCAGTTCAGTCCAGGAGATTCTGGATCTGGGCTTGCACGCTTACGCCATGAGCCGTTTCTCGGGCCTGTGGGCAGGGATGAAGACCATTCAAGAGGTGGTGGAATCAGCCTCGACGGTGTCCGTCGATCCGGACCGGGTGCGCATCGTGGTGCCCACGGAGTTTGGGATGCCCAGTGGCGGCTTGAACATCCGCTGGCCGGATACGGCGCTGGAGCAAGAAGCCCGCTTGATGGATTACAAGTGGTATGCGGCGCTGGCTTACATCCGGGCCAATAAGCTGAACCAGACCGTGCTGGACTCGCCCAATGCCAAGCTGGGCTTGATGGCCAGTGGCAAGGCCTACAACGATTTGATGCAAGCCCTGCATGACCTGGGGCTGGATGAAGAGGCTTGCCGGCGCATTGGTTTGCGTGTGCACAAGGTGGCTGTGGTGTGGCCTTTGGAAGCCAGCGCCACGCGTGAGTTCGCCACTGGGCTGCAAGAGATTTTGGTGATCGAAGAGAAACGCCAGATGATCGAGTACCAGCTCAAGGAAGAGCTGTACAACTGGCGTGAAGACGTTCGCCCCAATGTGTTGGGCAAGTTCTGCGAGTCAGAGGGGGACCGCACGGGTGGGGAGTGGTCGCAAGAGAACCCCGCCTCGCACTGGTTGCTGCGGGCTCAGGCTGATTTGAACCCCGCAATCATCGCCAAGGCGGTGGCCCAGCGTCTGGACAAGCTCGGTTTGCTGAAAGACCAGGAGCCGGCCTTGCGTGAGCGGGTTGCGCAACGTTTGCGGGTGATTGAGGCCAAAGAGCGGTCTTTGAAGGACTTGGCCAAGAGTGCGGAACGGGTGCCTTGGTTCTGCAGCGGTTGTCCTCACAACACGTCCACCAAGGTGCCAGATGGCTCGCGTGCTATGGCGGGCATTGGTTGCCACTACATGGCGATGTGGATGGGCCGCCATACCGAGACCGTGTCGCAGATGGGCGGCGAGGGTGTCAACTGGGTGGGGCAGGCGCCGTTTACAAACGAGCAGCACGTCTTTGTCAATCTGGGTGATGGCACTTACTTCCACTCTGGGTTGCTGGCGATCCGGCAAAGCATTGCGGCCAAGGTCAATGTGACCTACAAGGTCTTGTACAACGATGCGGTGGCGATGACCGGCGGGCAACCGGTGGACGGCACGCTGAGCGTGGCGGCGATGACGCGCGAGTTGGAGGCCGAAGGCGCCAAGCGCATCGTGGTGGTGACCGATGATGTGGACAAGTACACCGAGGTGTGTGACCTGGCACCGGGGGTGGCGGTGCACCCGCGTGAGTCTTTGGATGTGATCCAGCGGCAGTTGCGTGAAACGGCTGGCTGCACGGTGCTGATTTACGAGCAGACCTGTGCGACGGAAATGCGCCGGCGTCGCAAACGCGGCACGGCGCCCAAGCTGGCCAAGCGAGTCGTCATCAATGAGATGGTGTGCGAAGGCTGCGGCGATTGCTCCGAGCAATCCAATTGCCTGAGTGTGGAGCCGGTGGAAACCGAGTTCGGGCGCAAGCGCCGTATCAACCAGAGTTCGTGCAACCAGGACTTCTCTTGCGTGAGGGGTTTTTGCCCCAGTTTTGTCACGGTGGAGGGGGGGCAGTTGCGGGCGCCCAAGGCGGGCGACGGCATCCCGACGCTGTCCAGCCTGCCTGTGTTGCCTGAGCCCGAACTGCCCAGCGCCAAATCGGCCTATGGCATTGTGGTTGCGGGCATTGGTGGCACCGGTGTGATCACCATTGGTCAACTATTGGGCATGGCGGCGCACTTGGAGGGCAAAGGCATCGTCACGCAGGAGGCTGCGGGGTTGGCCCAAAAGGGTGGGGCGACCTGGAGCCACGTGCAGATCGCCGATCGGCCGGAAGGGATCTTCACCACCCGTGTGGGCATGGCCGAGGCTGATCTGATCATGGGATGCGACCCGATCGTGGCCGCCCATTCCAGTACCTTGACCATGATGCGTGAGGGGCGCACCAAGGTGGCTTTGAACACGCATGAGACACCCACGGCAGATCTGGTCCACGAGCCGGGTTGGCAATTCCCCGCCCATCAATGTGACCACGCCCTGGGCTTGGCCGTGGGCAAGGGCAATGTGGGGCAGATGGATGCGGTCGAACTGGCCACTCGTTTGCTGGGCGATGCGATCTACGCCAACCCCTTGATGCTGGGCTATGCCTGGCAGCGGGGGTGGGTGCCTTTGAGTCACTCTGCCTTGCATCGCGCCATGGAGCTCAACGCTGTGCAGGTGGAGCGCAATCTGGCGGCTTTTGAGTGGGGGCGCCGGGTGGCACACGATACGGCTGCTGTCATGCGCTTGGTGACGCCGGCCCAGCCCATCACCTTGATGCGGCAGCCCAAGGAGGCGGTGGAAGATTTGATCAGCCGCCGCCAGGGCTACCTCGTGGGCTACCAAGATGAGGCCTATGCACAGGACTATGTGACCCTGGTGCGGCGTGTGCAGGCCGCCGAGCGGGCATTGGGCAGCACCAAGCTGACCGAGGCGGTGGCGCGCAACTTGTTCAAGCTGATGGCTTACAAGGACGAGTACGAGGTGGCGCGTCTGTTGAGTGATGAGGCCTTCCGGCAGCAGATCAGTCAGCAGTTTGAGGGCGACTACAAGCTGGTGTTCAACCTGGCGCCACCGTGGATGGCGGGGCAGGATGCCGTGGGGGCGCCGACCAAGCGGGCCTGGGGGCAAGCGTGGTTGCCGCTGCTGCGTTGGCTGCCTCGTCTAAAAGGTCTGCGTGGTAGCTGGATGGACCCCTTTGGCTATTCGCAAGACCGCAAGCTGGATCGGGATCTGCTGCAAGAGTACCGGCAACGGGTGGAGCGCTTGTTGTCGGGGCTCAAGGCTCAAAACCTGTCTCAGGCTGTGGACATTGCCAGTGTGCCGGACCTGATCAAGGGTTACGGCCACATCCGGATGGCCAACGCCAAGACGGCACGCCAGAAGTGGCAGCAGTTGCAGCCGAGCGCCTGAACTTCACCACATCTTCACGGCTTGAGCGGGCGTGCGGGTGTGTGCTTTCGGTTAGGGTGTGGGCATGTCGAACCTTCACACCCACCGTCTCCAAGGGCTGGCCTGCGCCACGGCTGGTGCGATTGCTTTTTCAGGCAAAGCGATTGTGGCCAAACTCATTTACCGCATGGGCGGCGATGCCATCGCGGTGGTGGGCATGCGCATGGCTTTGGCCTTGCCGCTGTTCTTGCTGATGGCCTGGTGGGCCGGTCGCGGAGCGCCCGCTGAGTCACTGAGCCGCAAGACGCATTGGCAGATTGCGGGCTTGGGTATCACGGGCTACTACCTGGCCAGCACCTTGGACTTCATGGGCCTGCAGTACATCAGCGCCAGCCTGGAGCGGGCGATTCTGTACCTGAACCCGACCATGGTGTTGGTGATGTCAGCCCTGCGGTTTCGTCGTCCGATTCGCTTGATTCAGTTGGCGTCGATGGCGCTGGCTTATGTCGGCGTGGCGGTGGTGTGGCTGCATGATTGGGATGCGGCGGCCATGATTTCGGCCGCACAGTCGACGTTGGTTGAGCAGCCCGGTCATAGGGATGCTGTGCAGACCATCACACTGGGTAGTTTGCTGGTCCTGGGCAGCGCCTTGTCTTATGCCATCTACCTCATGGGCAGTGGCTCGATGGTGCAACGCCATGGCTCTTTGTGGCTGGTGGGGCGGGCATCTTGCATCGCTTGTGTGCTGTGCCTGATCCAGTGGGGTGTGCTCTATGTGGCGACCCAGGGGCGGGTGGGCAATGCCGCTCATTTGCCTTGGCAGGCCTGGGGCTTGTCAGCCATCAATGCCGTGTTTTGCACCGCCTTGCCCGTCTGGCTGGTGATGCGAGGTGTGCAGCTGCTGGGCGCTGCGGTGGCCGCGCAGGTGGGCATGGTGGGGCCTTTGTCCACCATCTGGTTGGCCGCCTGGACACTGAATGAGCCGATCACGCCGCGTCTGCTGATGGGCACGGGCGCGATCCTGGGCGGGATCTTGCTGTTGGCCCGATCGTCCAAGCCGCCTCAGGCCAGCAAGGCTTGATGGAGGCAGTCCACTTGCGTGGCGATGGATGCGGGCAAGGGGTGTTGGCCGCGGATGACGTCCCGGATGTAGTCGGCCGTGGTCTGGGCGTCGATCTCGGTGGGCAGGTCTGGCAGGTCTACCAGGACGCCTTCTTGCGGCGTGCGGCTCAGGTCTGCGCGTTTGTGGCCAGCCACAAACACATCAAAGCGAGGTTGGCGGCGGGCATCGGCCACCGGCTCGCCCTCGGTGCCGCGCATCAGCAGGGCGCGGGCATGGGTGTGTTCCAGATAGCTGGTCAGAGACACGGCGTATTCCGGGTGCGTGTGGTTGACCACGCGGATGGAGGGCACACCGGCTGAGGCAAAGGGATCCAGAATCTTGGCCACCGTGTGGCCGGGGTTGCGCAAGCCCACCACCCAGCGCACATCCAATAACTTGGCCAATGGCCGACACAAAGTCGCCGTGTCCATGAAGGCGGGTTGCCCTTGTTGCCAGGCCGCTTGCAAGCCCACGGCATCGGCCACGATGGGCCACTGCAGGGCTTCAAAAATCTGACCTGTGGTGACCCGGGTTTTGTCTTGTGGACCATGAACGAGCACGGACAGGCCGCGCTGGGACAAGGCCCAGGCCAGTAGCGCCGTCAAATTGGGCAGCTTGCGGGCCCCGTTGTACGAGGGCAAGACCACCACCGGGCGGTGCAGCGCCGTTGCGGCCTCGGCCAGCGAGATGCTGTGTTCGCTGGCGGCTTGCACAAAGCCTTCCAGTTCGGACACCTCTTCTCCCTTGATGCGCATGGCCAGGCAAAAGGCGCCGATTTCCAGATCCGTCACTTGACCGGAGAACACTTGGTTCAACAGGTCGTGGGCTTGCTCGACGGTCAGAGGGCGCGCGCCATCTTTGCCTCGGCCGATGGTTTTGAGGTACGCGGCGATGCTCATGGTGAGGTGGGCGTCGAGGCGTCCAGTGGGTGAAGCTTGATGATCTTGCGCAACTCAGGGATGCACGAGCCGCAATTGGTGCCGCATTTGAGTTGGCCCTGAAGCTGCGCCAGTCGGCTGTCGATGTCACCCTGGCATTGCTTGAGCGTGTCCACAATGTGGGGCTCGGTCACATTGAAGCAGGTGCAGACCTGGCGGCCTTTGCTCTCGACTTTGACGGGGGGCTCGGCGCCGGGAGAGAGCAGGGCGCGGCCATAGGCGTCGGCCAGCAACTCGTCTTGCAGCAGCGGTTTGATCCAGGCCTCGGCACTGATGTCGCCTGCCAGTACAAAGGCTTCCAGGCGCAGGCCATCTGGATGGCGATCCAGCTTCATCGAGCGTCGTTGGCCTTGCGTGCGGTCTTGGTAGTGCAGTATGTCTACGCCCTTCATGCCCAGGACGGACTCGATCTGGTCGTAGACCTCGTCGCTGCAGGCTTCCAGACCTGCTGCGCGGAACAGCACACCGACCTTGCCCTTTTCGTTCGGCTCGCGGCCGAACGGCACGCAGCTGGTGAAGGCAAAGGTTTGCATCAGCGGTTTGAGGGCCTCGCGGGCGGCCAGGGCTTCGTTTTCTGGCAGCCAAGCCACCGCCAGCAAGCGCCAAGGCAGATGGGGCATGGTGATGCGCACGGCCGCATGCTTGAGCTCGGGTTGCTTGGACTTGGGGCAGAACGCCGGGTTGGTCAGTGTGTTCACGCCCGCCACAGGCGAGCCTTTGGCGTCGATGCCGCTGAGGTATTCCTGGCCCCAATGCATGGCCATGTAGGTTTGCATGGGCGCCATGGCCTCGCTGGCCTGGGCCGGGGCAATGAGTTGGCCTCGGCGAGATGCCACCTGAACCAGGTCACCGTCCTTCAGCCCCAGGCGAGCCATGTCTTGCGGGTTCAACTCCACACAGGGCTCGCTGACGTGGCCAAACAAGCGGCCCAAGGAGCCCGTGCGGCTCATGCCGTGCCATTGATCGCGCAGGCGGCCGGTGTTGAAGCTGAAGGGATAACGCTGATCCCGTGGTTCGGCCACAGGCTCATAGCGCATGGCACTGAAGTGGGCTCGGCCATCTTCGGTAGGGAAGCGGCCGTCTTCATACAGGCGGGCTTGGCCTTGTGCCGCGCCTTGGGGCATGGGCCATTGCTGAGGGCCTTGCTCTTGAAGGATGGCGTAGCTCAGGCCTGTGATATCGAGGTCGCGCCCACGGGTGGATTCACGGTGTTCGTTCCAGACCGATTCGGCATCGGTGTAGGGGAACAGTGTCTCCACGCCCGGACGGTAGTGCGACTTGCGTTGCGGCAGGCGTGCTTCCAGGCGGCGGCCCACATCGGCCAAGATGTCCCAGTCGTGTCGAGCCTGAGCTGTGGGCGCAATGGCCGGGCGCACGCGGCTGATGCGGCGTTCGCTGTTGGTGACGGTGCCGTCTTTTTCACCCCAGGTGGTCGCGGGCAGCAAAATATCGGCAAAGGCGCAGGTGGCCGTGGTGGCAAAGGCTTCTTGCACGATGACCAGTTCAGCCTTTTCCAAGGCCTTGCGCACCGTGGCTTGGTCGGGCATGGACTGGGCCGGGTTCGTGCAGGCAATCCACAGGGCTTTGATCTCGCCCCGAGCTGCGGCTTCAAACATCTCCACAGCCGTCATGCCAGCTTGTGCCGGCACTTCGTCGACGCCCCACAGGCTGGCCACTTCGGCGCGGTCTTGCGCGCTGGACAGGTCACGGTGGGCCGACAGCAGGTTGGCCATGCCACCCACTTCACGTCCGCCCATGGCATTGGGCTGGCCGGTCAGCGAGAAGGGGCCCGCACCGGGGATGCCGATCTGGCCGGTAGCCAGATGCAGGTTGATCAAGGCGGCGTTCTTATCCGTGCCGCTGCTGCTTTGGTTCAAGCCTTGGCAGTACAAGGACAGCGTGGGTGTCTGCCCACCAAACCAACGCGCGGCCTGGATCAGATCGTCTTTGGCGATGCCGCAGACGGAAGCCACCACATCGGGATTGAAGTCCTGCACGATGGCCTGCAAAGCCTCAAAGCCGTTGGTGTGCTTTTGCACATAGGCCATGTCGATCAGGCGTTCGGCCAGCATCACATGCAGCATGCCGTGGAACAGGGCCACATCGGTGCCGGGCAGGATCTGCAGGAACAGATCGGCCATCTCGGCAGTTTCCGTGCGGCGAGGGTCGGCCACGATCAGCTTCATGGCCGGGTTGGCGCGACGGGCGTCGTCAATGCGGCGGAACAGGATCGGGTGCGCGTAGGCGGTGTTGGCGCCCACGATGAACAGGGTTTGGGCGTGCTGGAAGTCGTCGTAGCAAGCCGGGGGCGCGTCCGAGCCCAGCGTGGCTTTGTAGCCGGCCACGGCGCTGCTCATGCACAAGCGCGAGTTGGTGTCCAGGTTGTTGGTGCCGATCAGGCCTTTGACCAGCTTGTTCAGGACGTAGTAGTCCTCGGTCAGCATTTGGCCGGAGCCGTAAAAGCCCACGGCTTGTGGGCCGTGGCGTTGGATGATGCTGGCGATGCGATCGGCGGCGTCGTCCAGGGCCGCATCCCAACTGATGGCGGTGGGGGCTTCGCCGCGTTGTGCTCGGCGCATGGGTTGAGCCAGCCGCGTTTGTTGCCGAATGGATTCAGTCGCGGTCAGGTGCAGTGTGCTGCCTTTGGTGCACAGACGGCCAAAGTTGGCGGGATGGGTTGGATCACCCACCACGTTGATGATGCGCCCTTGGCGGGATTCAATCAGCACGCCACAACCTGTCCCACAGTAGGGGCAAGTTGCGCGCGTTTGTGTGGTGGTCACTTCACTCATTCAGGGATGGGGCCGGTCAATTGCTGGGGGGACAGGGGTGTGGCTAAGCACGCCCCATTCTAAAGGGGCGGCTCAATTCTTGGGCGACGGCGCGGGCTTAGGTCAGCCGACCTGAGGGGGAACGAGATTGGGCTCCCACTCCCACCATTCATGCTGCCCCTCGGCTGTGTTTTCTTTGGTGCGGTGCACGTTCCACGTCACCAAGAAATCGGGGTTTTGCATGTCGACGCCGGAAGGCGCGTGGCGGTAGTGCCCGGGCGGCGCTTTGAACCATGCCTGCAGATTGGGCGGCAAGATGAACTCGGCCTGTTCGACCGAGGCATCGCTGTGTTGCAGCCCGATGGTGATGCCCAGTTCCGCGTCCACCTTGAGGACCGTGCCGGCAAACTGCGTTTGTTTGAGCAGTTCGCCTTGCACGTCAAAGTAAGACACGCCAATCACGCAGGTCTTGGTGAGCAGGTCTTGCAATTGGGTAACCATGTCAATGACGCAGAGGGGCCACGCCCACTTGAGGCATGTTGGCCAGACCGATGTCGCGGGCATGTTCCTCAAAGCCCTTGTTCTTCCAGAAGAAGGCACCGGGCATGGTGGTGGGAATGACCAGGACATAGAACAAGGCACGGCTGACCAGGCTGGTGAACACGGCCGTGGCGGCCACTACACCCCAGCCCAACCAGGCAGGCAGGCCGGTCTGGCCCAAGGCCAACATGCTGGTCAACAGACCGGCAGCCAGCAGGGCATTGCTGCCCAGCAAGGCATTGCGCAGGATGAAGGTCTTGCCGAAGGTGGTGCTTTGGATGTAGTAAGAAGCGCCGCCTTCATGTTCGGCACGGCCCATGTCGCGGGCATGGCCGGTGTGGCCCACGCCTTCGATCACCAAGCCCAGCGCCACCAGGGCAGCGAACAACTCGGCGGTGCCTTGCACGGCGTGGCCCGTCAGTGCCAATGTGCTCAAGACCACGGCGCCGGCCAGCAAGCCACCCAGGGTCAGCGCGGTGCCGATGAAGGCGGTGCTGACTTGCCAGTGGTTCCAGAACGGACGGGCCTTGATGCGGTAGCACTTGTTCATGTAGTAGATGCCAACCACGCTGGACGCCACCGCCAGCACACCGCAGGCATTGGCCAGGCGATGCGCCAGATCAGGGGCGATCAGCTGGGTGACATCCAGGCCCAACAGGCTTTGCGCCAAAGACTGGAACAGCGTGTTCGCTGGCAGGCTGAACACGATGTGCAAGCCCAGCATGCCGATGAACAAGGCGATGCCCAGCCCTTCACGCGACACGGGCGAATGACGCAGGTTGTTGAAACCGCGATAGAAGCGATGAGGCTTACCCAAGTGCAAGGTGGACATGAACAGACCGAAGGCCACCAACACGAAGTTCAAGATGGCCAAGGGTGCGTAGACCACCGATTGGGCAAAGGCCACAAAGCCATCCAACCCAGCCAGCGCGCCCAGGAACTGCATGGCAAAGGCGCCTGCGGTCATTTGAGCGGCCAGGGTGAACATCACCAAGGGGTTCTCACGCGAGCTCAGGCGGGCCATGTTCCAGTGTTTGGCCTTGCCTTTTTTCTGGTCGATGGCGGGCTTGTACTGGCCGTTCTCGTCCTTGTGGTACTTCACCGGCATCGAGTCGGTGCGCTTCATCTCGTCCGGCAACTGCTTGATCTGCTGAAAGCGGATGTTGGGGTGCGTGATCTCGGGGCTGGGGAAACCGGGGATCTCGACGCGGGCTTGCTCGCGCTTCTCAGGCACGTTTTCGATCACGCCAAAGTCCAGCGCATTGCCCACGCAGGCTGACACGCAAGCGGGCTTGAGGCCGACTTCCAGGCGGTCCACGCACATATTGCACTTGGAGACACGGCCTTTGACCGGGTCCAGCTGCGGTGCGTTGTAAGGGCACACCCAGGTGCAGTAACCGCAACCAAAGCAGGTTTCAGGGTCTTGCAACACGGCGCCGTATTCCACGTGCTTGGTGTAGGCGCGGGTGGGGCAGCCCTTCAAGCAAACGGGGTCATCGCAATGGTTACAGGCCATCGAGATGTTCATGCGCTTGTAGTCGGGGTAGCTGCCGCCTTCCACATAGCCCACGGAGCGGAAGGCCAGGTGGGGCGGGTTCTCGTTCTTTTCGCTGCAAGCCGCTTCACAGGCGTGGCAGCCAATGCAGTTGTCGGCCGTGAAGAAAAAGCCGTGCTGTTTGTTGCGGTTGGGGTTGCTGCCAACGGCCGGGTTTTCGTTGATGAACATCGAGCGACCGACGGGCAGCTTGCCCTCGGTGTGCGCAATCAGGTCGATCTTCTGGCCGTAGCGGTTGGTGTCCTTGTTGTTCTTGTCGCGTAGGAAAGCGTAGTACTGCTCTTCGGTGCGGATTTCCCAAATCTTGCGTTGTTTGGGCTTGGCGTTGGCCTGGCTATGTGCCTGGGCGTTGGCGATGTCAGCTTGAGCGGTCTCGCCGACTTTTGGATTTTCTGTCATGGCAGTCCCTCAGGTTTAGAACGCGCGGCGCTCAAGGTTCAAACGAGCGGCTTCTTTTTGGTCGATCTTCTCGACGCGAACGGCGTTTTGCTTGAAGGCAGGTTGCCGAGAGTGAGGGTCCAGCAGACCCAGGGTCAGTCGGTTGACGCAATCGTGGAAGTGGAAGGGGATGAACAACATGTCCCGGCCCACGCGCTGCGTCAGCTGCACCATGACCACGGCATCGCCACGTCGGCTGACCAGGCGCACATAGCTTTGATGCTCGATGCCCAACTCATCGGCGGCATCGGGGTTCATCTCCATGTACGGCGTGGGACTGAACTTGTTGCAGTTGCCGATCTTGCCGGTGCGGGTGCGGGTGTGGAAATGCTCGACCACACGGCCGGAGTTCAACCAGAAGGGGTATTCGCTGTCCGGGCATTCGTTGTTGTTCACGAAGCGGATCGGCAGCAGGTTGGCGCGGCCATCCGGTGTCTGGTATTGGCCGTCCGTGTACAAGCGAGGGTTGCCCAGATAAGGCTTGCGCGCGAGCATGTCCAGGCCGTTGGATTCACCAATCGCCTGTGCATCTTGTTCAGCTTGCGCTTCGCTGTAGGGCCACTGGATGCCGCGAGCGGCTTCGATGCGGTCGTAGCTCATGCCCGAGATGTCCAGCGTGCGGCCTTCGCCCTTGGACAGTTCACGCATTTCATTGAACGCGCCTTCCGCCGTGGCCGGGAAGTGGATCTTGTTGCGGTCTTCAAACCGCTTGGACATCTCGTTGAAGATCCAGAAGTCGGGCTTGCTGTCGGCATAGGCGGGCAACACATTGCGCGTCAGGTTCACGCGGCGCTCGGTGTTGGTGTGGCAGCCTTCCTTTTCGGCCCACACAGCAGCAGGGAAGTACACGTGCGAGTACTTGTTGGTCTCGACGTCTTCATACACGTCTTGCACCACCAAGAATTCGAGGTTCTCCATCGCCTTGCGGATGCGAGGCTGGTTGGGCATGGAGGTCATGGGGTTGGTGGCCACCAGCCACAGGCCCTTGATTTCACCCGTTTCAATGGCAGGGAAGATATCGGTTTGCGACAAGCCGCGTGCGGGCGGGAAGAAGCTCTCGTCAATGCCCCAGAACTCGGCAATGTGCTTGCGGTCTTTTTCCTTCTCCAGCAGACGATAGCCAGGCAGGCCCGAGCAAGACGACCATTCGCGCGTGCCCATGGCATTGCACTGGCCGGTGATCGACAAGCTAGTGCCACCGGGCTTGCCGATGTTGCCGGTGATCAGGTTCAGGTTGTTGATGTTGACGACGCCGTCCGAGCCGTGTGTGGACTGGTTGATGCCCATCGTCCAGATGCTCATGGCCGCAGGGGCCTTGGCATAGATGCGCGCCACGGTGCGAATGCGGTCTTCGTCGATGCCGCAAATGTGCTGCGCCGTCTTGGGATCGTAGTCAGCCAGCAGCGTGCGCAGATCTTCGATGCCCTTGGTGTGCTTGGCGATGTAGTCGTCGTCCTGCAGACCTTCCTTGAAGATCACATGCATCATGGCATTGATCAACACGGTGTCGGTGCCGGGCGTGATGGGCAAGTGAATGTCGGCAAACTGGGCCAGCATGGTCACGCGAGGGTCCACCACGATCAGCGGGAACTTGCGCTTTTCCAGTGCTTCCTTGAGGCGCCAGTAGATGATGGGGTGCTGCTCAGGCAGGTTCGAGCCAAAAGCCATCAGGCAGTGCGTGTGCTCGAAATCGCCATAGCAGCCCGGAGGGCCATCTGAGCCGAACGAGCGCTTGTAGCCCGACACGGCAGATGCCATGCACAGCGTCGTGTTGCCGTCGTAGTTGTTGGTGCCGATCTGGCCGCGCACCAGCTTGCCCAGGGTGTAGAACTCTTCGGTCAAGAGCTGACCGGTCGAGACCACGGCAAACGAATCACGGCCATATTTGGCCTGGATCTCTTTGATCTTGGCCGCCGTGACGTCCATGGCCTTGTCCCAGCTGGTGGGCTGAAAGGGCAGGTGGGCCTTGTCACGCATCAACGGCACTTTGCCGCGACCGGGCGAGTCAAAGAGTTCGTGTTCCAGCAAGCCTTTGATGCACAGCTTGCCACGGTTGACGTCCGAGCCCGCGTGGCCCCGGCTGGTGACGATCCTGCCGCTGTCGTTCAAGCCGATCTCAATGGAGCAGCCGGTTGAGCAGTAGTTGCAGGTGGTGTATTTCCACTCCTTCACATCCTTGACGGGAATGGCGATGGGTTTTCTGTTTTTGCGACCGAAGATCATGGGGTGCTTTCCTGTTGTCCGTACTGCTTAAGCCGATTTCTCAACAGGATCCAGCGCGAGCTGGGTGAGCTCTGCCACATTGAGATGAACGATGCCGTTTTCCACCTTGACGCTGAACTTGGGTGTGCTGCCTTCGTCAGGGGCGTGAGCACACCCGTTTTCCAAGCCGATGGTCCAGTTGTGCAGTGGGCAAGCCACGCTGTGACCAAACACCAAGCCTTGAGACAGGGGGCCGCCTTTGTGCGGGCAGCGATCGAGCAGCGCGAAGACTTGGTCGTCTTCAGCTCGAAACACTGCGACCTGGCAGCCGTGATCTCGTTGGACACGACGTGCGCCAAGTTTGGGTATGTCTTCCACCTGGCAAATCGGTTTCCATTCGGACATGATGTTTCTCTTTCTTGGAAATAACTCAGCGGGGAAGCCATGTGCCGGTGGCCATGGCTTTCTTCTTCACAACAGATATCAGGTCAGCTGGCTGTAGAGACTGGTCACGTGATCCATCAGCGTCAGCAGCCGTTCACTGGATGCAAACACCTCGACGGCGTGTTTCTTCGTGTTGGTGGCCTCCGTCAGGCGCTGCAAGGCGTTGTCAAAAAAGACCCATTGCTGCGAAGCAATCTCGATTTCTTGACGGATCTGATTGGTGGCCTCGGGCGCATCTGCCAACACGGTCAAGGCCCGTTGAAATTCATCACGGGCTTTGTTTAACTCGTTGACTTGATCGGGAACCAGCGCGCCCCAGCGATTGCTCAAGTAGTACTTGGCCATGCGCTGCGACAGCATCCGCTGGCGTCCGGCCAGGTTCACCAACTTGCCAACCGAGTGGCCTGAGAACTTCTCCAACTGGACCGTTCCTTGGTTGGCCAAGGCCAGGACCATGTTGTCCAGCTTGATCAGCGAAGGCGTGGTGTTGACGGCGGGCGATGCCCCCACCAACACGCCCTTGTATTCGCTCCAAATGGATTCGAGCGCCGAATAGGTCGACTTGATTTCGGCGTTAGGGGCGAACGCTTTGAGTTCAACGAACTGTCGATCAAACAAGGCCATCGAATCAAACAAGATCTTTTCAGCCTTGCTGGATTCAACGTCCTGGCCGACCGCCAGCCACGCTTTGGCCATGCGCTGGGACAGCATGCGCTGGCGCCCCGCCTTGTTGATGGCCTCGTTGATTCCATTGATTTGAGCCACAGCAGGGAACGCTGCCATGGCCACGCCTGCGGCGACGCCGCATTTCAAGATATGTCTACGGGAGTACAACACTGGGATCACCTGTCAATTTCCGGTCAGATTGATAAGGGTTCAAACTGACGGGTATCGACCTTGGCGCGATCGAAGTCGAACCAGGGATCCGGTTCCCCGTCGAGAGAGAACTGGAGCTTGGCCCAAAGGGCTTGGCGATACTCAGGGTTTTCCAGTATCTTGGCTTTGACGTAATCCAAACCAACGCGGCTCACATAGTGGCAAGTGCGCTCCAAATACCAACCTTCTTCGCGGTATAGCTGCAAGAACGCGCCGGAGTACTCCAACACCTCTTGCGGTGTCTTGACCTTCACAAAGAAGTGCGCCACCTCGGTTTTGATGCCGCCGTTGCCAGCCACATACAACTCCCAGCCAGAGTCGACCCCGATCACGCCCACGTCCTTGATGCCGGCTTCAGCGCAGTTGCGGGGGCAGCCCGACACGGCCAGCTTGACCTTGTGGGGGGCATACATGCGCCACAACGCCTTTTCCAAGTCCTTGCCCATTTGGGTGGAGTCTTGCGTGCCAAAACGACACCACTCGCTGCCCACGCAGGTCTTCACGGTGCGCAGGCCCTTGGCGTAGGCGTGGCCGCAAGGCATGCCAATGTCTTTCCAGACATTGACCAGGTCTTCTTTCTTTACGCCCAGCAAGTCGATGCGCTGGCCGCCCGTGACCTTGACCGTTGGGATCTTGTACTTGTCCACGGCATCAGCAATGCGGCGCAGCTCGTCTGCTGTGGTCTCGCCGCCCCACATGCGGGGCACGACCGAGTACGTGCCATCCTTTTGGATGTTGGCGTGGCTGCGCTCGTTGATCAGGCGGCTTTGTGGGTCGTCTTGCGCCTCTTTGGGCCAAGTGCTGATCAGGTAGTAGTTGATGGCCGGGCGGCAGCTGGCACAACCATTGGCCGTGCGCCAGCCCAAGGTCTTGTAGACGCCATCGATGGTGAGGATCTTTTGATCGCGGATGGCCTCGCGCACATCCTGGTGGCTGTGGTCGGTGCAGCCGCACATCGCCTTCTTCTTGGGCGTGGCCGAATAGTCGCCGCCAGCGGTGAACATGATCAGTTGTTCAACCAAGCCGGTGCAGGATCCGCAAGACGCGCTGGCCTTGGTGTGCTTGCGCACTTCGTCCAGGGTGAACAGGCCCTTGTCCTTGATCGCCTTGCAGATGGCACCCTTGGTGACGCCGTTGCAGCCGCAAACCTCGTCAGTGTCGGCCATCGCGGCGGCCTTGTTGTGGCCTTCGTGGCCGGTGTCGCCAATGTTGGACTCGCCAAACATCAGGCGATCACGCTTGTCGCGGATGCAATTGCCTTCGCGGATCAGCTTGAAGTAGTAGCTGCCATCCACCGTGTCGCCATACAGGCAGGCGCCCACCAGCTTGTTGTCCTTGATGACCAGCTTTTTGTAGACGCCGCCAAAGGGGTCGGACAAAACCATCTCTTCGGTGCCGTCGCCACCCATGAAGTCGCCCGCCGAGAACAGATCAATGCCGGTGACCTTCAGCTTGGTCGAGGTTTGCGAGCCGGTGTAGCGGCCGATGCCGAACATGGCCAAGTGGTTCGCGCACACCTTGCCTTGCTCAAACAAGGGGGCGACCAGGCCGTAGGCAATGCCACGGTGCGCTGCGCATTCGCCGACCGAATACACGCGAGGGTCGGTCACGGTTTGCATGGTGTCGGTCACCACGATGCCACGGTTGCAATGCAGGCCAATCTTTTCAGCCAGTTCGGTGTTGGGGCGGATACCGGCAGCCATGACGACCAGGTCGGCCGGCACTTCGGTGCCGTCTTTGAACTTGACCGCCTTGACGCGATCGTCTTCGCTGCCCACCAACTCTTGCGTTTGCGCGCCGATGCGGAACTGCAAACCACGCTCTTCCAGCGAACGTTGCAGCATCTTGCCCGCCACGTCGTCCAGCTGGCGCTCCATCAGCCAGGGGGCAATGTGCACCACCGTCACGCTCATGCCGCGCAGCATCAAACCGTTGGCCGCTTCCAGGCCCAGCAAGCCGCCGCCGATGACCACGGCGTGCTTGTGCGTCTTGGCCGTGTCGATCATCGTGTTGGTGTCGGCGATGTCGCGGTATGCGATCACGCCCTTCAAGTCCTTGCCGGGCACGGGCAAGATGAAGGGGTTCGACCCTGTGGCGATCAGCAGGCGGTCGTATTCGGCTTCCGTGCCATCCTCGGCGATGACCACCCGACGGGTACGGTCCACGTGCGTCACCTTCTTGTGGGTGTGCAGCGTGATGCCGTGCTCAGCGTACCAATCCAGAGGGTTGAGAATGATCTCGTCGATCGTTTGTTCGCCCGCCAGCACGGGTGACAGCAAAATGCGGTTGTAGTTGGGATGAGGCTCAGCGCCGAATACGGTGATGTCGTACAAGTCGGGGGCGACCTTCAACAGCTCTTCCAGGGCGCGAACCCCAGCCATACCGTTGCCGATCAAAACAAGCTTCATCTTCTTCATGAACAGCTCCTCAGCGCGGAGACAGAAATCGTTATGACCTAGATCAAGCAAAAACAAGGCCAGCTTGTTTGTAGTGCGGGATTACTCGGATTGCACCGTGCGTGGGCTTGAAACTTGCGCGCGATAAGGCCTGGCCCGATTGGGTGCACCAATGTGGTGACTCAAGGGTGCCTTAGCCTCAGAAAACAAGGACAGCATGAGTTTTGACTTGGACATCGGGTACGCCAGCCAGAAAGGCCCGCGCACCGATTTGGAAGATTTCGCAGCCGTCGGCCAACCCTCGCCCCATGAAGAGGCATGGGGTGTGGTGGCGGCCATTGCCGATGGCGTGTCTGCAGGCGGCTTGGGCCGCGAGGCCGCGCAAACGACCGTGATGGCTTTGCTGCAGGACTACTACGCCACGCCCGCCACCTGGGACACGACGGTGGCCTTGGACCGCGTCATCGCTGCGCAAAACGCCTGGTTGGCAGACCACAACCGCCGACGCGCGGGCC
Source organism: Burkholderiales bacterium (assembly GCA_028869095.1). Classification (GTDB taxonomy): domain Bacteria; phylum Pseudomonadota; class Gammaproteobacteria; order Burkholderiales; family Burkholderiaceae_C; genus Aquabacterium. Next base: position 22,777 of record JAGWTE010000005.1, read on the forward strand.
ACAAGCAAGACGGTGCGGCTCAAGCAGCCATGACCACCTTGACCGCCGTCGTGTTGCGCGGTCACAGCTACACCCTGGCGCATGTGGGCGACAGCCGAGCCTACTTGATCCGTGGGGGCGACTGCGTGCAGCTCACCCAAGATCACACCCTTGGCACCCTTGAATTTCAAAATGGCTTGACTCGCGCCGTGGGCTTGGACGATGGCCTTCGCGTGGACTACGAAGAGGGCGAGCTGCAGATCGGCGACACCTTTGTGTTGACCACCGATGGCGTGCACGGTGTGCTCAAGCGTCAAGCCGTGCTGGATCTGGCGCGAGATGGGTCTGCACAGGACGCCAGCGAAGCCTTGGTGGCCAAAGCCTTGGCCGCCAATGGCCGCGACAACGCTACTGCCTTGGTGATTCGGGTCAAAGGCTTGGCCGCAGCGCGGCTGGAGGATGCCCACCGCCGGGGGCGCCAACTGCCGGTTCCGGCCAAGCTCGTGGCGGGGGATACCTTGGACGGTTTGACGGTCGATGCCTGCGTGTTTTCAAACGGCGTGCACCGTGTCTACAAGGTTCGCGATACAGCGCGTGGGCTGACCTATGCGCTCAAAACCTTGCACGAAGCCCGAGCCAGTGACCCCGAAGAGCGCGCCATGCTGGCGCACGAGGCCTGGTTGGGCGCGCGGGTCACGGAGCGCAAAGACACCGGGCTGGTGCGCGTGTATGAACCGGTTGACCCCAGTTGCTTCTACACGCTGTTTGAATGGGTCGATGGCGCCATGCTCAGCGACATGTTGGCGCGCAAGCAGGCCTTCAGTGTGACCGACGTGGTGGCAGGCATTTCAGACGTGGTGCGGGCCTTGGGTCGCTTGCACCAATTTGGCGTCATCCACCGTGATGTCAAACCGGAGAACGTGCTCAAAGGCGTCGATGGCCAATGGCGTTTGATGGATCTGGGGGTGGCACTGTCGGGTAAAGAGCCGGAGTCCTTGAAAGTGCTCCACGCCGGAACGCCCAGCTACATGAACCCCGAACAATGGGATGACGACCCTGCGGTCTCTCGGGCTGATTCACAAAGCGATCTGTTCGCTTTGGGGGTGACGCTGTATCAATGGTTGACCGGGCGCCTGCCTTACGGTGAGGTGGAGCCTTACCAGACAGGGCGATTCAGGCGTGTCAACCCGATCGCTCCCTCGCGCTTGCGCCCGGATGTGCCGATCTGGTTGGATCACATCGTGCTCAAGGCCATTGCCAAAGACAAAAAGCAGCGCTTTGAAACGGCGGAAGAAATGCTGCTGGCGCTGGACCGTGGTGCCTCCCGGCCTTTGTCTGCTTTGGCCGCGACCCCTTTGGTGGGACGCGATCCCGCTGATTTGTGGAAGGTGGCGTTGGCTGTGTCCGTGCTGCTCAATTTGTTGCTGGTCTACTGGTTGATGTTCCTGCCTAAAGGGTGAAAAGGGCAGAACCATAAAAAAAGCCCCAAGCTTGTGCCTTGGGGCTTTTTCATGTGCCGCACATGTGCGGCCCATGTGCGGCCCATGTGCTTCATGGGCGCGCGGATGGTGCGTTCGGGCCTCAGGCCTTCACGGTGTTGTCGCGGTAAGCGCCCGAGGTGCTACCGGTGGTGCGTGCGCGGCCACCCTTTTCAGCCCAGGTGCGGGTCCAGCGGATTTGCATGACGCGCATCATCACCAGAGACAGCACAGCCAGCACGGCAATCGCGACGAAGCCACCGAGGTAGCTGCCCGTGTGCGTCTTGGCCAGGCCCATGGCGTTGGGGACCAAACCGCCGCCCAGGGCGCCAATTTCACCAATCATCGAACCGGCCACAGCAGTGGTCAGAGGCCAGCGCAGGGGCACCAGTTGGAACAGGGCGCCATTGCCCGTACCCAGGGCCGCAAAGCACAGCATCAGCAGCAGGGTCGTCAAGATCAACGAATCACCAGCCATGCCAGCCAGGACCAGGGAGATCGCCACGGTGATGATCACCACGGTCAAGGTGTTCACGCCGCCCCAACGGTCGGAGATCCAGCCGCCAAAGATGCGCAGCGCGGCAGCCATGAAAGCAGCCAGCATGGTCAACTGACCGGCTTGCACCTTGCTCACATGGAATTGCTCGTAGTAGTAGCTGGGCAGGAAGGAGGTCAAACCAATGAAACCGCCAAAGGTCACGCCGTAGATGATGCTGAAGGCCCAGCCATCTTTTTCAAACAAACAGGCAATGTGCTCGCGGAACGAAGCGTGGGCGTCGCGGTCAGGTGGTTCTTTGGCGAAGAAAATCATCACCAGCATGGGCAGGCAGATCGCGATGGCGGCAAAACCATAGACCGTTTGCCAGCCGTAGGCTTGGGCCAGGGGAGGGGCCACCAGCACCGACACAGCCGTGCCGACGTTACCCGCGCCCACCAAACCCATGGCCAGCCCCTTGTACTTGGGTGGGAACCAGCCAGAACCCAGCGACAGCGCCACGCCGAAACTGGCGCCCGCGATACCCAGCAGTGCACCCATGGCCAAGAGGTTGTCAAAGGTGTGCACGTAAAAGTAGCCATAAATCATGGCGACGGCGATCATGCTCATCTCGACCAGGGTCGCTGCTTTGCGGCCCACATACTGCGCCAGGATGCCCAGCGGAAAGCGCATGAATGCGCCCGCAAAAATCGGGATCGACAGCATCAGCCCCTTCTGCGCAGCCGTCAGCTTCAGGTCTTCGGTGATGAAGGGGGCCATGGCGCCATTCATCACCCAGATGCAGCACGAAAACGCAAAGTACAGAAACGATGCAAACAAGGTTGGGGCGTGCCCCGCCTTCAGGAAGGATTTGAAATCTGACATGAGTAACCTCAGCGTTGTTGGCTCAGCCTTCGTTGGCCAAGTCCTTGTGCAGGGTCCTAAAGCGAGATCCGTGCCAGCGCAGTGCGCTTCACTTTGGTGCGCGATCCGTGAGCAGAAAATCAAGCGCCCTGCGCTGGCTCAAAAACCATCCGCGCTGGTGGTGTCAGAAATGCCCCGCGATCGGGGACAATCCGCTCAGTTCACAGGAGATTGCATGAGCATCAAGTCTGATCGCTGGATCCGCCGCATGGCCGAAGAGCACGGCATGATCGAGCCGTTTGAGCCCGGCCAGGTCCGCCAGTCGGCCGATGGCCAGAAAATTGTCAGCTACGGCACCAGCAGCTACGGATATGACATCCGTTGCGCCCCCGAGTTCAAGGTCTTCACCAACATCCACTCCACGGTGGTCGACCCCAAGAACTTCGACGAAAAGAGTTTTGTCGACATCCATAGCGATGTCTGCATCATCCCGCCCAACAGCTTTGCGCTGGCCCGCACGGTGGAGTACTTCCGCATTCCCCGTAACGTGCTGACCATCTGCCTGGGCAAAAGCACCTACGCGCGCTGCGGCATCATCGTCAACGTGACCCCGTTCGAGCCCGAGTGGGAAGGCTACGTCACGCTCGAATTCAGCAACACCACACCGCTGCCCGCCAAGATTTACGCGGGCGAGGGTTGTGCTCAGGTGCTGTTCTTTGAAAGCGATGAGGTCTGCGAAACCAGTTACCGAGACCGAGGCGGGAAGTACCAAGGCCAGACCGGCGTGACCCTGCCCAAAACCTGATCGGGGTCAATAAAGGGGGCTTCGCGTTAAATTCCCCCGTAATGAGTGTGCAACAACTCATTACGTTCAGTTACGATTATCGGGTCGGCATTGAGCACTTTCGGGTGCCCTGCCACTGACCCTGCGTCTCCAAGACAGTCGCCAACCCGGTCCGCCGGGGGCAAATAAACAAAAGCAGTAGGTGGTATTGGCGTTTCGCGCCAAAAGCGAGCCTTTCGAGGTTCGTCGGGCGTCGTCTGGCATCAATGTCACCGTTGTACTTTTTGTTTGAGTGCCCCTCCGATGCGTCGTCCGCTCCAGTCCCCTGCGTTGATCAACGCGTTTTACGACAGCCTGCGCCCCGAGCAGCGCGATACCGCGCAGGCCATGCACAAGGCCATTCTTGAGGCCGCGCCTCAACTGCGTCCTGAGGTCAAGTGGGGCAATCTGTGCTTCATCAACGATGGCGACAACGTCATGGCCATCGTGCTGCACAAAGCCAACGCGCACCTGCAAGTCTTCAACGGTGTGCAACTGGTGGCGGACTTTCCTGAGTTGGATGGCGCAGGCAAGGGCATGCGTCACATCAAGGTTCGCTATCGCCAGCCGGTTGACGACCAACTCGTCAGGGAATTGACTCAAGCCTGCCTACATGCCTGGGGGCGCTCGACACCCAAGTGGGGTTAATCACACACCGCAGGTGGCGAGGGACCCAGGCTTGATAGGATGACCAAGAACAAGCTTTAACCCGGACATGCACCTCATCAACGCCGATCTGCACTGCCACTCCAATGTGTCAGATGGCACCCTGTCGCCCGAAGCGGTGGCAGCGCGCGCCTGTGCCAATGGCGTCCAGTTGTGGTCCCTGACCGACCATGATGAAGTGGGTGGGCAGCACCGCGCTCACCAAGCGGCCAATGCGTTGGGCATGGGCTACTTGGCCGGCTCTGAAATCTCGGTCACCTTCGCGCACAAAACCGTTCACATCGTCGGATTGGGCTTTGATCCGGATGACGCTCAATTGGTGCAAGGCCTGCACGAGACGCGCAATGGCCGCGAACGCCGTGCCCGTGACATGGCGGCTGATCTGGCTCGCGTGGGCATTCCCGGCACGTTTGAGGGGGCGCTCAAATACGTTGGCAACCCCGATTTGATCTCGCGAACGCACTTTGCACGCTACATGGTCGAGATCGGTGTGTGCGGTGATCCTCATGAGGTCTTCAAAAAGTACCTGACTGAAGGCAAGCCGGGCTTTGTCGAACACCGTTGGGCCAAGTTGGCCGACGCGGTTCGCTGGATCACCGAGGCCGGTGGCATCGCCGTCGTCGCCCACCCTGGTCGATACGATTTCACCCCCAACGAAGAGTACGCCTTGTTCACCGAATTCAAGGCGCACGGCGGTTTGGGTGTGGAGGTGGTGACCGGTAGCCACACGGTGCCCGAGTACCAAAAATACGCCGACATGGCCCAGGAGTTCGATCTGCTGGCGTCGCGCGGCTCTGACTTCCATGACCCCGCCGAAAGCCACACCGATCTGGGTACCTTGCCGGCTCTGCCCCGCTCCGTTCGTCCGGTCTGGGACGCGTTGGCACACCGAATTTTGATGCCTTGAGCTTGACTGGGGCCTGAAGCAGTTAGGCTAGAGCCCATGGCTCAATACTTTGAAGTTCACCCGCAGCATCCTCAGCCCCGCTTGATCAAGCAGGCCGCAGACATCTTGCATCGTGGGGGCGTCGCCGCCATTCCGACCGATTCCTGCTACGCCTTGGTTTGCCATCTGGACGACAAGGCGGCGGTCGATGCCTTGCGCCGCATTCGCGGTGTCGACGAGCGGCATCACCTCTCACTGCTGTGTCGAGACCTGTCTGAGCTCGCCAACTACGCCCGCGTCGACAACAAGCAATACCGCATGCTCAAGGCTGCAACACCCGGTCCGTATGCCTTCATTTTGGAGGCCACCAAGGAGGTGCCGCGCCGCGTGTCCCACCCTTCGCGCCGCACCATTGGCCTGCGGGTTCCGGATCACGTCGTGACCCAGGCTTTGCTTGAGCAAATGGGGCAGCCTTTGCTGGCAACCACCTTGATCCTGCCGGACCAGGAGCAAGCGCTCAACGACCCTCAAGAGATTCGCGCACAACTGGAAAAGCGCATTCAGGCGGTTGTCGATGCCGGCGCCTGCGCGATGGAGCCCTGCACGGTGATCGACCTCAGCTCAGGCGAGGTGCAAGTGGTGCGTCAAGGGCGAGGGGGTGTGGCGGCGCTGGGGCTGTCCGCCTGATGGCGGGCCGGCTGGCCGGCTTGACGTTGAAGCGCCAGGGTGACCCATTGGGCGTCAAACCCCAGGTTCCATAGGCCACGTACCTGCATCAGGGGGACGCCTGGTGAGCCTTGGCGCTCAAATTCCGCCTGGCAATGGGCTTCTTGCTCAACGTTGCACTCGGTAAATGGCACGTGGTTGCGGCCCAACCAGTCGCGAGCCTGGGCGCAGTACGGGCAGCTGGATGTGGTGTACATCAGCACGTCGCCAGCCTTCACGGGATGCTGTTGCAGCACCTCAGCCAAGGCCTGGCTTTGACGCTGGCTTTGCCACCATTGCAGCGCTTGAAACAGTCCCCAAACCACGCCCAAGGTGATCAACAAGGTCCACCACGACGAGGCCCGAGGCTGAGGCGCTGGCGTCATCGCCGTTCAGCCGGTCAGGCCTTTTGGCCCAGCTTGCTTTCTTGGCCGGCCAGCAGTTTGCGGATGTTGGCCTCGTGACGCCAGATCAGCAGAACACTCATCACGACGATGGCGCCTGTGGTGACGCTCACCCCCCAGCCGAAAGCGTGAATCAGCGGGGCGGCAATCGAGGCTGTCAAGGCAGCCAGCGACGAGTAACGGAAGATCGCGGCCATGGCGATCCAGACCAGCAACACGCCGCCACCCAGTGCCCCAGAAAAGCCCAGCAACACACCCGCTGCCGTGGCGACCCCCTTGCCACCCTCGAATTTGAAAAACACGGGCCACAAATGGCCCAGGAAGGCGCCCAGACCGGCGACAGCAACCACTTGTTCAGACAGGCCCAGATGTTGAGCCACCACCACGGGCACATAGCCCTTGACGGCATCGAACAACAGGGTCAGCACAGCCGCGCCTTTGTTACCCGAGCGCAGCACATTGGTCGCACCTGGGTTGCCTGAGCCATAAGTGCGCGGGTCAGCCAGGCCAAACAGTCGGCTGACGATGACCGCAAAGGACAAAGACCCCACCAGGTAGGAGGCGACGGCCGCCACGGCCGTGATGACCATCGGGTCAAAACTGTTCAGATTCATGGACATTGAACGGATCCGCAAACGGATCGTGGAGAGGGTGACAACAGGCCGCCAGTGTAGTGGCAGGTGTTGTATGTGGTCACCACATACCCCGTCAGCTTGAGGGGCGCCGTGGGTTTATCCCATGTCGTGGCATGCGGGTGCCTCACCACAATCCCGGGGTTTCATGTCATTGCATTGTTGGTTTCAACATGATCACGTATCAAAGTCGTCAGGGTTGGCGGCGTCCTTGGGTTGGGGCGTTGTTGGTAGGCGCGTTGTTGGTAGGCGCGTTGGTCGGGGCCACCGCTTGGTGGTGGTTGACCCGCGCTGACGAGTCCGTGCCTGCCCGCGTCGAGCCAGGTAGGCCCGCCTCTTGGCCTGCCGTGGCTGCCGGCCCCAAGCTGGTCGAATCGGCGCTGGTGACCCCTCCGCCCGTGTTGGCCGACGGGCGTCCGGCTGATTTCACTCCCGAAGACTGGGCCGCCTTGAAAGAGGCCATGGCCAAAACCCCCAATCCCAAGGCCGAAACCGAGCGGGTACTCAAGTACTTGCGGTTTCAACGGGGCTTTGAGCAATGGCAAAGTCTCAAGGGCTCGCCTGACGTGGCCCATCGCCAGGAATTGGCCAAGCGCCTGCTGGAGCAAGTGCCTGAGCGCTTGCGTCAAGGCGAGGCCTCCATGGGTGAGGCCCTGATGCTGGCCACGGCTTTGTGGACGGACCTGGAGCCCAACGAAGACCTGCGCAAGCAGCGCATTGACGAGGCCAAAAACATCCTGATCAACGCTGCGCCCAAGCCGGATGCCGAGCAGGTGGCCCAAGACGCATCCCGTTTGACCGAGTACAAGCGCCGCGAAGCAGCCATCGTGGCTGACTGGCAGGCCAAGCCTGCAGCACAGCGCGACCAGGCCAAGCTGGAAGAGGCTCTGGAGTCGGCCCGCCGGGCTGTTTACGCAAGGGATAAGAACTGAGCGGCGGCGCCACGCCTGGGAGCCCGATAAAATCGGGTTCACATGACAAGTTCGACAGACAGTTTGGCGCACGACGGTGTGCAGTTTGATGCCCTGATGCGCCAGATGCCTTTGGATCTGGGGCCCGTTGCCGCCCCTGGTCTGGATGATTTCATCGTGGGTGACAATGCGCAGGCGCTGAACTGGCTGCGTAACTGGCCCCAAGCTGGCTCGAACCAGAGTCCGGTGTACCTGTGGGGCGCGTCTGGTGTCGGCAAAACCCATTTGCTGCGTGCCTTGGTGGAAAAGGCCGTGGCACTGCAGTTTGGCGTCATCTGGCTCAATGCGCAGACCTGCCAGATCTGGGATGCACCTGATCCGCAAGGGCCCACTTTGGCCGTCATCGATGACTGCGATTTGCTGGACGCGCACAACCAGCATCTGGCCTTCAACCTCTTCATCGAATCGGCCACGGCGGGTGTCTCTGATGTGGTGGGCGAGGGCGGTGTGCCCATGTTGAGCATCGTGGCTGCCGGCCGTGTCCCGCCTGTTGATTTACCAGTGCGAGACGACTTGCGGACCCGATTGGGCTGGGGCCTGACCTTTGCGCTCGAAGCGCTGGACGAGGCCGGCGTACGCGATGCCTTGCAGCGCGAAGCGGCGCGGCGCGGCATCGACCTGGGTGAGGGCGTTTTGAGCTACCTGCTCACGCGCTACAGCCGCGACTTGGGATTTTTGATGGCACTGCTGGACCGACTGGACCGCTTTGCCCTGGCCGAGCACCGCGTGGTGACCGTGCCGCTACTGAAACAAATGCTGGCCTTGGAGACCCCATGAATTTGTGCCTGTTTGACCTGGACCACACCCTCTTGCCCTTGGACTCAGACCATGAGTTCGGTGAATTCCTGATCCGCCAAGGGCTGGCCGATGCGGTGCAGTACCGTCAGACCAATGACGGCTTCTACCAACAATACTGCGAAGGCACCTTGGTGCTGGATGACTACATCCGCTTTACCACCAGCATCTGGCGGCAAATGACCCCAGCTGAGCAATTGCACCTGCAGCAGGCCTTCATGGACGAGGTCATCTACCCCGCCATGCAGCCTCAGGCTGTCGAGCTGGTGGAGGCCCACCGTGCCAAGGGCGATTTGTTGGCCATCGTCACGGCCACCAACGAATTTGTGACCCGTCCCATTGCCGACGCCTTTGATGTGGCCGATCTGTTGGCTGTACGCCTCGTTCGTGATGCCCAAGGGCGTGTCACCGGGGCGATTGACGGCGTGCCCTCCTTCCGAGAGGGCAAAATCACACGTGTGGAACAATGGCTGGCCGACAAAGGCCATCAGCTGAGCGATTTTGATCGCGTCAGCTTCTACAGCGATTCCCCCAACGACCTGCCTTTACTGGAGAGAGCCAACGATCCAGTGGCCACCAACCCCAGCCCCGCGCTGGAAACGGTGGCCCTTGAGCGTGGCTGGCGTGTTCTTCGATTGTTCGCATGATCAAAAGTCTGATTGACAAGATTCTCAAGCCCCGTTCGGGTGCGGCCGGCCGTCAGGCCAAAACACGCATCCCGACGGGCAAGCGCGTCGAAGTGCCTCAAAGTGAGCACGGAATCGACGTCAACCTCGTCGACGACCGGGCCATGCGCGTGGTCGAAACCCTGCAAAACGCCGGGTATGAGGCCTACATCGTCGGTGGTGCGGTGCGCGACCTGATCCTGGGGCATCGTCCCAAAGATTTCGACGTGGCCACCAACGCCACGCCGGAGCAGGTCAAAGGACTGTTTCGCCGCGCCTTCATCATCGGTCGTCGTTTCCGGATCGTCCACGTGGTCTATGGCCGTGGCCGAGAAAACGAAGTCATCGAGGTGTCGACCTTCCGCGCCTATCTGGACGCCACGGCGGCCGAGCAAGTCTCTGGCAACGAAAAGACATCCCGCAAAGAGTTGGCTGACAAGTCCCATGTGGTCGACGCCAGCGGCCGCGTGCTGCGCGACAACGTCTGGGGGCCGCAAGACCAGGACGCGGCGCGCCGTGACTTCACCGTCAACGCCATGTACTACGACCCGCGAACGGGCATCGTGGTCGACTTCCACCATGGCATCAAAGATGCCAAAAAGCGCGTGCTGCGCATGATCGGCGTGCCTGAGGTGCGTTACCGCGAAGACCCGGTTCGCATCATCCGCGTCGTGCGCTTTGCCGCCAAGCTGGGCTTTGAGATCGAGCCCAAGACCCGCGAACCCTTGCAGGAAATGGCCGAGTTGCTGAGCAACGTGCCCCAGTCGCGCTTGTTTGACGAAATGATCAAGTTGCTGCAGACCGGGCACGCCCGTGCGTCGCTGGATCAGTTGCGCAAGCAGGGACTGGACCGCGGTGTGTTCCCCATCTTGGATGCCGTGTTTGACGAAGCCCGCCGCCATCCTGGTCGCGAGCAGTTCGTTCAACTGGCGCTGGCCGACACCGACCGCCGCGTGTCTGAAGGCAAGCCCGTGGCGCCCAGCTTCTTGCTGGCCTGCCTGCTGTGGCATGACGTGCAGGATCACTGGAAGCGCGCCATGGCCAAGGGCGAGCCCGCCTTCCCGGCGCTGCAAGCAGCCACCGACGCAGTGTTTGACGCCAGCATTGGCGACATCTCTGGTCGCGGCAAGCTGGCCGCCGACATGCGCGAGATCTGGACCATGCAACCCCGCTTTGACAAGCGTGTGGGCAATGGCCCTCTGACCCTGGTCGAGCAACCACGCTTCCGTGCTGGCTTTGACTTTTTGCGCCTGCGCGGTCAATGTGGTGAGATCGACCCCACTCTGGCGAGTTGGTGGGAGGCTTTTTCGCTGGCCGATGCCCACGAGCGCAAGCACCTGATGGACGAAGCGCGCCAGCAAGAGTCGGCCAAACGCGCTGCCCTGGCTGCCAATGGTGGCAGCGGTGAAGACGGTGACGCCCCGGCCAAGAAACGCCGCCGTCGCCGCCGCAAGCCTGCGGGTGAGGGCGCTTCGCGCGAGACCCAAGAGGACTGAACATCCATGGCTGAGCCGCAGATCCCCCCGCGTTTTCGCGCCTTGGTGGGCATGGGGGGCAATCTGGGCGATGTGGCTGCGCAGCTGCGCTCGGCCCTGTCTGCTTTGGAGACCCTGCCGTGGACCCGGGTGGAGGGCGTCTCGTCTGTGTACCAGACCGCCCCGGTGGATGCGTCCGGCCCCGATTACCTCAACGCCGTGGTGGCCCTGCAGTCCGCATTGGGGCCTGAGGAATTGCTTCGCGCCTTGCTGCAATTGGAGTGCGACCACGACCGCACGCGCCCTTATCGCCATGCCCCTCGCACCCTGGACCTGGACCTGCTGTGGTTTGGGGGCGCCCAGCGCGACACGGCAACTTTGACCTTGCCGCACCCACGCATGCTGCAACGCGCATTTGTGCTGGAGCCTTTGAGCGATTTGTTGGATACTCAAAAATGGCCTTGGCCCGCAGATTTACCCCGCCCGACGGCGCAAGAGCGCCAGTTTTTGGCCCAGCAGCAGGGCATTGCCCAAATCGAATCGCTGCATTTGGCTAAATAGTAGAAATTTGTCAAAAACCGGGGTAGAATCTCAGGCTTTGTTGGTGGGGCTTGCTTTGATGCTTGCAAAAAAGTCCCCTGGCGTGGCGGTTTAGACCCAGTCATGCACACCCCGTTGGGCAGACCCGTTTCCATCCGCGGAAACCGGGAGCGGGCCCTGGCCCGGAGGCCTGTGTGAGTGATCCGAACCCAATGTCAGAGGCCGTTGAAGCCAGCCCTTTGAATGCATTCATACTGAAAGCGAATCTGTAATGACGACCATCCGTGTCAAAGAAAACGAGCCGTTTGACGTGGCCCTGCGCCGTTTCAAGCGCACCATTGAAAAGCTGGGTCTGCTGACCGAACTGCGCGCACGCGAGTTCTACGAAAAGCCCACCGCTGAACGCAAGCGCAAGAAGGCTGCTGCCGTCAAGCGCCACTACAAGCGCGTGCGCAGCATGCAACTGCCCAAGAAGCTGTACTGATACCGGTCTGCTTCTGAACCGGTCAAAATGGCTATCCGCCTGATCGGTTCCTGCATAAAGCCCGCGCGGGGACGCCCATGCGGGCTTTTTGTTTTTTGCATCCATTTCAACCATCCAACCTGATTCACTGCCATGAGCTTGAAAGCACGTATCTCTGATGACATGAAGGCCGCCATGCGCGCCAAAGAGGCCGACCGTCTGGGCACCATCCGGATGC